>CAYTKB010000067.1:0-10458 GCA_964438265.1 uncultured Acetomicrobium sp. | reverse complement strand
CGTCCTTGAGGCGCCTTTTGGATCAACCGCAGCGCCCTATGGTTTTGCTATTGAAGGGCAACCACGACTGGAGCGGCATAAAAGTATGGGAGATCCTCGAAGGGGAAAGCCGCCTCAAAATCGTAAACCAACCCACGAGCATCAACCTCGGTCCTTACAGGCTATTGCTCATACCATATCTCAGATTGCATCAACTGCCACCCGAAGGCATTATAAAGTTGTTGGAAGACGCGTGGGCACAATCTTCACCGCAGGGAATCCCCATAGCCATGGCACATCTTGCCATAGAGGGTAGTGCGCCGGCTGACTTTGAGGTTACGCTCCCCATCGACGGCCTTATAGGGCTTGGTGTAGAGACGGCCATTTGCGGTCATATCCACAGGCATGGCGATATACCTTCAAAAGTCAAAGCGTTTAAAGCATTCTATTGCGGTCCGCTCTTTCGTTTGGACTTTGCAGAGGAAGGCAAACCATTGGGCTGTTTTTTGGTCGAGGAAGGGTCTCTGCGGGCCCTAAGGCTGGAAGGGAGACCGTTGAAGACGCTCAAATATGCCGATGAAAATGAGGCTATGGCCAAGCTTGAATCAGACTTGAACCGTCTTTCCTCCGATGTCTTCGTGCGCGTCGCTCTCGAGAGAGCGAGCCTCAACGATTCACAACTCTTCGAGCGCTTCAAGGCACTGGAGAAGGGAGGGCAAATTGTTACCATCTCCGCCCTCCGACCTCAGAGGGAAGGGAAAGACGACTCCCTGTATGAATTGAATGTAAACGAGCTGTGGAAGCGCTACGTAGGCGAAATGGAGCAAGACGACGTATTGAGGGATATGCTTTGCGAGGCCGGCGTTTTTCTTTTACATGGCGATGACCCCGCGGCGATCTGGGAGAGATTGTGTAGCATCAGGGGAATGCAGCAATGAGGCTGATCGATCTTCATGTGCGCGACATACTGGGCCTCAAATCTGCTTCTTTATCCTTTGAACCAGGGGCTGTGGCTATAGTTGGCCCCAATGGCGCTGGCAAGAGTTCCATCCTCGATGCCTTGTTATTGGCGCTGTTCGGTGAGTCAACCCCTGTAAGGCCGGTAAAACACGGCGAGCTCGTGAGGATCGGATCAAGCCGTGGCGAGGTAGCGTGTCTCTTCGAAGCTAAAGGCCTCCGCTACAGGGTCCGCCGAAATTTCGGCAAGGAGCGCCGCCAGGAGGCATTTCTCGAGCGCCAAGGGGGCGAAGAATGGCTTCCGATTGCGTCAACTGTCCGAGAGGTGAATCTTCAGATAGCCAAAGCGCTGAACCCATGGGATAGGGCGCTCTCGGAAAACGACGTTAAGAGGCTTAAGGAAGCTTTTTTATCCACGGCCTTTATACCTCAAGGACTCGTCACGCGTCTTGTGGACTCGACCCCTACAGAGCGATGGCAGGTACTTTCTGCCGTCCTCGGCCTAGAAGCTGAAGAAGCGCTTCAAGATGGAGCAAAAGAATTAGGGCGCATCGCCTCCGCGAGCGAAGCCTCGATAAAAGGGAAAATAGAAGCGCTCCAGCACGAACTTGAGGTTTTGCCCGAAGAAGAAGAATTACTTTCGAGGCTCCTGAATTTGGAAAAGGTGATAAATGAGCGAAAAGAACGTCTCCAGGGCTTGAGAGTTGCCTTAGAGGCGAGAAAGAAGCTCGACGACCTCGTCCTTCGCGAAAGTAGCGCGCAGTTGAGCCTCAAAGAGGCCGAGATACGGCAGGCTAAACTGCAAAGGCAGCTTCGTATGGCCCAGGCTTTTTCTGCTCTCTCTCAGCTCAGAGAGGCAGCTTCAAAATACGGATCCTCCAAGTCTGAACTTCGCCGCCACGAGATTAAACTTGAAGAAATCGAAAGCAGGCTCTTTCACCTTGAAGAGCAGCGCAACGGATTGCGCAAGGCTTATACAGAAGCTCAAGCTGCAAGGAAAGAGGTAGAACCTTTGGCATCGCGTGTCGATCTCGCAATGGAAGCTCGCAGGTTTTTGGATAGGGCAAAGGAGATGAGCACTCGCACTGCAGAGCTATCTCAGAAAATCGATGGGCTAATTCGCGAGCGAGAAAAAGCTGAGGCTAAACTCTTGTCAGCCAGGCGCTATGAACTTGAGAGAATGTTCGACCAGATACTGGAGGAGCATCGTAAATACAGCAGAGAGCTGGCCGAGGCCGTTTCGAGCGTGCGTCGCTCCCTCCTGGCATGGCTTTCGTTTCTCGCACCCGATGGCGTTCTGTACGTCGAAGAGATAAAAAAGAGGCTGAACGTCGCCGAATTGGCGCGCACGCTCGAAGCCTCTGGATTGCAGCGTGCTTTGTCCAAGTGGGCTTTGCTCAAGCAGCGCTGCTACGAGTCGCTACTTCGAGGGCAGAGAGTGCGCCAGGAGCTCATGTCGCTTCCTGTATCTGACAGCGAAGAGCGAGCAGAAGAGCAGCCTGAAGTCTTAGAGAAGCGAATAGGCGAGTTGCGCTCAATAGAACAAAAAATGACAGGGCAGCTTGCCCTGTGTGTTGAGGAAAGCGATAAGGCCGAAAGGAGCCTGAAGGCGCTCCCTGAAGATCTGGCGGATGAAGAAAAAATCGATTTAATCATCGAGGCAGCACGCGCGAGAGAGAAGCTCTTGGTGCAGATCGATGAGATAAGAGATCGCGGAGAGAGGGTCAACGAAGGGATACGGCCGCTTGAGAGAGAGACGGAGCGAGAGCGCCTGGAGATCAGCGCCCTAAAGGGAAGGATGACACAGGAGCTTGACGACCTACGGCGCTCCGCTTTGGAGTGGAGGAAATTGCAGAGCCTCAACAAGTGGGCGGTGGAAGAGTTAAGGAGCGCCGTCGTCGAATCCTTTCCGCCGGTCGAAGCAAGCGAAATCTTAAAAGTTAGGGCAGAATACGAAGGGGCTCTTCGCACTCTCGAGGCTGCGAAGGAAGAATTAAAGCGATTTTTAAGTGGCTTGCCGAGCGAGCCCCCGTCTCGCGAGGTTTTAGAAGCGGCAATAGCTGACGAAGATAAGGCCTTCGAATCTGTTGTAGGTCAGCTTTCAGCCGAGCACTCGGCGTTAGAACATCGAAGGTACCTTGAAAAGAGCCTTAAAGCGGCGAGAGACGAGCGCCGTGCCCTTGAGTTGCCGCTAAGAGCGGCGACCAAGCTGGTCAAGCTCACCCAGGGTAGGGGTTTCATTCAGTATGTGAGCAATCGAATTACGGCGGAGATATTGGGGTGGGTCAACGAGCAGCTCTCGGACAAGCCGTGGCGTTTGTTTTCGAGAGATGGTGTCATTGGGGTGATTCAGGGTGGTGAAGAACGCCCCGCATCGGGCCTTTCTGGTGGCGAGCGCTCATTAGTGGCATTACTTATGCTGCGTTGTCTTGCAATGAGGCTCGGTTTTCAGGGCGTCCTCTTTATAGACGAGGGATTAGCCATGCTCGACGACGCACACCTTGAGCAGATGGTAGACGTTTTAAATACGATGGGGCAGAGGGCCTTTGTGGGAGTGATAACCCATGAGCCCGATGTGGCTGCGGCTTTTCCGCGCCGCTGGGAGGTTGACGACGGGAGGGTGTCAGTAAGATGAACGAAAATGCCTTTGATCCCGCTGCGTGGGCCCGCCTTGAAGGGCCTTCGCCCATGCCGGGAGTGGAAGAGAGGGCAGAAAATAGGTTCCCTGCTTGGTGGGACGATGTGGCATCGGCTCAGATAGGGGTGGTGGGCTCTCCTAACTCGACGGAACGGATGAGCGCAGACATCTTGATGGATAAGACAAAAGAGTCTCTCGTCGGAGAATGGATTGCAATCCCCTTTGTACAAGACGGTGTCGATACGCTGACTGTGGGTCAGATCATGTCGGTGGAGATGCGAAACGACCTGCTCGAGGGAACCACGGCGCGCTCAGTCGTGTCGCGCCTCGGTAAGATACCGGCTTCAGCCTCAGAGGATCTCTACAGGGCAGAAATCCAAGTCACGGCTACGTTTGCCAGATCTTCTAAGGAACACGGCAGGACGGTGCTTCCGTCGATGATGGGTACGGTTCCTCCTTCGGGAACGCCCGTCTGTTTGGTCGATAATGCCTTCATAGAGCGCCTCTTCGCCAAACAGACCGATGACCTCTTCTTCCTTGGCACAGCCTACAGCGGTGCGAAGGAAAGGCGAATACTCCTTCCCACTTGGGTGCGCCACTTTCGCTCCGGCGAGGGCGGGGCCGGAGATACGTATCACATGGGCATATTCGGAAAGACCGGCTCAGGCAAGTCGGTCTTGGCCAAGTTGCTTCTGCTCGGATTCGCACGCCATCCCGAGACGTCCGTCTTCATCTTGGATCCTCAGGGGGAATTTTCCCGCGATGCCTGGAATTTGCCTTCCAACGATGAAGGCTTTCGTCTAAAATGGGGTGAAGTGGTAGAGAATGACTTCGGAAAGAGATTGGTCTTGGTTCCCCTGCGAAACCTGGTCTTGGACAGTTGGGATCTCTTCAAAGATGTGATCGGTCAGGCTGTCCTCTTTCAATGGCTCGGATATCCGCGCGGAGAGAAGCGTGCCTTAGCCGCCGAGCTGCTGAGCATTTCATTGCAAAAGGCTGGTTTTGCCTTGAATAGATTAGCGAGCCGCGAGGCTTTCGATGAGGTCGGCAAGGCCGTGTGCGACGAGAGTTTTGTGAAGCGTGTCTACGTATCCGACTCGGCTACCGCTAAGTTGCAGCAAGCTGTGGGGTATTGGGAAGTGCCATCTATAAAGGAAGACCTGTGGAGGGCGTGGAGCTCCATGGCCTCGCTCTTCGACGACAAAAGACCTGGCACCGTGAGTGTCTCGGCCTTGGTCGAAGAGGTGGTAACCAGTGGCAAGGTGGTGGTTGTAAACCTGTCGAGGGAAGGGCTTGAGGCCGGCACATCCATCGCTGCCGGAAGCCGCAATATATTGTGGAACGAAGAGATCCAAGGCATGCTCATATTGCGCCTATTGTCATCGCTCAGAGAGCGCGGAGAAATCGCCTATTTGAAAGGAAAGCGGCTGAATACGATGGTGGTCCTCGATGAAGCCCATCGTTTTATACCGAGAGGGATGCTTGACGGGCAAAAGGAAGCGATACGCGATCTTTTGGTGGAGGCGAGCCGCGAGACGCGCAAATACGGGATAGGGTGGCTTTTGGTGAGTCAGACGCTCGCGAGCCTTCATCCAGAGGTCGTTTCTCAACTCAGAGTGCTCTTGGTCGGCTACGGCCTGAACAGCGGCAGCGAGCTTCAAGCTCTGAGAGAGCTGTCTGGGGGCGACCAGCGCGCCATATCCATCTACCAGCGCTTTCCAGATCCGCACGCTGCGCTTGAACCTTCATCCAGAGAATATAACTTTATGCTTTTGGGCCCTATTTCGCCTTTGGCCTTCTCAGGTCAGCCCCTTTTCCTGTCTGCCTTTACAGACCCGCACTCCTTCCTCTTTGCAAATGGCCTTGGGGGGAAGTCAGATGAACCTGCTTAAGGGATACCAAGAGGCCGTTCAAGCTGTCTTGGCTTCTCAAAAAGAACTGGACGATCGTTCAAAGGCGTTGGCCAGCTCGCTCGGCGCTCGTTTGAGGGCGACATCGCAGAGGCTGAAGGATATGGGTTGCTTTCTTCCTCTGCCGCCGTCGTCGAACGACGAACTTTGGGCCGTAGACGGGGCATATGCCGCGACCAGGAGGCTCGGCGATGCTGTGGCTATAGTTGCAGTGGCAGCCGCGCCTGAGAAAGGCGCTCCATTGGCCACAGGCGAAGTTCACCTCATACCCCATACGCCAGAGTCGGAATTTCTCTTGCGCGCGCGGATGATTATGCTCGAACTTTTAGCGGCCGTCGAGCTCGTGAAGACGAAAGGTTGCTCCGTTTTTTTAGACGGCTCTTTCGGGAGCGGTCTTGTGATGGTCAATCAAGCCCTTCGCATGAGTTCCAGAGTAGACCAGTCGCTTTGGCAAATCATAGAGGGCTTGGTCGGGCCGTGGGCTGAGGCCTTAGAACTCGTAGCGTTTGAGGAATTACCGGCAGTGGCGCTGCCTAAGCTAACAAGCGGTTACCGTATAGCGCCGCGCATAGGGCTCGATCTACCGATGAGCGACAGGGCCTTGCTTTCGCTGTTACTACCGCCAGGCACGTGGACCTCAGAGGCGCGCTTATACGCCGCTTTGGGCGTAGAAACAGAGGAAAAGGGGCGGTTTCGCTTTGAGGGGCCCTTGGATGAGACGCTCAAAAGGAGGTTAGAGCGAGTCGCATTGGCCCTGCAAAACAAGGTTGAAAATGCTTACGTGCGCTTGCCTGAACCGGCGTCTGTGGCGCTGGCCGTAGAGTATTGCTACAGTGCCAAGGAGGCGGTGGCGTTGCTTCACGGAGCCCTCCCGTCCCCAAGGTTACAAGAGCCACTCTTGCTCGTAGCTGCGGACGAAGCAGCCAAAAGTCTGTGCAGTTTGCTTCAGCACTTGCCTCAAGGCCAGGAATTGTGGCAGGTTCCTTACCGGTCCTCTCGATGAGGACTATCTCAAAGTTAGGAGGATGCGATATGCGAGATTATAGGAATATATCCTTATGGAAGGACGTGAAGGAGGAAGATTGGGATGATTGGAGGTGGCAGTTCGCCAACAGAATAGCTACGGTAAAAGAACTGCGCCAGGTAGTCCCCTTGAGCGAGGAAGAGGCTTCCGCTATAGAGCAGAGCCTTGCCCGCCTCAGAATGGCCATCACTCCATATTATGCTTCTCTCATGGACACTTCCGACTCGACATGTCCAATACGCTTGCAGGCCATTCCTACGCTGCGGGAGACCTACATTTCAGCCGCCGATCTGCACGATCCTCTGCATGAGGATATCGACTCACCCACACCTGGCCTCACGCATCGCTATCCGGACAGAGTCTTGTTGTTGGTCACGGATCAATGTTCGATGTATTGCCGCCACTGCACGCGCCGCCGCCACGCCGGCGAGACCGATAAGGCATTCCCTAAGGACAAGATAGAACGCTGCATAGAGTACGTCAGACAGACACCGTCAGTGAGAGATGTGTTGGTCTCAGGCGGTGACCCGTTGACACTGGATGACGAACCTCTTGAATGGATCCTCTCCGAGCTGAGAGACATCCCTCATGTGGAGATTATAAGAATAGGCTCTCGCATGCCGGTCGTATGCCCTCAAAGGATCACAGAAAAGCTGTGCGCAATGCTGAAAAAGTATCACCCTTTATGGTTCAATACACACTTTAACCATCCCAAAGAGATTACCGAAGAGTCGAAGAGAGCCTGTGCAATGCTTGCTGATGCTGGGATCCCCTTGGGAAATCAGTCGGTGCTTTTGAGAGGAGTAAACGATTCCCCCTATATTTTTAGGGAGCTCAATCAGCAGCTTTTGAGACTCAGGGTGCGGCCATATTACATCTACCAGTGCGACCTCTCCGAGGGGATTGAGCACTTCAGGACATCGGTCAGCAAAGGGATAGAGATCATAGAATATCTCCGCGGTCACACGTCTGGCATGGCCGTGCCCACGTTCATCGTCGATGCTCCAGGCGGAGGAGGCAAGATCCCCGTCATGCCCAATTACGTGATATCTCGTTCGGACAGGAGGGTCATATTGAGAAATTACGAGGGCGTCATCGTCGCATATTCCGAACCAGAAGATGCGATAAGTCATCCCGAGAGACTATATCACCACGAAGAATACGAAAAGCGCCAGAAAGCCTTTTCGAGAGAGGGGTTGACTCAACTCTTCGATGGGCAGAGGCTATCTATAGAGCCGGCAGATCTCTCCAGAAGAAACCGTTCTAAACTGCAGAAAGGCAGACAATGAAGGGGGATCATGCGGTGGAGCCCTTTATTTCTCGAGATGAAATGATAACGCTCCTCTCCGACTTGGTGCATATTTATTCCCCCTACTTTCGCGAAGAGGGCGCAGTAGAATACGCTTATGCTTGGCTTAAGAAAAATGACCTTCCAGCTGAATTGCATCATTTCAGTGAAGACAAAATTACGCACTTTCGCGGTGCTAACGTCATAGGAAAGCTCTCTGGCGACAAAGATGGCCCTACTGTGCTCCTCAACGGGCACCTCGACACCGTAGAGATCTGCGATGGTTGGACGAAGGATCCCTTGGGGGCTGAACTAATAGGAGATAGGATGTACGGTGTTGGGGTTTTGGATATGAAGGCAGGGTGTGCAGCCATACTTTTAGCCCTTCGGGCATTCGTCAAAAGCACGAAAGGGTTTTGCGGCTCCGTTGTATTCACCTTGGTATCGGATGAAGAGGGTCCGTATGGTTTGGGCACAGATGCCCTGATCCGCGATGGGCTAACTGATGGTGTCGATGTAGCTATAGTACTTGAACCGAGCAGCGCCTTCACCGACAGCGTCTTCCCCACCCTCTGTTTAGGCGCCAGGGGCGGGTGGAAATATACGGTCACCGTTAAAGGAAAAGCCTCCCACGGCGCCACTCCTGAAAAGGGCATAAACGCTGTCAGCGAAGCGGCAAAGATAGTCTTGGAGATAGAAAAAAGCGAACTTCGTGGGCACGAAAGGCTGGGACCTGGGAGCATCTGTGTGCTCGAATTCCACGGTGGTGGCTATCCGTTGTCGGTTCCGGACGTGGCGTCTTTTTCTGTGTTTAGACATACCACCTTGGGAGAGACGAAAGGTGATATAAAAAGAGAGGTAGAAAAAGCGATAGCCAGAGCTGAAATAAAAGGGGAAGTTTTTATGGCCTTTAGAGAAACCCCCAATGAGGGCTGTGACGGGTTCGAGGCCTATGTCGTGCCGACTGATGATCCGTATGCTGTGTCGTTTAAAGAAAGCGCATCCTCGGTGACAGGCAAGCCCGTCTCTATTTCTTACTTCAACAGCCTGGGCGACTTCAACTACTTGGCTACCCGCGCTAAATTGCCTACGCTAATCTTTGGTCCGTCAGGCGGCAACCATCATTCGCCGGACGAATACGTAGAGGTCGAGAGCGCCATTCAAACTGCCAACATCCTGTATCATTTCCTATATAGTATTCTCTGCGGACAAGAAGAGAGGACAAAAAGAGAGAGGAGAGGTTAAAAAATGGGAACGTTACACGCTATAGATGTGGTAATAATAGTGCTCTATTTTCTTTCTCTCATAGTTATAGGTTATTACGTCATGATATCCAAGAAAACAACTGGAGAAACGGAGTCATTCTTGGCAGCCGACAGAAACATGGGCATCATCAGAACGACTGGCTCCTGCGCGGCCACGGATATAGGGGGCGGCTTTAGCATAGCGATGGGTGGTTTGGGTTTTTCGTTGGGCTTTTCTGGGTCATGGCTCATGGCGGTATCAGCCCTCAGCGCTGTCTTAGCTGCGTTTTTGATGGTTCCCAAGGTAAAGCGATGGGCTGATCAGGTCAAGGGTCTCACCACAGGTGACTTGTTCGCTGCGCGCTTCGATAGTCGGACCGGCCTAATGGCTGCTATCCTTGTGGGTCTTTCTTGGTTCACCTTCGTAGGCGGCCAAGTCATAGCGGGCGCTAAGCTCGTCTCTGGTGTCCTCGGTCTGCCCGTTACACTCACCATCGTAGTAGCAGGTGCGGTAATTTTGACGTACACCACTATGGGCGGCCTGAAGGCCGTCATGTCGACGGATGTCTTTCAACTTGTGGTCCTCCTCGTCGGTGTCATTCTGATCGCAGTGCCCATTGGCTTTTCCAGGGTGGGAGGGATCGACGGTTTGGTGGAGAAATTATCAGCTTCTCCTGAAAGCGCGATGCTTTTGGATTGGGGAGCTGTAAGTTGGAAAGAGGCGGTAGGGTGGTTTTTGTCCATATTTCCGGTATGGTTCATATCCATCGCCACAGTACAGCGGGTTATAGCAGCTAAGGATGAAAGAACGGCAAAGTTGGGGGTTTTCCTGACAGGTTTTCCCATAGAATGGCCACTCTTTGCTATAGGCACGACGTTGATCGGCATGTTTGCAAGGGCGCTGTTGCCCGACCTCACCGACCCAGAGCTCGCTACGCCGGCTCTGATAACTGCCATCCTCCCCGTTGGCCTTACTGGTTTGGTCGTGGCGGCTTATATAGCGGCTGTGCTGTCCACCGCTGACTCTTGTCTCGTGGGGTCTGTGGCTATCTTCGTAAACGATATATATCGGAAGCTCGTAAACCCCAGCGCCAAAGATAGGGAATTGATCAGGGTGAGCAGGATTGCCACGATAGTGCTGGGTATTTTGGCGATTGGCTTGGCTTATATGGTTCCGCGCATTATCGAGTTAGTCCTTTATGCTTACACCTTTGGGGCAGCTGGCCTCTTTTTCCCTATGCTCGCGTTACTCTTTTGGAAGAGGGCTACTGCAGCCGGAGCTTTCTGGAGCATATTGCTCGGTGGTGGATCTGCAGTCCTTTGGACGATCGCTGGGCAACCTTACGGCCTTTCGGGATCATACGCTGGTTGGATCGTATCGTTTGTGACGCTGGTTGCTGTCTCCCTTAAAACCAACC
>CAYTKB010000066.1:0-10793 GCA_964438265.1 uncultured Acetomicrobium sp. | reverse complement strand
GGCATTATTGGGATGGGAGAAGAGCGCAAGGGCATCAATACGCTGAGTTATACCGTCCCTGAGGTTAGGAGGGTTGCGCATGTAGCCTTCAGGTTAGCCAGGCAGCGCCGCAGGAAGGTTACCTCTGTAGACAAACATAACGTAATGGAGAGTTCGATCCTCTGGCGACAAGTGGTAAAAGAGGTAGCAAAAGAATATCCGGACGTGGAACTGAACCATCTTTACGCCGATGCCTGTGCTATGAAGATTATAGAGAATCCCCGACAGTTCGATGTTATCCTCGCGGGTAATATTTTTGGCGATATCCTCAGCGATCTCTCATCTGTACTCGCGGGATCAATCGGCATGATGCCGTCAGCTAGCATTGGAGACGGGACTTTTGGATTATATGAGCCTATTCATGGCAGTGCCCCAGATATTGCGGGGAAAGGTATCGCTAATCCTGTCGGCTCGATTATGTCCGTGGCTATGATGTTAGATTACTCCTTAGGGCTCAAAGAAGCAGCAGAGAGCATAAAATTTGCCGTAAAGGCTGTGCTCTCCGGGGGATATCGCACGGCCGATCTATACAAATCTGGAACCAAGAAAGTATCGACATCAGAGTTTGGAGATTTGGTTGCAGCAGAAATCCTCAGATGATAAACTGCGTGACGAATTTTGTTTGGGACGGTGCCATGGGCAATTGAGTTGGCCAAGGTTGGGTGTAAAATCAACCCTATAAATTAACAATAGTCGTTCTGAAAAGAGGTGATGATATCCGGGAGAATGGCGAAATGTGTAGAGGACGATTTAGGTGCTATCTCGGTAACGAGGGAAGTTTTGGAGCCACGAGAAAGTGCGCTAAGCAGTCAGGAGCGTCTGATCATAGGATAAATTTACCCTAACCGATTAACACAATTTAAAGTGGGGAGGTTGTTGGGATGCGTGAAAACACACGTGAGAGCGAAGTTATGTATGATCCTAAACGAGGTTTGCGTCTTATGGGCATGCCACCTCAATGGTTTGCCGTTTTTGCAGTAATAGTGCTGGCAGGTTCATACTTGGGCGTACTCCCCAACGATATGATCGGCGGCTTTGCGGCAGCTATTGTCATTGGCACAATCTTTGGTTTTATCGGCGATAATGTTCCTATTTTAAATGATTATCTCGGCGGAGGCCCTGTTCTCGCTCTATTCGGGACCTCTATTTGTGTTTATTTAGGCGTTTTCCCAGAATCATTAGTTAAGATTATAGGTAATTGGACGCAGGATACCCAAGGGTTTATTAACTTCTATATAGCTGCCCTTATCTGTGGCAGTATTTTAGGAATGGATCGAAGGCTTTTGATCCAAGCTGGATGGCGCTATTTTATCCCCTTAATTGGTGGCGTCGTCGTTGCTTATGGTTTAACCGGAATAGTCGGCGGCATAATGGGCTATGGTTGGGGGAAAGCTATGCTCTATGTGGCTGCCCCAATTATGGGAGGAGGCACGGGTGCAGGGGCTATTCCGATGTCTCAAATTTATGGTGCAGCCCTAGGTGTAGATAGCAAGGAAGTTTTCGGCATACTCTTCCCCGCAGTGGCCTTAGGCAATGCAGTATCGATTATTGCTGCTGCTTTATTGGACAAACTTGGAAGGGTTCGGCCGAAGCTTTCGGGGGAAGGCGTAATTCTCCAAGGCTTTGAGTTTGAATCTGAGCCAAAAACTACCTTCGAGTTAACTATAGGTGATCTTGGCACAGGGTTGCTTATGGCAACGAGTTTTTACATCTTCGGTAGGATAATAGAGATAGTTATTCCGCAGATTCACTATTATGCGCTGACAATTATAATAGTGGCTATAGTTAAGATCTTGGGGGTTATGCCTAAGCGACTTGAGTTCGCAGCAGCCAAATGGTACCAATTTACGGTCGTTAATCTAACCCTGGCATTGATGGCAGGTACAGGCGTAAGGTTTTTGGATTTAAAAGCAGTTATCGCAGCTCTCACCCCCACATATTTTATTCTGACTCTCACAACTGTATTGGGTGCCATCTTGGGTGCTGGAATAATTGGCACCTGGGTCCGCTTTTACTTCATTGAGTCTGCTCTTACTGCAGGTTTATGCATGTCTAACATGGGTGGAACGGGGGACGTGGCCGTTCTCTCTGCGGCCAAGCGCATGAACTTGATGCCCTTCGCCCAGATGTCATCCCGCCTGGGTGGCGCGTTTATATTGATTTTGCAGAGCCTGCTAATTCGTCTTATTGGCGGCTAAGCGGGTAGGAGATAGCAATGGGGGAGAGGGGCTATATTGTTCCCCCTCTTCCTCTTGGGGTTTTATCAAACTAAGGAGGAGATCTATTTATGAAGGTAGCGACAGGTCGCCAAATACCTGACCAGATTCCGGGTCGTCGGGAGGTTCGACCTTACGCCGGGCCGTTTGCCTTTGTTCCGACAGGCGTCAAAGCGGCTCCGCCGCTCTCTATGGTCAGGCCGGGGGAGAAAAAGGTCGTAGATTCCCTGAGAGAAGCGATCCGGTTAGCAGGCTTAAAGGACGGTATGACAATTTCCTTTCATCATCATCTGCGCTTCGGGGATTATGTCATCAATATGGTGCTAGATACCATAGCTGAGATGGGTATTAAGGACCTGACATTTACAGCTACGGGCCATCATCCTGTTCCGGAGTCTTTTATCAAGCATATGGAAAACGGTGTGATAACCCGCATTGAGCATGCCGTGTTGGTCGATCAACTGGGGGTGGCTGTGGCTCGCGGTCTTTTGAAGGAGCCGGTGACGATCCGCTCTCACGGCGGGCGACCGCGGGCGATAGAGGCTGGAGAACTTCCGATAGATGTAGCGTTTATCGCTGCCCCAACAGCGGATACTTATGGAAATCTAAATGGGATTGATGGCCCTTCTCATTGCGGGTCGCTTGGCTACGCTGTTGCCGATGCTCAATACGCAAAATGCGTAGTAGCGGTTACCGATAACCTCGTTCCCTACCCGCTGCGGCATATCTCCGTCCCGCAAACTAATGTAGATTACGTGGTTTCCGTAAGCAAAATCGGGGATCCGACCAAGATTGCTACGGGGGCTATCCGTAAAACGTCAAACCCTCGTGACATCCTCATTGCACAACAAATTATCAAAGTAATGGAGGCTTCCGGTTTAGTGCAACCGCACTTTAGCTTCCAAGCTGGAACGGGCGGGGTCTCTCTGGCGGTGACACAATTCCTCACCGAAATCATGCAACAGAGGGACATCCGCGGCAGCTTCCTCATGGGTGGGATAACCGGTTCTACGGTTGGGCTCCTGGAAAAGGGCCTTTTCGACATCATATTTGATGTCCAAAGTTTCGATCTGGATGCGGTTGCTTCGTTGGGTCGTAACCCAAATCACTGCGAAGTCAGCGCTTCATTTTACGCTAACCCCCATAACAAGGGCTGTGTCGTTAATCTACTGGATGTGGTGATCCTCAGCGCCCTGGAGGTAGATACGAAGTTCAACGTAAATGTGCTTACTGGTTCAGATGGGGTAATGCGAACCGGACCCGGTGGCCATCAAGACACGGCTGCCGGCTCTAAACTTACCATTATTGGCACTCCCTTGCTTCACGGCCGTATCCCAGCCATTGTTGACGACGTCGTCACAGTGGTGACCCCAGGCGAAACCGTCGATGTGGTAGTAACAGAATACGGGGTTGCTGTAAATCCGTTGCGGCAGGATTTGATCGATCGCATGAAGGACGCAAGGCTTCCCTTAGCGAGCATTGAAGACCTTAAGCTCAAGGCGGAGAAGTTGGCTGGTAAGCCAAAAGCTCCGGAGTTTACGGATCAGATCGTCGGCGTAGTAGAATACCGTGATGGCAGCGTAATTGATGTGGTGCGTCAACCCCGTGCCTGGGCGGATCGTTAGGAGGTGAAAATTGTGACTGCAAATGGTAGAGGAAGGATCAGAAGGAGCATGCTCTTTGTCCCTGGCAATAACCCAAGCATGATACAAACCTGCCCTATTTATGGGGCCGACTCTATCATCCTTGACCTGGAAGACTCTGTTGCCGTCTCGCAAAAGGACGCGGCGCGCCGGTTAGTCGTTCACGCCATTCTGGAGCTCGATTTTGGTGGTGCAGAAATTGCGGTGCGGATCAACTCACCGCTTACAAAAGAGGGGCAAAAGGACATAGAGACGCTCATGGAAGCGGCACCGTCTGTTTTTGTAGTCCCAAAGGTCGAAAGCGCCGAGGAGATCCTTGACCTGGATCGCAAGCTGAGCGCGGTTCCAATTGGTTTGATTCCTATCCTCGAAACGCCCAAAGGGGTATTGCACGGGGAAGAAATTGCCAGCTCATGCCCGAGAGTATGGGCGCTCAGCTTTGGCGCTGAAGATTATGCGACGGCCATGGGTGTTGAGCGCACTCGGGGTGGTCGAGAGCTCTTTACAGCACGGTCTCTTGTGGCAATGCAAGCCAAAGCGAACGGCGTTGCGGCCTTAGATACAGTTTTTGCCGATGTTAACGATGAAGAGGGGTTGCGCAACGATACTCAAGAAGCGATATCCTTGGGTTTTGAGGGAAAATATGCCATTAGCCCACGGCAGGTAGGCATCATCAACAATCTATTCACGCCACAGCCAGCTGAAATAGAGGAGGCAAAGCAAATTCTTGAGACCTACCGTAGCGGTGTTGAGCGCGGGATAGGGGCAATAGCATTGAACGGTAGAATGATAGACGCTCCAGTTGTGCAACGCGCAGAGAGGGTTCTTGCTCTGGCTCGAGCCGCGGGCCTTTTAGGGGGTGGTATGGAGTGAACATAGTGCGCAATGCTCAGGCTGGTACGTTGGAGTCCAGCGATGCCCTGGTTATCGTGGCTCCGGGCAAACCTGGTTCTGGTTTGCACATAGAGATAAATAGCATCGTTGAGGAGCAGTTTGGAGACCAGATCCGTCGCGTTGTCGAGGAAACCATAGACAGGCTGGGAGTCCAGGACGTCCGCATTACAATCCAAGATAGAGGCGCGTTAGATTACTGCTTACGTGCCCGCTTGGAGGCTGCGCTTAATAGAGCTAGTGTGACCGAGTAATGTTAAGGTCGAAATCTTCCCATATTTCTGCTTAGGGAGGAAGCAGTATGGAAGGCATTAAATTCCGATCTGTTTCTTTATCAGGACGCGATGGAGAACACGTCAGGCTCTTTTTGGAGGCCAACGGCCTTAAACTTGAACCTCGACTTGACTATACCTTGGTTGCAGAATTGGATGGGGAAATAGTTGCCACAGGTTCGCTGGCAGGGCCAGTCCTAAAGTGCCTGGCTACTGACCCAAACTATCAGGGCCAGGGCCTCATAGAAAAGCTGATAACTCGATTGCTGGAAGAGGAGTACCGTAGAGGCAATTGGCACGTTTTCCTCTACACTCGCCCGGCTAACCTGGAAATATTTCGCAGCTTGGGGTTCCGTGAGGTGGCGAGAGTAAGGGATAGAGTGGTATTTTTTGAGTCAGGGCCCGAGAGCGTCGCTGACTTTGTTTCGGCTTTACGGGAGAAGAGAAGAATGGTTGGTGGGAAGGTCAGCTCGGTGGTGGTGAATTGCAACCCCTTTACGCGGGGGCATCAGTACTTGATCGAAAGGGCTGCAGCCGAGAGCGATTGGGTTCACGTGTTTGTGGTCACAGAGGATCTTTCCATGTTTCCCTTCGCCGTTCGCTATAAGTTAGTTCAGCGTGGTACCACCCACATTCCCAATATAACTGTGCACGCCGGAGGCCAGTACATCATATCGCAGAGCACCTTTCCCAGTTATTTTACTCGTGACCCCAATGAGCAGGTTGAGGATCATGCCTTATTGGACGTCGCCATCTTTGGCCAGTACGTTGTACCGGCATTGGGCATCACGGATCGCTATGTTGGGCAGGAGCCCTATTGCCCGGTGACAAGTGTATACAACAGGGTTATGCAACAAGAGCTACCGCGCTACGGAGTAACAGTACACGAGGTTCCTCGGTTAGAAGTGGAGGGGGAGGCTATAAGTGCTTCTCGGGTTAGACAGGCTTTAAGAGACGGCGACTGTGCAGAGCTGACTAAATTGCTTCCCTCAACAACATTGGACTTCTTGTGCTCTGAGGAGGCCCAACCAATTATTCACAAGATCAAAGAGAGCTCTGCTCCGCATTAAAATGCTGCTGCAAAAAGAGAGCTCAGCAATCATAACACTGGCCCAAAATGCCGTTTATGCCATGTTGCTCGAAACGGCTTGTCATCCGTCACCCGGATTGGTTAGCCCTAAAAGCGTAGGGTCCCATAAAGATATGAACTACTTCACGTTTCTATCGTCAAGTTCTGCTTTAGCGCCCTACTATTTACTCTTGGCCGAGGTTGGCTACCGCTTTCAGGAGCAAGAAGAAAAACTTCTTGCCGAACTACGCACCTGGGGTCTGCGAGCGGAGACGGATATGTTCGCTGCGACGGACGGTGCGAATACACAAAAAGGACTCCTCTTTTCCCTGGGGCTGTCTGTAGGAGCGGGAGGATATGCGTTGCGTTATGGCTTTCCTCCCACTGCTGCACAGGTGAGAAAGGTGGTCAAGCGAGCTGCGGATCCGTTACGAGAAGAACTGGATGCTATAAACGATAAGAGGCGCGCACCCTCCTCCAAAGGCGATTGGGCATATTTGGTACATGGTTTCGCTGGAGCGCGTGGAGAAGCGATATGCGGATTTCCAGCCGTTTTTACCTGCGGGTTGCCGGCTTTGCGCGGTTTCTTGCAGGCTGGCTATAACCTTAATGACTGTTTGGTGGGAACGCTGTTGCACCTCATGGCCTCTGTCGCCGATACCGCTGTTCTCGCCCGTCATGGTCCGGCTGGTTTAGAGCGCGTGCGCGCAGAGGCTCGGGAAGCGATGCTCCTCGGCGGCATTGGCACTCGAGAGGGAAGAGAAAAAATCCTCGCAATGGAGAAAGTCTTTGCTGAGGAAGGGCTTAACCCGGGCGGCTCAGCCGATATGCTATCGTTAACGGTATTTTTCTATTTGTTGGAAGAGCAAATCCCAGCAGGACAGCTTCTTTTCCCAAGCGTATTCAGTTTTTAGAGGAAGTTGCCAAAAAGGACCGACGTGATCAGTACTTCATAAAAACCATAATAATTTACTGAGGCCTCGGAACACGCCTTAAACCCCATTGATGAAAACCTTCTCTAAAAGGGATTGTTGGGATGGTTGCCCTTTTTGTCAACTGTGGGGAAACAGTGTGATTTCGAAGAGATTATTTTTGAGGAAAATCGGCCTGGTGCCCGCAAACGCGCCATATCTGACGGGTGCTGACGTTCTGCTCGTGGCTGATTGCACGGCTGCATCGATCCCCGATTTTCATGAGAGATACTTGAAAGACAAGGTCCTTTTGATGGGCTGCCCCAAGCTCGACGATGCCGAGGCCTACAGGAGGAAGCTCATCGAAATGATCAGGACGAACGATATAAAAAGCCTCCACGTGGTCATCATGGAGGTCCCCTGTTGCGGAGGGCTCGCACGCCTGGCCGAGGGAGCTATCGAGGAAGCCCGCAATTCGGTGGACCTCAAAAAGACCGTCGTAGGCATTCGCGGGAATGTCCTCAAGGAGGAAACGTTAAGATATAGATTCGGCGACGCTTGATTGCTCCATCGGCAAAGAGGGCCGAACAGTGCCTATAGCGCCACCTCCGACTGCCATGTGGCGATTGCGCCGTCGGTCCTTGACTCCGTTCCGCCACAAAGATTTCCGTTTTCCATCCTTCAGATTATTTGCCCTCTGCTAAAGGGCGCGTGCTTCAAAGATATACCCACGTCGTGGCCGCGTTTCAAAAGCCCTGCGCGACTTTCCCATGTTGTCCATGGCTACTACTTTATCAAGAGCGTGCAGATACATAGCGTATCGCAAACATCCCTGACCTGAGCATATGATGCGTTTCATGTGAGAAGGAATAAAGGCATTACGTTCCCAAGCATCGGTTATTTTTACGGCAGAATCCCCGGGCCAAATCGGGCAAGGTTAAATTGATGACTTTTGAGGCAAAAGCGCGCGAGGGATTTTTTTAAGCAAGGGGCCGCTCAATCTTCCAAGGCCATTTTTGGGCCTCGATGCCTTATTGAGGCAAGGTCTGCCCTTATTGCGACAACCTCCTGGGGAATTCCAGGGACCTGCTTCAAAAGCTCTACCGCTTTTTCGACATACGCCTGCTTATCCTTAGTTACCGCTATGGTCAAAAAGAGTTTTTCTGGAATCTCGCCTGCACATTTAAGGGACAGTTTAAAGTCCTTTACCCACGGGAGCTGCCAAAGGGCATCTTCCACATCATAAAGGCGAAGAGGAGCACCTCCGGCACCTTTTCGCGGAAGGCGTCCGAGGACTTCGATCCGTTTCAGAGGCGAACCGCAGGGGCAAATGCCGGAAAGCGCGCGCCCCTCGTCTCCCGTTCGGTATCGGATCAACGGGAAAGAAAGGCGCCCAAGAGTGGTAATGACAACTTCGCCCCATTCCCCTTCGGGGAGTGTGTTTCCTTCCTCGTCTACAATTTCAACGAAAATGTCAAGCTCCCTGACGTGACAACCCTGTCTTGCGTGGCATTCTACAGCGCAACCCCAGCCCGATTCGGTAAGGCCGTAATGGTTGAAAGTCACACATTCCCACAAGTTCTCAATCCGCCTTCGTATAGAAGTGGGCGCCATGTCGGCACTAAGGAGGACAAAATCTGGTTTGTGCGTGGTCATTCCGGCAACCCTTACAATTTGAGCGGAAAGCCCAACAACCACGCTTGGGTGAAAGTCGTCGATCGCTCGTGCGGCTTGAGTAGTGTCGTTAATGAGACCAAAAACCAGCGTCTTGCAGTGGAGGCGATCCAAAGCCCGCCTTAGGATTTGTCCTATACTGTCAGGCGAAAGTCCTTCCATGAAGACGGCAACTTTGCTTTTCGGTTCCGTGAACGTTGACATTCCGTGGAGGAAAAAGTCTTCAGTCGCCTTGAGGTCTTCTTCGGTAAAAAACACTCTCTTTGGGGTGGCCGATGTCCCCGAGGTGTCGAGTGTAACGATACGCTGTATCTCGGACTGCGATACGGCAAGAAAGCGTAATGCCGATTCGGTTAAATCTGATGGAAAGGTAAAGGGAAGCTCGCTGAAAGGTAACTCTTTAACCTTGCCGAGGTGCTCTCGGTAAAAGGAAGAATGCAAAGAAGCGTATTCGAGAAGGCGGCGCAAAAGGTATTTTTGAGCCCTTTCTATTTCACTGCGGTTTTTGATTCTAAGCGCCTTTTTTTCAGTCCCAGAGGGGGAAAAGCCTTTGGCAAGGCGCCTGGCGACCCAAGGGTCCAGGGGGGTTATGGGGATTTTCATCGATGACGATACAGGGCTCTGCCGTCCCTGGCGGTAAGGTTCCACGCACAGAAAGGCACAAGACTTCCGTCTGGAGCTGCCACATGGATGCAACAGGCGCGCAGCCTCTCAAGGTCGAGGTTATCGGCGTCCTGGAAGGCCATGGCGCTTATGCTGAAGCTCCCTCTTCTGTAAAGACGGATAAACTCTCCAAAGGCGTCCTCTGTTTGTGAGTCCTCTTTCGTAAGGGTTTCTGTTTGTGCTTTGGAATTTGCTGGGGAGATGTCTGCTCCCCAACGACGACGGATGCTCTCGATGGAACTCATGAATCCTTCTTCAGAACAACGGCCCCCACAGCAGGATTCATTACCCACAGGAAAGATTCGGTCCAGGCCCTCCACAAGGTACACTGCCCGAAAGGAACATCGTTCGTGCTCGCACTGCGATGGCTTAAAATGAGATAGGCTGATTATTCCTTCAGTCTGGGTGACTATCTCCCGCATGATCTCTGGAAGAGTCAATCGTTTCTCATCTTTTGGAGGTTTGGGGTAGCGGCCAAAATAGCTGATAGGCTGGAAATGGACTCCTCTTACTATGGGAAAGCGAGAAAGTCCGAAACGGACTATGTCGCCTATTTCGTCGTCGTTGACTCCTCTAACAAGAGTGGGAACCAGGACGACCCCTATGCCTGCTTCTTCGCAAGCGCGGATGGCTTGTTCTTTGACGGCCAAAAGGGGTTCGTCCCGCAGGGCGAGGTGGGTTGTTTCTCGAATGCCGTCGAATTGCAGAAACACCCAGCCCAGACCGGCTTGTTTCAACTTTTGTACATAACTCGAGTCGTGAGCCAACCGAAGACCGTTTGTATTAAGTTGTATGCCGGAAAACTCGAGCTCTGACGCCAGGTGAACCACGTCGAAAAGATCCTCCCTCAACGTCGGTTCGCCCCCGGAGATCTGCAGGATAGCTTTCGGTGCCTTTTGTTGCACACCCCTCAGCAACTCTGCGAGAAAAGTGAGGTCAGGTTCATACAAACTTCCGGCGTTGGCAAAACATACGGGACACTTCAACTGGCACTTTTCCGTTACCTCCACGACCACAGTGCAGCTTTTCTGCTGATGGTCTGAACAGAGGCCACATTCCTCAGGGCACGTCTTAGGTGGCACATCCTCCGGACCCGTAAGGGGAAAGCGGTTCGAGGTCCAGGTTTCTAAGGCGGGCGCGCCCTCCCAGACCAGGCAGGAAAACTCTCCGTGATCGGGGCAATTTTTCCGCAAAAAGACGCTGTCTCCTTCTTTTTCTAAAAATGCCGGGATCTGTTTCAGGCATACCGGACATACACTATGCGTGTAGCGCAAGAGGGCCATCAAGTAGACCGCCCCTCCTGTATGTCAAAACCTCGTGCTTTAAGTACCCCCAACGCCCTCTCAAGAGTTTCAAAAACTACAGGAAAGCACTTCATCGGTTCTGTACCTGTAATATTTTTTAGAATGTTACCG
>CAYTKB010000065.1:2990-10864 GCA_964438265.1 uncultured Acetomicrobium sp. | reverse complement strand
TGCGAGGTATGAGTCCGCTGCCCGGCAACGTGAAGGAGACAGGCCCCAATGGGATAGTGAAAGAGTGGAATATCATCTTAACTGCCAAATAGTTTGTTATATAACCGATCAGACCGGACAAACCGGTCATCCACATGAGCGACCACTTGCTCTCGGCGCTGCCGTCTAATAGATATCCCACGGCCGTCAAAGCCACCAGCGACCAAAAGAGGAGGACCTTGAGCTCTGCTGTAAGGTTGCCCTTAACCTTGACTTCATTCAAAGCCATGACTCAAACCCCTTCAAACGATCAACTTTCCAGACATAATACCTCGTCCACCTTCCAAGGTGCAGTCTTTTCAAGCTCATCTAAGGACTTTTTCCTGCACCGATGGCCCCGCCTCCCACCGCTTGAGATCTCGCTGCAGGCCCAAGCGACACCGGTTGCCTTGATCTGCAAAGACGTGATAGAATTACTTGAGCTTTCTTTTTATTATACGAAGGGAGGTGGAAAAGCGGTGCCCAATATCAAATCCGCAGTCAAGAGGATGCACATCGACGAAAGGAACAGATTGTACAATCGCCACTGGAAAAGTCGCGCCAAGAGCGCTTGCAAGGATGTGCTCGAAGCTGTAACCGCTGGCGATCTTGCGCTTGCGAAGGAGCGCCTCAGCATAGCCTACTCCGTCTTAGATAAGGCCACAATCAAAGGAGTCTTTCACCGCAACACCGTAGCAAGAAAAAAGTCGAGGCTCACGGCGTCGGTCAAGGCGCTCGATAAAAGCGCTGGATCCTAATATAAAAGGCGGGCAAAGAGCCCCAAAACCCTTAGCCCGCCTCAAGATGCACATGACCCGAGCAGTTCGATCACAAGCTCTTCTAACGAAACCCACCCAGATCCTTCCCCGACCTTTTCCCAATAGCTCAAACCTATTATTCCGGTTAAGAAGCGCCAGATGGCCGCTTCGGGATAGCGCTTGGCTGCTGTCTTCGCCATCCTGGCCTGATATCCACGCGCCTTGAGCGCCTCTAAAAAGGCTTCATGGGCCTCAGGAGACAGACAAGATATGTAGGCAGCCAAGCGAAACCGCCGATGAAGGCCAGCGATCACCGGCAATACATCCGTTTCTTCCCTCAGATTCACCATGGCCTCGAGCGCCTCAGGGATCTTTCCTTCGCAGAGCGCGTCGAGGAATTTTACCAGCTTCCTGCCTCCACTTGAGACAGAAAGCTCTCTCACCAAGGCTGCAGATATTTTCCCGTCTTCAGAGGCTACGGCGAGTTTTTCCAGCTCAGACTTGAGCTCCTTAGGGTCCTCAAAATACTCGCTCAGCAGAAAAAGCGCCTCGCTGTCGAGGCGCGCTCCAAGATTTTTAGCCTGCGCGGATATCCAATCCAGCCTGGCTTTACCCCATTGAGGCACAGCTTGTAGCTCATAAAGATGCACCCGTTCGAGTACTTCTTTTGACAGATGCTTGCGATGATCGCCCTCATAGGCCAAAACGACTGCGGCCTCTGCCGTCTCTCTCTCAAGCCACGGCAAAAAACCCTCAGGAAACGGCCCCAACCGCGACGCATTTTCCACCACAAAGAGAGAACGGCCTCCTAAGAGGCCGCCACTGCCAGCGACGGCAAAGATCTCACTCCAGCTCGTCTCTTCATAGCGACGAGCCAACACATAACCTGCACCCTGCAGCTCTTTTTCTGCAGCGAGGATCAAATCCTGTAACTCAAAACCAGGAGCGCTAACCACAATTAAACGAGGCACTAATCCTTCACCACAAGGCTCACGAGCTTATCGGGCACCACTATCACTTTTTTGATTTCCTTACCTTCTAATCTTCGCCTAACCCCCTTGTGCGCCAAGACGCGCTCCCTCAGGTTTTCTTCGCTCAACCCGGCCGGCACATTAATACTTTCCCTCACCTTGCCGTTCACCTGGACCACAATTGTAACCTCCTCCGCGGCGAGCGCTTCCGGATCGGGCTCTGGCCATTCGGTTTCGGCCAGCATATTATCGTGTCCAAGTTTCTCCCACAGCTCCTCGCAGATATGCGGCGTGTAAGGGGAAAGGCATACGAGCAGGGTTTCGATTCCTTCTCTCATCAGGCTCCAGTCAACAGGGTCTTTGGGTTCATACATTGAAAGGGCGTTAAGCAGCTCCATAAGCCTCGCAACGCCGGTGTTAAATTGCCTTTCCACCTCTATGTCACGCGTGACGGCCTGTATGGTCCCGTGTATGGCCCTTTTGAGCTCCCTTTGCTCCTTCTTTAGAAGGTTGCCGACGGGCACGGGTTCGGTCGATGTCTTTTTTAGCTTTTCTTCGTTATCCTCCACGAATCTGAAGAGGCGATTGAGGAAGCGGTGGGCTCCCTGGACGCCTCGGTCCGACCATTCGAGGTCCTTGTGAGGCGGAGATGTGAAGAGGATGAAAAGCCGAGCCGTATCTGCTCCGTAGGCCTTCATGATCTCATCGGGGTCAACCACGTTGCCCTTTGACTTGGACATCTTGGCGCCGTCTTTTATAACCATGCCTTGGGTTAAAAGCGCGGCAAAGGGTTCCCTCACATTGACCATGCCCATGTCGGCGAGGACTTTGGTGAAGAAACGCGCATAAATGAGGTGAAGACAAGCGTGTTCAATGCCGCCTATATACTGGTCAACCGGCATCCAATAATCAACATCCTCCTTTTCAAAGGGAGCCTTGTCCGTCCATGGCGAGCAAAAGCGCAAAAAATACCACGAAGAACAGATGAAGGTATCCATCGTATCGGTCTCGCGCTTAGCTGGGGCACCGCACTGAGGGCACGGTACGTTGACCCACTCTTCGAGCTCGGGCAGAGGGCTTCCTCCCCCAGGCAGGAGATGCGCATCCAGCGGAAGGAGCACGGGCAAATCTTCCTCCGGAACAGGGACAATGCCACAACGATCACAATAGACTATCGGAATGGGAGCCCCCCAGTAGCGCTGGCGCGAGATCAACCAATCGCGGAGGCGATAATTGACCTCCCTCTTGCCCATACCCTTGTTTTCGATCCACTCGGCCATCCGCCGAATGGCCACTGATGTGGCAAGACCGTCGAAGGGACCCGAATTGCATTGATATCCCTCTCCCTCGAAGGCCATATCCATAGTCACGGGATCGAGCTTTTTCTCTCCTGGAGGGTTCACTACCACACGAACCTCCAGACCATATTTGCGGGCGAATTCGAAGTCGCGCTGATCGTGAGCTGGTACACCCATGATCGCTCCCGTGCCGTATTCCATGAGCACGTAATCGGCTATCCAAATGGGAAGCCTCTCGCCGGTTACGGGATTGCGGGCATAAAAACCCGTGAAGTATCCCTTCTTTTCATTGCCCACGGCCGAGCGCTCAATCTCCCTCCGACGAATCACCTCTTCGACGAACTTCCTGATGTTGTCGCCGTCCGAAGAGCGGTCCGCCAACGCTTCCACCAAGGGATGCTCCGGCGCCAGAGAGAGGAACGTGGCACCGTAAATGGTGTCGATGCGGGTCGTGAACACCTCTATTGAGGCGTCGATGCCCTCCACGGGGAAGGATAGGCGCACTCCTTCAGAGCGGCCGATCCAGTTTTCCTGCATCATCTTTACCCGTTCGGGCCACTTGTCGAGTTCTTTTAGCGAATCGAGCAGCTCTTGAGCGTAGTCGGATATGCGCAAGAACCACTGCTCCAGGCTTCGTTTCCTTACTGGCGTGCCACAGCGCCAGCAACTGCCTTCTATCACCTGCTCGTTGGCGAGCACAGTTTTGCACTCATCGCACCAATTGACGAAAGCTTTTTTACGATATGCAAGCCCCCTCTTAAAGAATTGGAGAAAAAACCATTCCGTCCAACGATAATAGTTAGGATGACACGTCTCTATGCGACGTCGCCAATCATAGCTGCAGCCCATCTCCTTTAGCTGCTTCGCCATGTGCTCGATGTTATTCCACGTCCACTCATGTGGGTGCACTCCGTAACGTATAGCGGCGTTTTCCGCCGGCATGCCGAAGGCGTCGAAGCCCATGGGGTGAAGTACGTTGTACCCCTTCATGCGCAAGTACCGGGCCAACACGTCGCCTATCGAGTAGTTCCTGAGATGCCCCATGTGAAGAGCCCCACTCGGATATGGGAACATTTCGAGGCAATAAAATTTGGGCTTAGCCGGATCTCTATCCACGTAGAATACGCCTGCCGCTTCCCAACGCTGTTGCCATTTTCTCTCTATAGCCGAAAAGTCATAACCCACGAAATGGACCCCCTCGCCTATACGCAGTAAAGTCAGCTATGTTTTTTCGCCCAAAGCCTAACCCTTATCGATAACCTCCCGCTCCTTGCGCGAAAGGAACGGTTTCAACAAATCGATGGGCAGCGGGAATATGGTGGTGGAATTCCTCTCGCTTGCCACCTCTCTCAGCGTCTGCAGATATCTGAGCTGGAGAGTAACCGGAGAGGTCTCCATGATCTGAGCGGCCTGGCTGAGCCTCTCTGCAGCCTGAAGCTCTCCTTCGGCGTTGATGATCTTGGCGCGACGTTCTCTTTCGGCCTCGGCCTGCCTCGCCATCGCGCGCTTCATCCCCTCTGGCAGCTCCAGTTCTTTGACCTCGACCGCGCTCACCTTGATGCCCCATGGGTCTGTGCGCTCATCTATGATCTGCTGCAGCTCCATGTTGATCTTATCCCTCGCAGAGAGAACTTCGTCGAGTTCGGCCCTTCCCACCACCGAACGAAGCGTGGTTTGAGCCAAAAGGCTCGTGGCCATGATATAGCTTTCCACCTCTATTACAGAGCGCATCGGCTCCATAACTCGAAAGTATACCACGGCGTTAACCTTGATGGGCACGTTGTCCCTCGTTATCACCTCTTGAACGGGCACATCGAGGGTGACCACGCGCAAGTCGACTCGTACTATGCGATCGATAATAGGGATGATGATCACCAAACCGGGCCCTTTCACGCCTATAGCCCTGCCCAGGCGGAACACCACGACGCGCTGATACTCAGGGACAATCTTGAGAGCCGCCGTCAAGATGATGATTATGATCAATATAGCCCCGAGATAACCGCCAGCGCTAAAAAGGCTTTCTATGATCCCTTCAGTCTCCATCCTTTAGATCCTCCTCTTTGTCTCGACTTACCAACAGGACCAACCCCGATAGCGAAACCACTTTAACCCTTTCTCCCACTCCTAAGGGTTCTCCATCTGCGCTTCTCGCCTTCCAATACTCCCCATGACAGAGCACCATTCCATCCGGGTTACACGCTTGAACCACAGTAGCAGGTTCTCCCACCAACCCCTCCTGGCCCGAGGCCCTTCTGGTCTTCAAAGATCTCAAGAAAGCCCACAGGGCCAACAAGAAAAAGCCCGTTGCAGCCACAACAGCCCCTGTGACGAAAGTCATGGAATAGCGCAAGAGCTCACCCCCCGGAGCCCGATAGATGATAAGCCCGCCTACTATGATGGCCACTCCGCCGAAGGCGGAGAGCACCCCCATTCCCCCGATCAGCAGATCTATGATCATCACGGTGATGCCGGCTATGAGCAAGATAATTCCTGCCCAATTCAGCGGAAGCATCCGCAGTCCATAAGCGCCCAGGAGGATCATTATGGCCCCCGATGTGCCGAGGACAAATCCTCCCGGAGAGAGGATCTCAAATATGATCGCATATATGCCCAGCATGAGCAAAAGATAGGCGATGTCGGGGCGGGATATGAAATGGAGAACCTTGAGCCTCATCGGCATCTCCGTATGCTCAACTTCGTAGTCCGAAAGGTCGAGGACGATTTCGTTTCCCCCAACCACGACTTTCCTGCCGTTAACGGCCACGAGGAGCTCCTCCAATTCTGTGGCCATCACGTCCACCACACCCCTGCTCATGGCCTCTTGGGCGGTCAAAGACAGACTCTCCGTCACCATACGGGCAGCTACTTCAGCAGATCGTCCCCTCTCCTCGGCCAGAGAGCGCATCTGAGCTGCTAAGTCGTTGGTAATCTTGCGGTTCATCTCATCGCTCGGCACATCACCGCCGCCGGCGGTCACCGGATGAGCAGCGCCTATCCTCGTACCAGGAGCCATTGCAGCCACGTGAGCCGCCTGCACGATAAACGCTCCCGCAGAGGCTGCTCTAGCCCCATAAGGGTAGACCCACACGACTATCGGAACGGGTGAGGTCAGAATCTTATTCACCATGGCTGTCATCGAGCTCACAAGGCCGCCGGGCGTGTCTACGGCGAGTACCAAGAGGTCGAATCCCTCGCTGCGGGCGCGTTCTATGAGCTCAGCTAAATAAACTTCGAGAACAGTCCCCACGACGCCATCGAGGGGGGAAACCAACACTTTCGCTTCTTCTGCATAGACCGCTGCGGAACCTCCCCATGCAACGAGGCAGACGAAAAGCGCTAAAACTGCGAGATGACGCTTCAACGCATCACCACCCCCATTGCCTCTCTGAGGCTCTTAACCGCTATGACCTCCACCCCCTCCACGCGGCTCATGTCTCTTTCTGCACTGCTCACCAGGGCCCTGCAGAAACCCAGGCGGGAGGCCTCCTTGAGGCGCAGATGCGTGCGGGAGGCTGGCCGCACCTCGCCCGCCAATCCCACTTCTCCCACCATGCAGAGATCCGGCCTCAACGGCGCATCTTTCAAGGCAGAGGCGAGCGCCAGGGCCAGCGGCAAGTCCACGGCTGGGTCGCGAACCTGCAACCCGCCCACGACGTTGACGTAAACGTCGTGAGTCCTGCTGAAACAACCGCAACGCCGCTCCAAAACGGCGAGCAAAAGCTGCACCCTGCTCGTCTCAATCCCCCTGGCCGTCCTCTTCGGGTAGGGGAAGGGCGTAGGACAGGCCAAACATTGTACCTCCGCTACCAAGGGTCGCGAGCCCTCGAGCACCACCCCCATGGCGACGCCAGAAGCCGATGACTCCATGCCGCTCCAATAGAGACTGCTCGGGTCGACCACCGGCGAAAGCCCACGTTCGTTCATCTCGAAGAGGCCCACCTCGTCCGTGCTCCCGTAGCGATTCTTCACGCCCCTCAAAACGCGATACGACGAGGTGCGCTCGCCGGAGAACAACAGCACCACATCCACCATGTGCTCCAACAATTTCGGGCCCGCGATCTGCCCTTCCTTGGTGATATGCCCAACAAGTACGACGGGCACGTTCCTCTCTTTGGCAAAATCTATGCACCGCTGCGTCACGGCCCTGACCTGGGAAATCGTGCCAGGCCAGCCACCTACATCGGCAGAGCGAAGCGCCTGAACGCTATCTACGACTACAAATCTTGCGTCTGCAGCTACGGAAAGCGCCTCATCGATGTCATCGTGACACAGCAGGCGCAAATTACCGCCCCGAGCCCCAAGCCGCTTAGCCCGCAAAGCTACTTGGGCGGCCGACTCCTCGCCGGATATGTAGAGGACATCCGTACCCTTCTCTCCGAGAAAGCTGCACGCCTGGAGCAACAACGTGGATTTGCCTATGCCCGGCTCTCCGCCGATCAAGACGACGCTTCCAGCCACCCATCCTCCTCCGAGCACCCTATCCAACTCCGAAAGCCCAGAGGGGAGCCTTTCGGGGAAAGTGACCTCGTCCAGCGCGGCCGGCGCGAGTGGCTTGGATGAGGCCTTTTTCTCCTTCTCTTCTCTTTCCTCGTAGAGCGTGCCCCACGAACCACAAGACGGGCATTTACCGCTCCAAGTGAGGCTCACGGAGCCGCACTCTCCGCATCGATATCGCACTAAAGATGCCTTCGCCATTGGCGCATCCTCCGAAAAACCGCCATCCTTCATTTGTAATCATAGCACATTATCTAAACACTTGCGGGGTCAGGCCTTTACTTTTTTGTGTTTCTTAGTCTCTGCTAACTTTTTTGTCCTGCCTCTCGCATCTC
>CAYTKB010000065.1:0-2890 GCA_964438265.1 uncultured Acetomicrobium sp. | reverse complement strand
CCCTTTACAAACAGCCCGCCTACATGATATCATTGCCTTCAGGTTGTTTTCATATCATACTATTTAGTTAATAGAATGTCTTAATGTCGGCAAATACAAGGCTCTGTGGACTGCGGGAAGTTTTAAAAACCCGAGGATGCCGGAGAAATGCAAGAAAAAGGGAGCTAACCACGCCGGGGCGGCGGCTTCTTGCTGAGCATTCGCCGGGTGAGATTTCTTCGCTCGAAAGCAATGAAAGGTGGATTTGAGGAGAAATGAAGATGAACCGGATACCCAAAGGGTGCAAAAACATCGGAGCTGGGCTAGCCGAGGCGATGGAACGGTGCCGAGCCTCGTTCTTTTCCACTTTCGCTTCTTATGGCTACCGTCCGTTCTGGCCATCGGGGTTACAGCTCTTAGAGACGGCGTTGGACAAGCTTTCGCCGTACTTAAAGCGAAGAATTATACCCTTAAGTTCCCCTCACGGAGAACCGTGTTGCTTGCGGACTGATATAACGCTCGGTGTTGTAGCCTATTGCGCGGCCCACCACCCGCCCCACGAGCGCCCGTTGAGGATATCCTATGCCGACCGCCTATTTAGAATTCCCTCCTCGCCCAACTATGACATAGAAGGATATCAATTAGGGGCAGAACTCATAGGTTGGGAGGGAAGAGGGGCAGATGTGGAGATCATCTCGCTTCTACTCGAGTTCTTGGAGAAGTTGGGCCTGAGGGGGTATCGCTTGGTCCTCGGAGATGCGAATGTGATCGCCACAGCGCTCGAAGGAGTCCCGACGCCGATCTCAGAAGAGCTTTTGTCATGCCTTCAGGATGGCAACTACTCCACCTATTACGCGACGCTAAAAAAGGAGGCCATCGACGGCGATAGGCGCAAGCTCCTCCAGGCACTCCCGAACCTCAAGGGAGCGAAGAACGTCATCGACGAGGCGAGCGTACTTTTCGGTTCATTCGAACCCCTGGCATCCCTTAAGAGCATCGCCGATTCGCTCGAAGAGCTGGGATATGGTTCGATATCCTTCTTCGACTTGGGGCTCGTGCGCGAACTCGGCTATTACAGCGGCCCCGTCTTCGACGTTTTCCTGGAGGGCGTAGGCGTACCCATAGGAGGAGGCGGACGATACGACAGGCTTTTAGCTCAATATGGCGTTTTGGGACAGGCTGTGGGCTTTGCACTCAACCTTGAGAGGCTGGCTTCAGCCTTGAACAGGTCCGATTTCGACGCGGTTCCTAAACTGCTTTTATGGTGCGGCGCTTCATCGCCATCCGACACAATGGCGCTGGCCAGACACCTCGTGAGCCTGGGTATAGGAGTGGAGACGAGCTGGCACAATGATGCATCTGTCGCCCTGGACCTGGCTCGCCAGCGCGGTCTGTCGTGGTGGTGCGACGCATCAGCGCGCATCGTTAAGTCTACTAAGGGCCAAGCCACGCTCTTTCTCGACGAATGGCTGTTGGAGGTAAAACGATGATGCTTTCTATAGTCCTTCCCACGGGTCGCGTCTTCGACGAAGCGGTGGAGGTGTTGGGAGAGATCGGCCTGCCCACCGGCAAGTTAAGCCATAAAGGGCGCAGTCTGGTCATAGAGGACGACGGATGGCGTTATTTTCTGGCCAAACCGATGGACGTCCCCCTCTTCGTGCACAGCGGCATAGCCGATATAGGGCTCGCCGGAAGCGATGTGCTGTGGGAGACGAACGCGACGCTCATAGAGCTGGCCGACACGCGACGAGGTTTATGCAGATTGGTGGTAGCTGGACCCCAAGCGGTGGCCCCGCGTTTCATAGGGCACGAAAGCGCCCTCATGTGGCTCAAGGTCGCTACGAAATACCCGAGGATCGCCGACAGTCATTTCAGCTCTAAGGGCGTGCAAGTAGATGTGGTTCACCTGCACGGATCGGTCGAACTGGCCCCGAGGTTGGGCTTGGCCGATTGCATCCTCGACATCGTGCAAACCGGGGCCACGCTCGAGGCGAATCACTTGACGGTGCTCGAGGAGGTGGCCCCTGTATCCCTTCGTATGATCGCCAGCAGATACGGCATCCAGCGAGGCTGGTCATCCATCCTGCCGCTGGTGGAAAAATTGCTTGATGTTACAAAGGAAAGGAGCCCGCAAGGCGAATGAGCGACGCAGAGAGAAAGACAAAGGAGACGGCGATCTCTCTATCTGTAGAATTTGAGCCAGGCGACGTAGCCATCGAGATGTCCTGCGGTTTTTTGAGACACATGTTAGAGTTGTTGTGCCATCACGCGGGTTGGAAGATGAGATGCCAGGCCGACGGCGATGTGGACGTAGACGCCCATCACATAACGGAAGACGTGGGCATCGTCTTGGGCAAAGCTATAAAAGAGGAGGCTTCCAAGCAATACCGCAACCGTTACGGTTGGTGCGCCATGCCGATGGACGGAACGCTGGTCGTCGTGGCGGTGGATCTGAGCGGACGAGGCTGTCTCACCTGGAACGCTCCCTTCCCGTCTCCAAGCTGCGGCGGTTATGACTTAGAGCTTTTAGAGGAGTTTTGGAAGGCGGTAACCAGAGAGGCCCAGCTCTCCCTCCACGTCCATGCCATAGCCGTTGATAACAGCCATCATCTGGCAGAGGCGATATTTAAAGGGGTAGGTCGAGCTTTAAGGCAGGCCCTAGCCCCAGCGGACGCGATTCCGAGCAGCAAGGGGATGTGGATATGATCGTCATCGTAGACTACGGCGCCGGCAACGTAGGCAATGTCGCCAGAGCACTGAGATACCTCAGCCTCGATTGGCAAATCGCTTCGACTCCGGCTAACATGCCGCGCAACGCCGAGCTGATCCTCCTTCCTGGGGTCGGCGCCTTCGCGCCAGCCGTCAAAAAACTTGAGGAGAGCGGCTGGAAGGACGCGATAACCGAATGGAC
>CAYTKB010000064.1:2222-11011 GCA_964438265.1 uncultured Acetomicrobium sp. | reverse complement strand
GAAAGAGGCACAGGAGCGAAACCGGCTATCTTATCCACTCCTTTAAAAGTATAACGCATAACTCCGCGTTTTCCTCCGAGCGCCTGTCTCGTTCCAGCTGCGAGTTCTTCTGACACCTCTTCGCCTTTTATAGATACATTAAGGTTGCCCACAAGACTTTGATCGGGGTGAATAAGTACAACTCCGTTTTTGTCCACGGCATAAGCATACCCGCTCTTGCCCCATTTTGTGCTCAATATGATGTTGGACAGTTCTTTCAAATCCAAAGGACCTACAAGCACGCCTACGAGCGCTCCGTCGCGAAAAATAGGGCATGCCATTACAACAACGACGTTGCCCGTCTCTTTTGACACCACGGGCTCGCTCACAAGCGTCCTCGGCTCGCTAAGCATTTCACGAAAGTAATCTCTATTAGCGATAGAACTTCTAAAGCCCTGTGTGGAAATGGTATTACCTGCAATATCTGCAACCACAAGCTGCTCGAAGCCCCCAAAGCGCTTCAAGGCTCGAGCCAATATTGGTTGTTGTCTGGCCCAGTCCATGGATTTAATGTCGTTTATCTCAGTTTGCAACTCCAAAAAGGCAAGTCGACTCTTAATGTATTGGTCAATTTCGCCTGATAAACCCCCTACCAAAGCCTCTCCTTCTCTTTGGGCTATTTCGACCAAGCTCCTCTGTGAGTGAGCAATAGCGATGTAACCAACAGCGCCGACAGCTGCAATACCAATTATAAGAAACGTTGCCATCAGCCTTCCCCTTAAACTGCTTAACATCCGCACCCCCCCAATAGAACAATTGCCATTTTCAGGCAACAACATGTATTATACATTAAACCGTTTTAAAACATTCAAGACGATGGCACAGCTTTATAAATAACAAGGGGGTTGCAATATGAAGGTAGGCATAGTTCAACTTGATGTAAAGCTCGGCAAACCGGCGGAAAACTTCAAAAAAGTAGCCCAAATGCTCGAAGGAGAAAACGCCAAGGGTGCACTGCCGCGAGCCCTCGTGCTGCCCGAACTCTGGAGCACTGGATACGCTCTGGAGAGGGCAGATGAACTGGCCTCGCCAGAGGGGATAGAAAGCGCACACTTTTTGGGAGAGCTGGCAAAAAGATATGGCATGTGGTTCGTCGGCGGATCGGTCCTGGCTAAAACTACTGGCGGCTTCGCCAACAGGGCACAGGTGATAAACCCGAAAGGTGAACTTGTGGCGATATATGACAAGATCCACCTGATAAGGCTCATGGAAGAAGACAAATACTTCATCCGCGGCAAAAAGAGATGCCTTTTCGATCTCGATGGCATAAAGGCCGCCTGTGTCATCTGTTACGATATCCGCTTCCCAGAATTGGCGCGAAGGCTCGCCTTGGAGGGGGCAAAGGTTTTGTTCGTCTCTTCCGAGTGGCCCAAAGAGCGCATAGAGCATTGGAGGATTTTGCTTTTATCCAGGGCCATAGAAAACCAGATGTACGTCGTAGCCTGCAACAGGTGCGGCAGTTCTGCGGGCACGACCTTCGGCGGACACTCTATGATCATAGACCCGTTGGGGTCGATCCTGTATGAGGCGGGGGAAGAAGAAGCCCTCGGGACGGCGGAAATCGATATAACCAAAGTCGACGAGGTGCGAAAGTTTCTCCCCGTCTTCGAGGACCGCTTGCCTGAGGCGTATTGAGTTACATCTCCCCGAAGACCTCTTCGATCATCTCTCGAGAGAGTGGGCCGACGTGGATCTGGCGGATGATCCCCTCTTCGTCGATGAAGAAAGACGTAGGTATGAAGCGTATCGTATAGAGTTTTGCCGCGCTTCCGTCGATATCCAAAGCCACAGGGAAGGTATAGCCTTCACGGCGCAGAAACCCCTCGACTTCCTTCGGGGAGCTCTCGTTAGTCGTCAAATTCACGGCCAATATGTGCACAGCGGACCCGGTCTCTTCGAAATAGCGCTGAATGACGGGCATCTCTTCCCTGCACGGCGGGCACCAAGTAGCCCAAAAATTCAAAAGCACGGGCTTACCGCGCACATCAGAAAGGGCAATGAGGCTACCATCAAGCCCGCTCGCCGTGAAATTAGGAGCGACCTTACCCACTTCTACGCCTGTTCCCACGGCGCCTCTTCTTTCCTGGATCGTTTTGACATCGCTTGAGGGTTTTAGAACGAACCACAGCATGGCCACCACAAAAAGCGCCGCGATCGCCGCTATCGTAGTCTTGCCTCTCATGCTGTTGAACCTCCTCATCGTAAAGCCCAAGTCAAAGCAGCACACCTGCCATGCCGCTTAAGCGCGACAAAGCGCCCGTCGCCGTAAGGACCCCTATCGCCACGAGCACCCATCCGCCTATCTTCGTCACCAAGGCAAGCTCCTCAGAATGCCGCTTTAATAAGTTTTCAAGCCACCCCAAAGAGGCGGCCGCCGCCAAAAAAGGCAGGGCCAACCCCAAAGAATATACGGCAAGCAGCAATGCACCATAGCGCATGCTCGCGCTGCTTCCTGCCATGATAAGGATCGAGGCCAAAATCGGCCCCACGCACGGCGTCCACCCTGCCGAAAAGGCCATGCCCAAAAGCAGCGAACCGATCCACCCTCTTCTATTCCACTCAAAGGCAAGGCGCCTTTCTTTCCCCAGCGCGCCTATCCTCAAAACGCCAGTCATATTGAGGCCAAAAAAGACGATGGCCGCCCCGCTCAGCCTTTGCACGATCAATTGATGTCGGATCAAAAACCTTCCAATAGCGCTGGCTGACAGACCGAAGGCCACAAAAACGATGGTAAACCCCGCAACGAAGACGAGGGCGCTAACGAAGGCCTTGGCGCGCACGTTCGCCCTTCTTCGGTCGTCAAGAGTCACAACGCTTCCTGTGAGGTAAGCCAGAAACGCGGGCACCAATGGCAGGATGCAGGGGGAAATAAAGGAGGCCAATCCCGCGAAGAAGGCCACTACAAAGGAAACGGAAGCTTCTGGCACCATTGCGCTTCTCCTCTCATATGAAATAAAGGCCTCGTTGCCCCATGCCGTAAAGTGTAAATACCATGATGGGTATATGTCAAGGGGAGATAGACGGATCGAGGCGTCCTTACGCTTGGCAAAAAACCGCTTCAGTGCTAACCTTCAACTTGGCTCAAAATGCGTTCCTCGCTTGAGGATTGAGGCAAAAGGCAATGAAAGGGTTAACTGCAACAGAAAGGGCAAATAAGGCAATAGCGGCCTCTCGTATAGGGCTTTGGGCGAACATCGCTCTGGCCGCTTTCAAATATACAGCGGGTATTTTGGGGAACAGTTCTGCTATGATCGCAGACGCGGCCAACTCCCTGTCGGACGTCTTTACCGACATAATAGCCATGGTGAGCTTCCATATATCCAAGAGGCCCATAGACTACAACCACGACTACGGACATGGCAAAGTCGAGACGTTGGCTTCGCTCGTGGTCGGAGCTTTTGTGTTGCTCGTGGCAATACTCATCCTCTGGTCAGGGGGCAGCAGGATCGCCTCTGCCATGCACGGCAGAGCCTTACCAAGACCTGGCCCTATAGCCTTGGGGGCAGCCATCGTAACACTCCTATCAAAGGAGTCACTATACCGTTACACGATAAGAAGAGCAAAAGAGCTTTCGAGTGACACGCTGGTCGCCAAAGCCTGGGATCACAGATCCGATGCGCTCATCTCGTTATGTACGTTCGCCGGCATCGGAGGCGCGATGTTTTTGGGCGAAAGATGGAGGATCTTAGACCCCATAGCAGCCATAGCGGTGAGCTTCTTTATAGCCAAGGTCGCCATATCCATATTGATACTGAGCCTCCATGAGCTGATGGAGGGATCTCTCCCCAGCGAGACGGAGGAAGAGATAGAAAGGGTCATAGCCCAAGTGCCCGAGGTTGTAAACTACCATAAACTGCGCACGAGAAAGATCGGCAAAGACTATGCTGTGGATGTGCATGTGGTCGTCTCTCGCGATTTTTCCATCGTCAAAGCGCACGATATATCGGAAGATCTGGAGGAAAAACTGAGGGATAAATTCGGGAGAGATACGCACATCACTATACACATAGAGCCTTCTTTGGAAGGCCCCAAAGCCGGCGGATCGGATGTGACAAGTGACAAAGGGCAAAATCCGTAAATGTAACGAAGTTGTTACTCGTCGGTAAAGATTCTGTTACATACCTCCCATATACTGGGTACGAAGATAAGGTTTAAAAAAATCGCAAGGAGGAATGTTCCCATGAGGAGGTTTTTATTGGCGACAGCAGTTTTGGCCTTGGGAGCCCTTTTGGCGGGCAGCGCTATCGCGGCGGAGCAGCTGGTGATCAACGGCTCCACCACGGTCCTTCCCATAGCCCAGGCGGCAGCCGAGCAGTTCATGAAGACCAATCCCGACATCACGGTATCCGTCTCTGGCGGCGGCAGTGGCAACGGCATCAGGGCCCTAATCGATGGTACCGCTAACATAGCCAATTCTTCCCGCTTCATTAAACAGGAAGAGGTGAAGATGGCCGTTGAGAAAGGGAGATATCCAGTCCCCTTCGGCGTAGCCATAGATGCCATAATCCCAGTCGTGCACCCGTCCAATACGATCGCTAACCTGACCATCGAGCAGCTCCATGACATCTACACGGGCAAAATCAAGAGCTGGAAAGAACTGGGCGGACAAGACAGGCCTATAGCTATAGTGAGCCGCGACACCAGCTCCGGTACCTATGAGGTGTGGGAGGAAAAGGTGCTAAAGGGCGATCGCGTGGCACCTCAGGCCTTAATAGTCGCATCCAACGGCGCCGTGGTCCAGACTGTGGCCAGCAATCCTGCCGCCATAGGTTACATCGGCATCGGTTACTTGAACAACGAGTTGAAAGCTATAACGGTGAACGGCATAACGGGCTCGATCGAGACCGCCCGCAGCGGCGAATACCCCGTATCTCGTTATCTCTTCATGTTCACCGGCGGCTGGCCTACTGGCGCCGCGCTCAAGTTCATCAACTTCGTAATGAGCGATGAAGGACAGAAGATCGTGGCCAACGAGGGGTTCGTCCCAATCCGATAGCCCTTTATTAAAACCTCGGTTCGTGTAAAATTGAACTAAGTCGGGCCTGCTCGTCCGGCAGGCCCGATAAATTTGACCTCAGGTGGTGAAGACGAACATGTCGACAGAAGGAGCGATGAGGGGGGATAGGGTGCCCCAAGCCGCTATAACGATTGTGGCGGCAGTGGGGCTGCTCATCCTGATTTTCATCCTCGTCTTTTTAGTTAGAGAGAGCATCCCCATACTGAAGATCGCCTCTCTGAAAGACCTGCTGTTTGGGATCTATTGGTATCCCACATATAACCCTCCCGACTTCGGCATGCTGCCCTTAATAATCGGCTCCATCGCCGTCACGTTGCTTTCCTCGGTTTTGGCCATACCCCTTAGCTTGGGATTGGCGATCTTCCTATCGGAAGTGTGCCCCAGGACTTTGCGAGAGTTCTTTAAACCCACCCTCGAGGTGTTAGGCTTTCTCCCATCTGTCGTGTTGGGATTTGTCGGAATGGTGCTTTTGGCTCCGTGGCTTCAGATGAATTTAAATATCCTATCCGGCCTGAACATGTTCAACGCTTCCGTCTTGATGGGCATCATGATCATACCCATAGTAGCTTCAATAGCCGAAGACAGCTTCACTGCGGTGCCACAAGACTTGAGAGATGCCGCGTACGCCTTGGGCTCTACCAGGCTCGAGACGATAATCCACGTCCTCTTCCCTGCGGCCCTCCCTGGCGTCGTAGAAGCATGTCTCTTGGGGATTATGCGCGCCGTGGGAGAGACGATGGTCGTCTTGATGGCCGCAGGCGGCGCTGCCGTAATTCCACGCTCCATCTTCGATCCCGTGCGCCCTCTCACATCGGCCATAGCTGCAGAGATGGGCGAAGCGCCTGTGGGATCTCCCCATTATCACGCCCTTTTCTTCGCAGGGTTGTTGCTTTTAATCATGACGCTTGCGATAAACCTTACAGCCCTCTGGGTGGAGCGGCGCTGGAGGTGGAAGGCATGAGATGGAGACTGTTCAAGGACAGAGCTGCTACCGTGCTGCTGTGGACGTTTATGGCCCTGGCGATCTTAATCCTCTTGGGCATCATCGCATTTCTGACGGAGCGAGGCTGGAAAGCATTGAGCTGGGAGTTTTTCACCCAGCCACCCAGAGACTCCATGACGAAGGGCGGGATCGCGACTCCAATCGTCGGGACGCTGCAGCTCATAGCGGTATCAATGGCGTTCGCCTTTCCCATAGGTGTAGCTACTGCCATATATTTGGTCGAGTACGCCAGAGAGACGGCTTTCACCCAAGCATTGAGATTAGCGGTGAGGTGCCTTGCAGGCGTGCCTTCGGTCGTATATGGCCTCTTCGGCCTTTCGCTCTTCGTCATATCTTTAAAGTTCGGCCCATGCCTGCTCTCGGCCGGGCTGACGCTGGGATGTCTCGCCCTTCCTCTCATCGTGGGGGCTTCGGAGACAGCCTTAATGGCCGTCCCTCAAGATTACAGGGATGCCTCTTTCGCGCTTGGAGCTACGCGGTGGCAAACTATAAGCAGGGTAGTGCTCCCTGCAGCCTTTCCTTCGATCCTGACCGGAGTTATACTGAGCGTCGGCAGAGTAGCAGGGGAGACTGCCCCCATCATATTTACGGGTGCCGCCTTCTACACGCCGCGATATGCCACAAGCCTATTTATGGAAGTGATGGCCCTTCCATATCACGTTTATATCTTGGCCACGGCTGGAACTCATATCAGCGAGACCAGAGGCATCCAATATGGCACCGTTTTGGCGCTGTTGATGTTGGTCTTGGGGGTAACGTTGGTGGGCGTGATATGGCGGGCCCGCATCAGGATGCGCGCATTGCGCTAAAGGATTGAGGACGGATAGAGATATGATAAAGACAAACGTCAACGGCGTTTCGCTAAAGGAGAGCAAATTCGATATCCAAGACCTCTCACTATATTACGGAGACTTCGAGGCCCTCAAAAAGATGTCATTTTCCATTCCGAGTAACGCCGTTACAGCTCTCATAGGCCCTTCGGGGTGCGGCAAGAGCAGTCTTCTGCGCTGCCTGAACCGAATGAACGACTTTATATCGGGCGTCAGGACGGAAGGAAAGATCTTTATGGACGGGGAGGACATTTACGCGCCGAACACGGACGTGATAAGTCTTCGCCGGAGAGTCGGCATGGTGTTCCAGCGGCCTAACCCGTTCCCGCTGTCGATATACGACAACGTAGCCTATGGTCCCAGAATACACGGCATAACCGATAGAAGGAAGTTGGACGAAATCGTCGAAAGGAGCTTGAAAGAGGCAGTATTGTGGGATGAGGTGAGCGATAAACTCAACACCTCCGCAGTGGCCCTTTCGGGAGGACAGCAACAACGGCTATGCATAGCGCGAGCCATAGCCGTAAGGCCGGAGGTTCTCCTCATGGACGAGCCCACCAGCGCGCTCGACCCTCTCGCCACAGCTCGCATCGAGGATCTGGTGCGTCGACTCAAAGAACATTATACTATCGTCATAGTAACCCACAATATGCAACAGGCTGCGCGCATCTCCGACATCACAGCGTTTCTCTTGATGGGAGAGCTCGTAGAGGTAGGCCCCACAGAGGTCATTTTCACCGCTCCGGCGGATAAACGCACGGAAGATTATGTGACTGGACGTTTTGGATAAAGAGGAGGGATTGAGAGATGACATCTGTGAACCCGAGAGAACACATGGATATGGAGTTAGAGAAGATCGAGCAGAAGCTCCTTAAGCTCGGCAAGCTCGCCGAGGATGCGCTCTCGAAAGCAGTCTGGGCGCTTCGGCAGAAAGACGACAACTTGGCTGTAGAGGTAATAAATGGAGATGACGCCTTGGACGAACTGGCCGATTCCATAGATGAAGACTGCCTCAAGTTTATGGCTCGCTTCCAACCGCTGGGAGTAGACCTGCGGATAGTGTCCTCGATCATCCACATGTCCATAGACCTCGAGCGCATAGGAGACTACGGCACGAATATAGCCAAATTTGCCTTGAGGTTATCGAAGGAAAAATTGATAAAACCGTTGATCGACATACCCAGGATGGAGGCCACGATCAGGGAGATGGTCGACAAGGCGCTTTTGGCCTTTATGAATCGCGATGCCGCATTGGCCGAAGAGGTATGCAACAAAGATAACGAGATCGATGCGCTCGAGAAGCAGATCTTTCGAGAGTTATTGATACTCATGATGGAAAACCCGAAGAACATAGAACAAGCCACCGATCTCCTCTTTGTGGCGAGGACACTTGAGCGCGCCGGGGACCATGTCACCAACATCGCAGAGCGGATCATACTGATCGCCACAGGGAGAAGGGTGCGCGCCTCTGAGCTGCGAAGAAAACCCGTGGAGGGATAGCGCGTGCCGGGAGAGCGCATCCTTATCATCGAAGACGAGGAGGCCATCGCCGAGCTGATCGCAGAATCATTGAAGCGGCAAGGATATCAAGTTCTCATAGCCTATGACGGCGACCAAGGCCTGGATCTGGCTTTCGAGACGCTCCCCGACCTCTTGATCTTAGATCTCATGTTGCCCAAGCTCGACGGTTGGGAGATATGTCGCAAGCTTAAGGAAGAAAGAAATACCAGGGATATCCTCATCCTCATGCTCACAGCCAGGCGAGACGAACTCGATGTAATTAAAGGACTTGAATTGGGAGCCGACGACTATGTGAGCAAGCCCTTTTCCCTATCCGAGCTCTCAGCGCGGATCAAAGCCTTATTGCGCAGATCCCGTCGACGAAGTGCTCTTGGCGCTG
>CAYTKB010000064.1:0-2212 GCA_964438265.1 uncultured Acetomicrobium sp. | reverse complement strand
TGTTTTGAATATAGGTCCGCTTAAGGTCGACATGGAAGCGCAAGAGGCCACGCTCAACGGTAATGCCTTGGATCTATCCCCTACGGAATACAAGCTGCTTGAGGTTTTGGCCCGCAACGAGGGAAGAACCCTCTCCAGGGACGAGCTGCTGGCGAAAGTGTGGGGTACGACGCTCGGCGACTCCAGGACTGTGGATGTGCACATCTGGAGGCTGCGCCACAAATTGGCTGACGACGGCGACGTGGAGCGTTTCATCCAGACCGTCCGCGGCAGGGGATATAGGCTCCGTTTCGAGAGGGAAGAGCGTGAAAACGCTTAAGGGAAAACTTTCCCTTTTAGTCGCTGCAGCTACTTTGTGCGCCCTCGCATTGAGCTGGCTGCTCATAGAGGGCATCCTGCACGGAAGCCCATTTGGATGGAGAGCACAAGTTTTTTTGGCGATAACGATCACGGCGGCGATAACCTTATTTTTAGAGCTGTGGGTGGTCCGCAATATAGTGCATCCATTGACGGAACTGACCGAGGCTGCAGAGAGCGTGGAGCGCGGCGAAACAACATCTATTCCCCTCGTCGGAAGCCTCGAGATAAGAAGGCTCTCGGCGAAGATGAAGGGATGGCTTGAGCGATTGCAAAGTGCCCTATCCGCCCTTCAGATGGAGCGGGATGACTTAGCCTCTATATTGGAGACGCTACCAATAGGCGTGATGGTTACAGACGAGCACGGCCGCTTGCGTTACGCGAACAGCGCCCTTGAAAGGTTTTTGAACCTATCCCGCGAATGGGCTAATAAGCCGATAACAGGCCTGTTGAACCGTTCCGAACTGCTTAAACTGGCCGATGCGGTCCATTCGGGCATAACGCCTGAGCCTATCATTTTTAAGGCACTAACCGAGCCGGAGCGCTATTTGAGGGCCCAGGCCAGGCCACTTCGTCAAGGCATCCTCGTCACGCTGGAAGATCTTACGGAGCAATATCAGCTTGAGGAGGCGCGGCGCAATTTCGTGGCCGACGCGGGCCACGAACTGCAAACACCCCTCACGGCCATCAGGGCAGCGGCGGAGTTGCTGATAGAAAACCCAGACATAGAAGAGCCACAAAAGGGGAAAATTCTGAGGCGCATCGTAGAGCAACAAGAGCGCATAAGCGCCCTCGTAGACGACCTTCTTCTCTTATCGCGGTTGGAGTCGCGCCCGCCGACGGAGGAAATGAGCGAAATAGACCTCGCTTACACCGTAGCGTTCCTCGCAAAGGAGTACACCTCACATCCGCTGGCTTCCCATATAAAGATCGAATGCTCTCTGCCTCCCTCGGCACCGCTAAAAGGGCATTATGAGGAGTTGAGGCGGGCCATAGGGAACCTGTTGGACAACGCGGTCAAATACATCCATCAGCGCTTCGGCAATTCGAGCGGTGGGAGGGTTTCGATTGCGCTTTCTGACGAAGGAAACAACTGGACCCTTCGCGTCCGAGACAACGGCGTCGGAATCCCTCCAGGGGTAGCCGATAAAATCTTCGAGCGCTTCCAGAGGGGGGAGGCCTCTCGATCTCGCTTCGGCAAAGGGGGATACGGCCTGGGGCTTTCCATAGCAAAGAGAATCATAGAAGCCCACGATGGCGATATCTTCCTTGAACCTACGAAAGAAGGAGCGACGTTCGTAATACGCCTACCGAAATCACAGCGCAACGCTGAGATCGTAACATAACCACAGACCGCGCCAGGGCCAATTTGCAGCTTATGCTATAATAACCATTACACCTTTTACGTTGACACCCATAGGTGTCAAATCCTTAAGAAAGGGGACAAGCTGCGATGAGCAAAAGAAAGCTTTTCCTTCTTGCCCTTGCTTTCAGCGTGTGCGCGTCTACAATGATGTGGGGTCATCCTGAATCTGTAGAAGCCAAAGATGGTGCGATGAAGAGCGGTCAAGGAATGGTCGCATTAGACCCAGCCGTCAAGGAGGCTTTAAAGGCTACGGGCGCCTCCTATGAAGAACTCCTCCAATGGAGCGGAGATCCCTCTTCAGTTCTTCGCTTTCTCCACGGAATGAAACCTCGGGGACAAAAAGAGCTCGCTTTATTATCTCGATATATAAAGGAACAAAATAGGAGCTTGAGCGCCGAAATTGCCTGGAGAGAGGCTGCTGCCTTCGTCCACTACTGCAACAAGTATAACGTGCCTGTAGACTTGGCAGTGGCTGTGGCAAATGCGGAG
>CAYTKB010000063.1:0-11168 GCA_964438265.1 uncultured Acetomicrobium sp. | reverse complement strand
TTAGAGCCTTTAGTGATTATGTTTATCACGCCGGCTGCAGCCATGGAGCCGTATATGGCCGATCCTGCCCCTTTTACCACCTCAATTCGTTCGATGGATTCGAGCGGTATGGAGCGCAGATCGAGGGGGTTGCCGAACTCTGCGTATGAGCCTTTGTAATAAGGTACGCCATCCACCATGATGAGCATTTGGATTCTCAGGCCCCGCATATAGATCACGTCATCTTGGGTCCATGCCCCTCGCCTGGCGGTCTGTATTCCAGGTATTGTGCTCAAAAGCTCTCCCAACGTTTTGGCATGGCCTTTTTCTATGTCTTCGCTGGTGATTACATAAGTAGGGGCGGGGATTTCCTCAAGCGCCTGAGCTATGCGGCTTCCTGTTACCACCACAGGTTCGATCTCCTCTTGCCCGAAGGCGAGAGGTGGCACCAAGAATAAAACTATTCCCAAAGCCAGAAAGATCCTCTTCAATGTTCGTTCCCTCCTTTTTGTGTTAAAAATAAAAAATACGAAGGTGCCCTCGCGGACTTAAACAGCAAGGGCACCTTCGCACAAAAAATGCCGCCCCACGCCCGCGCGTGAAAACAACTTCCCGCTTCTTGGCCGGTCTCCTGGCTCGCCTTCATCCCGAACGCTGCGCCTTCCCCCAGTTGCGGAGTGGCATAATGCAGTTCAGTCAGGCTTACAGTGGCGGGGCCGCGCCGGATTTACACCGGCTTCCCGTTCACCAAGATGTCGCCAATATGTAATTTTTTGAACCCACACGTATTGTAACGTTTTGCCGATCGCAGTCAAGGATCCGAGTTGCATATAGATAAGGCATATAATAAGATACAATAAAGGCTTAGGCGTAGCCTTTGGGGAATGGGTGAGATCATGTGCCCGTTAATGGACCGAAGAACCTCGGGTTTAAGTCCGGAGTCGCCATAGAAGGAGGAGCTTTTAGATGAAGGAAAACAGACTAAGGGAGCTTTTGAGGGCGGGGAAGCCTTCCTTGGGCACCCGCGTGTTGAGCCAGTGGCCCATGGTCGTCGAATACGTTGGCACCAGCGGAAATTTCGACTATATTGAATATGTAGCCGAATACTCTCCTTTCGATCAATATGATTTAGAAAACATAGCTCGTGCCTGCGAACTGCACAACATGGGGTCTATGATCAAAGTCGATTTCCAGAGCCGCGAGTATGTCGCCCAGAAGGCGATCGCCTCCGGCTTTCAGGCTATCCTCTTCACGGACCACAAGACTCCGGATGAAGTCCGTGCCTCTATAAAAGCCGTAAAAGCGGACGAGCCGGCTACCGGAGGGCGATTCGGCTTCCCGAACCGTCGTTATATCGGTTGCCAGCCCTACATCTCCCAACTGGAGCATATCAAACGCGTAAACGACGTCGTCCTTTGCTTCATGATAGAGAAGAAAGAAGCCATGGACAACATCGAAGAAATCTGCTCTATCCCCGGCGTCGACATGGTTCAGTTCGGGCCATCCGATTATTCCATGAGCATGGGCAAAAACAAGGCCGACGCGGCCGAAGAGTGCAAAGCCGCGGAGCGCAGGATGATCGAAGTTGCCTTGAAGCACGGCGTACAGCCCAGATGCGAAATATACGGAAATCCGGACGACGTTAAATACTATTTGGATCTCGGCGTCAGGCACGTATGTTTCGGTGACGAGATGAACGTCTATTCCAAATTCCTGCGCAAGGAAGGCGGCTACATGCGCGGAATCGTTGACGGCATCAAGTAGTGTTAAGTTCTCTGAACGATGACAGTTCTGTAAGTCCTTAATAAGAGGGGGATATGTCGTTGGCAAAGGCCGATACGTTGGTAGTGGTATGGAGTTCGAGGGACAGAGATGTGGCCTTAAATACGGTCTTCATGTATACAAAGAACTCCAAACTCAAGGGATGGTGGAACGACGTCAAGCTGGTGGTCTGGGGCCCTTCGGCGAAGCTCATATCTGTGGACCAAGAGCTGCAGGCGGAATTGGCCGAGCTGAAAAAAGCCGGCGTCGAGTTGTTGGCGTGCAAGGCCTGTGCGGACAGATATGGGGTATCCAAGCGGTTGGAAGAGTTAGGGATCGAAGTGATTTACATGGGAGAACCGCTGACTGGATATCTTAAAGATGGTTATGCGGTCTTGACGTTTTAGATCGCAAACCTCAAAGTGTTGCCTTCGTAAAACGGCGTAGGGCAGAATACAGACGGAGCCTTAGGTAAAGAAGTGCGTTGTGCATCTATGGGTAAACCGAGAAACCTCAGCTTGGATCTGCGGAGCCTTAGCGCGGCTGTCTTTTGAAGTTGCCTTAATACCTCATGTAAAAATGTAGGCGAAGCGGACAGATGCCTCATATAAAATTCCAAGCGAAAACAGGTTGCTTGTTTTATCTTCAGTGAGGCTATATAATGCTGCTTGTTAGATTGCCAAGAGTTATGGGAGGGGAGATGGAGGTATGAAATACGTATGCACGGTTTGCGGCTATGTTTATGATCCTGCCAATGGCGACCCCGATTCGGGCATTGCCCCCGGGACGCCCTTTGAAGAGCTCCCTGATGATTGGGTTTGCCCCGTCTGTGGCGTAGGGAAGGACATGTTCGAGCCCGAGGAGTGAAGCCAACCCCGATCGGCAATTATGAAGGATTTTTGAGCTGTTGAATGGAAGTAGATGTGTTCCAGGTTTGTATGGTTTTGATATATGAGGATCAAAGTTCGATTTAGATCGCCGATGAACGACGGCCATTTAACGTCGTGAGATGCTTTGTGATTTAAGCTTTAAATTATTGCGATGAAGGGGAGAGTAGTATCGGCACGAGCGCTTCAGAGAGGGGGCCAAAGGTGCGAGGCTCCTGCGCTTGTCGATGTGAAGACCACCCCAGAGCTGTCGTCGAAGCCTTAGTCTTAGTTAGGATAAGGCGGCGGGGTCCGCCCCAAACAGCGGATTTCGAGCGCCGGGCCCAGTGCCCGGAAGAGGAGTGGAACCGCGGGATCTTGCCCGTCTCCTTGTGGGGGTGGGCAAGATCTTTTATTTATTTGGAGGGATAAAAATTGATTGGTTTGCTCGAGCGCTATGAGGATCTCTTTCCTCTCACATCTGCAACCCCGCGCATCTCGCTGGGAGAGGGAAACACGCCGTTTTTGCCGTTGCGAAACGTAGGCAAAAGCTTGGGCGTAAAGCTGTACGGAAAGGTGGAAGGCGCCAACCCCACCGGTTCTTTTAAAGATAGGGGGATGGTGTTGGCGGTGGCTAAAGCCTTGGAAGGCAGGGCTCGTGCCGTCGTCTGCGCTTCCACTGGCAACACTTCCGCCTCGGCGGCTGCTTACTCCGCGGCGGCCGGCATCCCCTGCTATGTGATCCTTCCCGCCGGCAAAGTGGCGAGGGGCAAACTTGCTCAAGCCTTGATCTACGGTGCCAAGGTTTTGGCGGTACGCGGCAACTTCGACAAGGCTTTGGAGTTGGCGATGGCTGCATCCGACGAGTGGCGGTTGGCCATCGTGAACTCCGTGAACCCGTATCGCCTCTGGGGCCAACGCAGCGGCGCTTGGGAGATCTGCGACGAACTGGGTAGGGCTCCAGATTGGTGCGTTCTTCCCGTTGGGAATGCAGGAAACATCACCGCCTACTGGGCTGGCTTCGTCCAGTATCGGCGGATGGAAAGGTGTCAGGGCGTGCCGCGAATGGTGGGCGTTCAAGCCCAGGGGGCATCGCCTCTCGTTAAAGGCGTCGAATGCGACAAACCCGAGACCGTCGCTACGGCGATTCGCATAGGTCGGCCGGTGAACGCCCCTAAGGCCCGCGCTGCGGTCAAAATGAGCGGCGGATTCTTCATGGCCGTGAGCGACGAGGAGATACTCGAAGCCCAAGGCCTTTTGGCTTCTCGTGAAGGCGTCTTCGCCGAGCCGGCCTCCTGCGCTCCGCTGGCGGGGCTGATGAGGCTCAAGCGGGATGGCAAATTGCCGCAGGCGATGACGATCGCGATGATACTGACGGGGAACGGCCTAAAGGATCCGGACACAGCCATGTCCAAGGCCGGTGAGCCCGTTGAAGTGGATGGAACCATGGAGGCCCTGCGGAAGGTGATGGCGCCATGATCTTGCGGGTGAAGGTGCCAGCGTCGAGCGCAAACCTCGGTTCTGGTTTCGATACGCTGGGCATGGCCCTTTCTCTCTACAATTTTTACGACCTCCTTTCGCTTCTTCCAAGCGGCAGCTACGAGATAGAAGTGATCGGCGAGGGGGAGCATGAGCTCGAAGATCCCATTGGAAATTTGCTCATCAAAAGCTATGAGCGCGCCGCGAAGGAGTGGGGGATCGAAGCCCCCGGGCTCAAGCTTCGATGTCTCAACGCCATTCCCTTGCGCAGAGGGCTTGGAAGTTCGTCCAGCGCGGTAGTCGGCGGGGTGCTCCTCGCCAATGCCATAAGAGACGACCCCTTGGACAAGGATGAGCTGCTCGCCTTGATGGTTTCCATCGAAGGACATCCAGATAATGTGGTCCCGAGTTGTTTGGGCGGCATGGTAGTCAGCTCCTGGGATGGCCACGAGCTGCGGTATGTCAAGCTCCCTTCTCCTCCTCGGGATATAGTTGTGGTTGTGGCTGTGCCCAATGTGGAGGTGAGCACGAGCGAGGCCCGTCAAGCTTTGCCTGAGCAAGTGAGCTTGAGCGACGCAATTTTTAACGTGAGTCGCGTGGCGCTGCTCGCTGCTTCATGGGCGACCGGACAGTGGAACCATTTGCCGTGGGCCATGGAAGACCGGCTTCACCAGCAGTTCAGGGCTCGCCTCTTCCCCGGTGGAGAGGAGATTTTGGAAAGGGTAAGGTCCGTTCCCGGATGTCTCGGTGTGGCGATAAGCGGCTCAGGTCCGAGCGTCATGGCCTTTGCGAGAGGGAACGTGCAAGAGGTCGCCGAGGCAGCCTGCCGCACGTTCATGGAAAAGGGGGTTCGTTCCCGTTTTTTTGTCCTCGACATAGACGAAAACGGAGCCGTTGTAGAATATACAGAGCCTTCGCTCGACAAGGAGGAGATACAACATGTCAAAAGCGGCCGATAAGCCCGAGACCTTTGACGATCGGGCTGTGGACTCTGTGATCTGTGATCGCGATGTGGCAAAGGTGGCAATTTTGGGCGTGCCGGATGTGCCCGGGATAGCGGCTCGCCTCTTTTCGCGCTTAGCCGAGCGCGACATTAAGGTCGGAATGATCATCCAAAGCATCATGAGAGGTGGCGTAAATGATATAGCCTTCCTGGTCAGGAGGGATATCCTGGGCAAAGCTATAGAGGCTTGCCGCGAAGTGGCGAAGGAGATAGGCTCCCAGGGCGTGACGTTCGACGCCGAAATCGGTCGCGTTACGGTAACCGGCCCCGGAGTGTCCGAACGGCCCGAGGTTCCATATCAAGTGTTTTCGACCCTCGCACAAGAGGGCATCAATATAGACATGATCTCGTCTACTAATGAATCGATCACGTGTGTCGTAGAATCCAGCGATGTGGAGCGCGCTGTGGAAGCCCTGCGCAGGTGCTTCCTCTCCTGAGATGGGATAAAATAGAAGGCGAGCTCTTTTTAGGTGGTGAAGCGCGTGAGAAAGATCATGGGGGCATTGTTGTGCCTCTGTCTTTGGACCGCAGTTGCGGCGTCTCAGGAGACGGTGACATTGAACGCCGAGAGTCTGTATTATGATCCCTCGGCGGGCCAAATCAAGGTCTCCGGCAGCGTGGTGATCCGGGAGGCAAACATCGTAATAGAAGCCAATGAGGGCGAAGGAAAGTCTGATGGCAGCACTTTCCGCCTTTATGGCAACGTGCGCGGCCACTTCCAAAAGGAGGGAATTGACTTAGTCTGTGACGAATTAGTGGTGCAGCAGCGCGAAGAGGGAAGGATAGCCAAAGCTAAGGGAAACGCTAAGCTGCTGCGCGGGGAAGAGCGCATAGTTGCCGACGAGCTCGAGTGGCTCTGGGGCTCTCCGGATAACTATGTCGCCAGATCGAATGTGGACGCGGTCACGAGCGCTTATGCGGTTCAGGCTCAAGAGGTCGGCCGCCAGGGAGGCCGTTTTTGGGCTAAGGATGCGAAGCACTTTGAAGATAAGGCCAAAGGGATTGTGCTTTCCGCCGGAGAAATCGAGGGCAACGTTGAGGGCGAAGAGATAAAGGATTTAATAGCCGTTGGTAACGTGATTGCCAAGCAGCGCACCTCCCAAGGGGAGACGACACTCTCTGGAAACAGGGCTGTCTACTCCAAGGATCGCGGCACGATCACCGTGACGGGCAAAAAGGCGGTGGCATTTCAGAAGGACCGCACAATACGGGCAGACACGCTAATCCTGTTTTTGGAGAGCAGGAGAGTTGAAGCTCACGGATCTCCTCAGATCGAGTTCGTGAGAGAGGAGAAAAAATAAATGGCCCAAACCCTGCGAACGGAGAAGCTCGAAAAGAGCTTTCGAGAGCGCACCGTCGTGTCGTCGGTAAGCCTCAAGGTGAAGCGAGGGGAGATAGTCGGCCTGTTGGGCCCGAATGGCGCAGGAAAGACCACCACCTTTTACATGATCGTCGGGCTGATCTTTCCCGATAAAGGCAGAATTTACCTCGATGGCTTAGATGTGACGTCGATGCCCGTGTATAGGCGAGCGCGCTTGGGAATAGGATATCTTCCTCAAGAGCCCTCCGTGTTTAGAAATCTCACCGTTAGAGAAAACCTGGAGCTCGTCCTCGAAGAACGGGGTTTGGATCAAAAAGGGCGGAAGGAGATAGTCGATCATCTCATCGAAGAGTTCGGCATCGCCGAGATAGCTCACGTGCACGGCAGCTCTCTGAGCGGCGGGGAAAGGCGGCGCGTGGAAATAGCCCGCAGTTTGGCTACGATGCCTGACTTCATCTTGTTGGATGAGCCGTTCAGCGGGATAGATCCTATTGCAGTTTACGACATCCAACAGCTCATCATTAGCCTAAAGTCAAAAGGATACGGCATACTACTCACCGACCATAACGTCAGAGAGACGTTGGCCATAACGGACAGGGCTTGCTTGATCCACAACGGCAGTATAGTAATTGAGGGCTCTCCCAGAGATGTCGCCGCGAGCGACATGGCGCGCAGATTTTACTTGGGCGAGCGCTTTCGCTGGTGAAGGCGCGGTATTTTTTGCCAAGTGCCGTTGAGGATGGTGCTTATGACGGCAGAAGCTGCACGACGCACGGCGGGAGATAGGTCAAGAGACGGTGAGAGTTGTTCGGGTTGTATGCCTATCGCCGTCACCGCTAACCACTCCAAGTGAGGCCCCAATATGAGAGGCAGGGTTATTCCGTGAGTTGCAAAAATGGCTTCTGCGAGGTCGTCGAGCGCAAGGCGTCTTATGCTGCCAGCTTTGAGGCCCATGTTCGCCGCATCTACTACGACGAGCTCTTTGGGACGGTCGCGCAAGAGCCACGGTGTGTAGTTTTCGGGCACCGTTTCGCAGACCACGACGCGCATCCACGGCGGCGCTATTGGTATGAGCGATTCTGCTATGCAGACGCCGACGCCATCGTCTCCCCTCAACCTGTTGCCCAACCCCCAGAGGTGCACTTTAAATGACAGAAGCCCATTCTCCATCTTCACAGTCCTCTCCTGACCTTTTTGTCTCCAAGATGGTGCGTCATTCGCTGCGGATGACGGCTGGCACGCTTGCGAGCCGCATCCTCGGCATGCTGAGGGAGATCCTCACAGCAGCGTTTTTTGGCGCCACGCGAGAGCTCGACGCCTTCTATGTGGCCTATACGTTGGCAAACCTGTCCCGACAGCTCTTGGCGGAGGGGGCGCTCTCTGCCACCTTCGTCCCCGTCTTCTCTCAAACCTTGGCGAAGGACGGCCTCGATCGCGCCGAGAGGCTTGCGAAAGAAGCCGTAACGCTCCTCCTGGCGATGGGAGTGCTCGTCGTCGCAGCGGGCATAGTCTTTGCGCCTTATCTGGTCTTTCTTATAGCCCCCGGCTTTAAGGGGCAGGATGCCGCCTTGGCGACGAACTTGACTCGCCTTCTCATGCCATATCTCATCTTGGTTTCCCTCGCTGCCTTGGCCATGGGAGCACTCAACAGCATGGAGAGCTTCTTCGTGCCCGCTATAGCCCCTGCAGTGGCCAACTTAGTTTATATAGTGGCCATATCGTTATTATATTGGAGAATGGGAATATGGGCCCCTGCCGTTGCGGTTTTGTTGGGCGGATGTTTTCAGATGGGCCTGCAGTGGGCGTGGTGCGCGGGCAAGGGCTTGGTGCTCATTCCGGCCATGCCGGGAAGGGATCCGGAGCTCTGGCGTATGGTTCGCCTGTTTTTCCCTTATGCCGCTGGGCTTTCCTTGAACCAGTTTCATCCCATCATAAACCGCATCCTCGGATCTTTTTTGGAGGATGGGGCCATTTCTGTGCTCAACTATGCGGATCGCCTTATCCAGCTTCCCCTCGGCCTTTTCGTAATAGCCGTCTCTCAGGCTGTGCTTCCCCTCTTTTCTAGGGCTGCCCTCGAGGACGAAGTCGCCTTTGCCGACATAGGGCGAGATGCCCTACGCTTCGCGCTCTTCATTGTTTCACCCATAACCCTATGCACCCTCTTATATGCGGGCGAGGCAGTTCATCTGTTGTTCTACCGTGGCGCCTTTGGCGACTGGGCCTGGCGCGCGACGAACGGTGCCCTCTTCTTTTATGCCCTTGGACTTCCTGGCATGGCCTGCAACAACGTTATCCTGAGGGCGCTTTATGCTCGTCGCTTCCCCAGGGCTGCGTTTTTCGTCGTAGCTACGAGCGTTTTGGCCAACCTCGCCTGCAGCGTGATCCTCATGCGATTCCTTTCCTATAGGGGGCTTGCGCTATCCAGCGCTATTGCCTTCACGTCTGCGTCTCTCGTCGGTGGACAGTTCTTGCGCACCTCGCTCGGCAGATCGATCGGGCTTTTCGACGTACCGTGGGTGTCGAGGCTCGCTTTGAGTTTGGCGGTTACAGGTGGAGCTTCGATGTTCTATAAGTTTTTAATACCCTATCCCTTAGGCGCTGGGTTGCCCTTGCGGACCCTTTGGATGTGCGGCGCCTTCGCCGTTGGTGCTGCAAGTTATATAATAACTGTGCGGCGCCTGAAGTGCGCGGAGTGGCGATGGATAGCAGAAGCGATAAGGCGGGATAAAGCGAGGGCGAAAAGGGATGAATAAAATACGGGTTATCATTGCGATTTTGCTGTGTTCGTTCGCTTCGGCGGCAATAGCGGATGAAGAGGTGCTGGTCCAGGAAAGGATGGTCTCCATACGAGCGGAAGGGAAGCAGTTGGATGGCCTCGTTATAGGCGCTCAGGCGAGGCTCGATTTCATATATGTGGATGCTGCCCTTGTTGAAGCGCTGAGGACCCCGAGTGGATTCCCCGACTGGCTTCGTTGGCATGCCAAGGATTTCGCGAGTGAAGAGTTAAAAGGGGGCGCCCTCTTTGTGCTGCGCATCGAGACATATAACCCGTGGACGTTCGACCCCACGAAGATTTCCGTCGCCGATTACGCGCTAAAGGACGAGGACATCCTCACAAAGCCGGCGTATGTCCCGAAGGGAGATCTGCCGAGCCACTTTGAGGGTAGCCTTTCCTTTCGCGTCCCCGGTTTGAAGCTGAAACCTGGCCAGGAGATAATCATCTCGTATGGAGAAGACAAGGCTACCTTTCGTGTCCCGAAGGGGAGGTGAAGCGTGATGCATAAATATCGCTGCGTCGCTTGCGATAGGGAATTCGAGGTGGAAGATCCCGTAAACCGCTGTCCCTTCTGCCGCGGCAAGGTGCTCTTTCACCTCGAGGGAAGACCCATCAGAAAGAAGGCGAACTGCGGCGGGAATTGCTCCGGTTGCAGTGGGTGTGCAGCGTGAGTGATGCTTCCTTTTTGACTTTAGGCATCGAGACGTCGTGCGATGACACCTCCCTGGCCGTACTTTCGGGGCCGAGGGAGGTGCTCTCTTCTGTAGTATCAAGCCAAGTGGATTTGCATGCTCCCTATGGCGGGGTATTGCCTGAATTGGCCTCTCGCAAGCATCAGGAAGTCATAATTTCTCTCCTTCACAAAGTCTTATCGGATGGCGGGGTCTCAAACCCTCATCGCGACATCGACCTCGTCGCTGTGACGAGAGGTCCTGGCCTCATGGGGTCGCTCCTGGTAGGTGCAATGACGGCCAAGGCCCTCGCTCAGGCTTGGGAGGTTCCGTTGATCGCCGTAAACCACCTGGAGGGGCATATATTCGCCAATGTGTTGGCCCACCCCTCTTTGAAACCTCCGTTTTTGTGCCTGATCGTTTCGGGCGGCCATACTGAGATCATCCTGGTGCGGTCCTTCGGCGACTATTTGCTCTTGGGGAGGACGCGCGATGACGCTGCTGGCGAGGCCTACGACAAGGTGGCCAAGCTCTTGGGTTTGGGGTATCCCGGAGGGCCAGCGATAGATCGTCTGGCCAAAGAGGGTGACCCGAAGGCATTTGCATTCCCCGTGCCGCTCGGGCACACCAGAAATGTGGAGTTCAGTTTTAGCGGCTTGAAGACGGCGGTCCTTTGGGCCGTGCGCCGCTTGGAGCAGGAGGGCGTTCTCATCCCAGTAGCGGATATATGCGCCTCATTTCAGCGCGCTGCCGTGGAGGCGTTGATGTCCAAGGTGCGCCTGTCTGTGGAGATGACGGGCGTTGAGAGGGTGGCCGTATCGGGAGGGGTGGCGGCGAACAGCGCTCTTAGAGAAGCTGTGGCCTCTCAAGATGCATGGGAGGTATATCTTCCCCCTCGAGAACTCTGCACGGATAACGCCGTCATGATCGCTGCGGCCGGTTACGATGCCTATGCGCGCGGCTTGCGGTCTGACATCTCCTTTTCTCCCGACCCTTCCTTGGTGCTCGCTAGGTAATTCAAAGAAAACGAGAGAAAAACGGCGAAAAACAGCGCTTTCGCAAGAATGAACGCCACTATGGCCATTATTCTTGGATAAACGCCATTAACCGTGATTATTGGATGTTGAATATATTGGCGCTTATCGCTATCCTTATTCATGGCTTGATTAGCACTCCTTCATATTGAGTGCTAACATAATTTTCGATTAGGAGGGATTCGAGCATGAAGGTGAAACCGCTTGGCGATCGAGTAGTGGTCAAGGTTCTCACGCAGGAGGAGAAGACGAAGGGAGGCATCGTGCTTCCCTATACG
>CAYTKB010000062.1:0-11382 GCA_964438265.1 uncultured Acetomicrobium sp. | reverse complement strand
AAGTGAGTGTAAATAAACGGCAGTTGTGTAAGTTTTATGCGGCGTAAAGGCAGGGCGAGGTTGCCATATCTATGCAAAAACCCACAGAAGACGTCTTATGCTTAAGGGCTTACAATCAATCCAGTATCTGAATCACAAGACAATGAGTGGCTATTTTTTAGATTAACGGTCTGATTTGCTTAAGCGAATTATTGGCATAATTGAGCCGATAAATTTCTCAAAGTCGTCTAATTGCTTTGTTATAATTCCATACAACACTTCCGGTGATACCTTTTCGTAACCATGAACCAGACGGTTTCGAAGGCCCACCATAGCAACATAGGTATCAAACTCCGAGGCTGAAATAACGCCTTTTTCCATTAGCGCCTTCGGGGCATCTCGAGCATCGTTTGGTGGGTAACAAAATTCTTTGGCAGCCACGGCGATCTTCCGTTCGATACGCTCTATATCTAAGGTCATACTTTATGCTCCTACAATATCTCTCAGGCTTTCGATATAGCGTGGGTAATTTTCTCCATAGCGGCGACTTATGATTTCAATAAAGTCGGTAACCGTTTCATGATCTCGATCGTAGATTAAATGCCCGCTTTTTATCACCTTGAAGGCAAAAATACTGTTAACTGTATTCAAAGGTATGACATCAAAAGGGTGCCCATCGAGCCTGCCGAGGCGATTTTCTACAGCGAGAGCCATCTTAAAGTAATAGGTTTCAGGCTCTCCGCTCAGCGGCTTTATAACCAACCCTATGTCGATGTCACTGTCGGGCCGACACAACTCCAAGGCCGAGCCGAAGAGGTAGGCTCCAGCTACCTCCTCTACCCCTTCCAAGGCCTGCCCGACAGTTTTCGCTATGAGGCCTTCGTGCACACGCACCATAGTTTTCAATCCTTGCTCTCCTTTTGCCGTTTCAGCTCCGCGTTCGCCCATATTATACACTCGACCCGACCGCCCTTAGACGCAAGAGGCTCGGCGAATACGAGGACGATGCAAACGGCCCGGTCAGCACCGGTTCGATGGCAAATATCCCATCGACGCGCGACCACGCTTTACAAAACACAAACGGCAGCTTGTTTATTGCATAACGTAAAAAATGAGAGCTGTCAGTGGTAATATGATCTCGCTGAATGGGCTTCGATCGCCATTTTAAAGAGAAATTTGTTTTTAGGCCGCCCGCGCTCATGTAAAATAAGCCGTGTCGATATAGAAACTCAATCTATTAGATTTGGAGGCATCTTTCATGAAAGAAAAAGACCTATCTCCTAAGGACCCTCACGACAGGTTTTTTAAGGCCGTAATGTCAGACAGCGTGAACGTAAAGCAGTTCATCGAGGAGTTTTTGCCTCAGGAGCTCTCCACGGAAATAAGCTTAAACAACATGAAGATGCTTCCGACGGAAAAGGTCAGGAGATACACGAAGTATCACATGGACTTGGCCGTAGAGTGCAATATAGGCGACACTAAGGCCCAGGTCTATTTCATATTCGAGCACAAGTCCTACCCCGATTCAGGCGTATTGCTTCAAATGCTGGGCTATATGTACGTGACATGGGATGAACAGAAAAAGGAAAATAAACCGTTGACGCCCATAATACCCGTAGTCATATACCACGGTGCACAGGAGTGGAACATACCTATAAACTTCCAAGGTCAGTTTGCGAGCTTAAAAGAAGCGGTAAAGCCTTACGTGCCTGATTTTAAATACGCCCTAATCGACTTGAGCCTGCTTTCAGACGAAGAGATAAGGCAAAAAGCCAAAGGCAACGCATTCCTTGCCGCAAGCCTTGAGCTTATGAAATACGTGCCCCGCCAAGATGTGTCCAGCATCATGGGCATAACTGATATAATATTACTGCCCGAGAGGGACAAACTGACCTTATTTTGGTACATGATCTATGCCTTGGACGTAGAAGAAGAGACCGTGCGGGAAATAGTGGAGAAACTCGGAGGTGAAGAAGTGATGCCGTCACTGGCTGAAAGGTTAATAAAGCGCGGCAAAATGGAGGGCAAGATAGAAGGCAAACAAACCACCTTGATAAAACAGCTTCGCCGCAAATTCGGCTTAACGCATTGGGAAGAAGAAAAGATACGTTCGATAAACGACGAAGCGAAGCTCGACGCAGCCGCCGAAGCCATACTCGACGCCGAGTCTAAGTCGGAAGTTTTAAAGATGCTTGACTAACCCAAAGCCTGCTGCCACGCCAGTCTTTGACAGGCAACATCGTTAGGTCTGATTTGCGACTATAACTTCAGGCTTCGAGGTCGAGCAGGGCACCGAGCATTTCGTTTATGTAGGCGATAAAGCGGATGAGTTCATCCGGCGGGATCTTGCGGATCACCTCATCTCTGATTGTGTCGATGACGTTAACCTGGTACATGCCGGCCTCTTCCACATATTCAAAGCGCAAACTCCTGTCGAAGATGCGGGCCATTTCTTCCGCTTTGCTAACGGCGGAGGCAAGCCCTTCTTTGGCGAGGGCAGGTTCAGCTTCCTGCTCCTGCCGCCTGCCTTCGGCCAACTTTAAAGGAGCCTCAACCTCAAGAGGACCGTTTTTTAAGAGGCGCCTGCCCGCCTCAGTTGCTATTTCCCGCAAAAAACCTTCTCCATGAGAAACTTGCTTTAGGCTGTCAAGGCCGCCCGCGCTCACGGTTTAACCCCCTCTAAGATTGCGACAGTCTTAAGAAAAAACACTAAAAAAGTAAAAACTAATCCCCCACGGGGTAGGCATAAAGTTAGGGGAAGCTAAGAAACACAAAAATTAAAGACCTGACCCCCAAAGGGGAAAGGAGGGGTAAGCCCCCTCCTTCGCACTATCGCTACCGCAAGAGCTGGAGCACTGCCTGAGGCAGCGTGTTAGCCTGGGCAAGCATCGCGTTACCGGCCTGCATGAGTATCTGGAGCTTCGTGAAGTTCATCATCTCTTTTGCCATGTCGAGGTCGCGGATGCGGCTTTCGGCGGCGGTCAGGTTCTGAGAAGCAGTGTTCAGGTTATTTATGGTGTGCTCCAACCTGTTTTGATAAGCGCCGAGCTTTGCCCTCTGGCTTGAGACGCGGTCTATGGCGGAGTCTACGATCGTTATGGAGCGGGAAGCCGAGTCGCGGTCGGTGACCAGGACCTTGTTAATGCCGAGGGCGCGCGTCGACATGTTGCCTATGTCCACGCCCATGTCTTCGCTTTCGTTGGCGCCGATCTGATACACCGTAGAGTTGTCGGCCAGGTGCAAGAAAGTTTCGTAAATGCCGCTTTCAGCAGACAGCTTAAACTGCTTCGTGTTTTCATACAACTGGATGTCGATGTCGGCCATCGGGTCAAACTCTACGTCGACGTTCGGGTGCACTATGCCGATCAAGAGGTTTCCCGTCACCTTTGTGTTAGAGGCGACGGTAGCGCCGCTGTGGGCATCGTATACAGATACGCTAAACTCGTTTTCTTTCGATTTCTGGATTACGCTAAGGCTCAAGGCCTTTATGACGTCTTCGTCACCGGCAAACGCTATTTCGCCGTTTGTCCCGGCAACGACGCTCCTGATGACGAAGGTCCCGGCAAGGGCCTCGGGTGTGTCAGCTGCCTCGTCGTTTTCAGACACGTAGGTCACGAACTTATCGGCGTCGCTCGACACGTATTTGCCCTGGCCCAACTGGTCGCGGATGGCGGCGTTGAGCTTTTCCTGGACGTTTCTAATAGTGTCTGTGGCGTATAGCGTAACGGAAGCCTTAGTGCCGTCGCCCTGGATGAGCGTTATGGTCTGGGGATCCTCGAGCATAAACTTGCCGTTAGCGTCCCAGAAGCGGTCGAGGTCGCGAAGCACGACGTCGTCAGCGGCGACCTGTCCAATGTAAGCCGCGGTGAAGCTTGCGCCCGTCACGGAGCTGCCTGCTGTAATACTAGCTAATGAGCCAAAGTCTACGCTTATATCGCCCTCGTAAGTGACGCCGTTTGTCGTGTTGAGGTAGAACGTCCTGAAGTGAACGGTCTTGTTGTCGACACCCGCGCTGTTAAAGGCAAATCTGAACTGATCTGCCCCGTTCCAGCCGAGAGGCCAACCCGTGGTATTAATAGTAGCGGTCCACGTCGCTACAACACCCTTTGCTGCCGCAGACGCTACCACTTGATAGACGAGTTTGTCGCCCACATCGGCCTTGGAAATGCCTGACAACTTAAGGTTTATCTTCACTCCCAGACCTCTATAACCTGCCTCACCCGCGGTTCCTACAACTATACTTTCATCCACATACTTAGTCATTTTGCCGTCTTTGTCCAACACGTAAGATACGCCGCGGAACGTGACCTGCTTGGTTGCAGTATCTACGTTAATGACCTCAAAGAGTATGTTGGCGTTTTTGGCTTCAGAGGCTGCAGTGGCTGCAGCTGCTTCGACCTTAAGAAGTTTCTCATACCCATAATAGCTCACCTGGGTTGCAGCTGCAACTGAATAATCTGCAACCCCACTTAACCTTTTGAGATTGAGCGAGTAATCCCCGGCAGGGAGGCCGTCTATTTCGACGTCGTTAACGCCTTTCTGGGTGTTTACGCTAACGTTCATCATGACGTTTTCATGTTTGATCTTAAACACGTCGCTTTTTTGGATCTGCCCCTGACCGGGAGTGGCGTTGATAGAGATCTTAAAGTTTCCTTCGGCGGCCGCCTTTTGGCCAAACTGGTCTATCTGGCGCAGGCTTCCGCGCACGAAGGCCTTGGTCTCGAGCTTATCCGCGGACCAAAGGACGGAAGCCGTGCCGTCTAATAGCTTTTTCTTGTTAAACTGCGTGGTCGAGGCGATGCGGTCTACTTCTTCTTTCAGCTGGTCAATTTCAAGCTGTATCACTTGGCGGTCGTTTGCAGTGAGCGTGTCGTTTGCAGCTTGGACTGCCAGTTCCCTCATCCTCTGAAGGATGGATTGCGTCTCGTTCAGGGCGCCCTCCGCCGTCTGGATCATCGATATGCCGTCCTGGGCGTTCCTCACGGCCATGTCGAGGCCCCGAACCTGAGCCCTCATCTTCTCGCTTATGGCGAGGCCCGCCGCGTCGTCGGCGGCGCTGTTGATCCTTAAACCTGTCGATAGCTTGTTAATGGACTTCTGCAGGGCTTCGTTGGTCGCGTTCAAAGCGTTGTAGGTAAACAGGGCGGGGATATTGTGGTAAACTCTCATAACCTTTCAACCTCCTTGTTTTTTGACGCTCGGGCAGGGCATCCTTGCCCCCCTTTGAAACAAAAACCGCTACTCCTTAAATCAAAAGCCTTTTTCTTTTCTTCTTTGTATCTATGGCACCACCTCCTCTTCTCTTTATTCGGCCTTCGTGGCCGAAACCTTTAGCCCAAACCCAGAAAATATTTCTTTCGCAAGGCCCGGCGGCACAGGAACGTTAAGCTCTTTAAAAATGTCGAGGTCTTGCCTTATCTTTTCTAAAAAGTCCTCTACTCTTTCGTCTTTTTCGCCCAAAGCGGGGGTGAGTTTTTCTATCGTAGAAAGGCACCAAAGCGCCATTGCCCTGCTTTCGTCTGGAAGGTCTTGCGAGAAGCTTTCTGCCATTTCCCAGGCTTCGCCGAGCGCCTCAAATACTTTGCCACAGGCGATAAGGCTTTCGACTTCGGCTTTGCGCTTCCTCCACTTTATCGCGGCATTTTCAGGGTCAACTTGCAAGAGGTCGCTAAAGGTTACGTGTTCCTGCTCGGTCAGCGACTTCCACATGCTCTGTATCTCTTCGTCCTCAGGGGCGTAGCGCAGGGCGTTGCTCAAAGCCACTTTTGCCGTTTCTGTTTGAGGGAGGCGGCACAGGTCGGGCGAGGCCAAAAGGCGCGCCCAGTCTTTTAGGATTGCGGCCGCTTCTTCTTTTTTGACTTCGCTGTCTTCAAGCAGCTTCAGGGCCTTAAAGATAAAAGCGCAAGCCTCTTCGCACCTGCCTTCGCTTTCAAGGTGGAGGGCGAGCCTCCAAAACGCTTTGTATGGCCAGTCCGCTGAAATGGGGTCGCACCTGGCGATGATGTTATCTACCAGCGGTTTGTTTAAAGCGCCGCTTGGGGTTTTGCCTTCGTCGAGCAAGCTTTCTAAATATTTCAGCGCCTCTTCCTCGGCGAGCGGCTTTAGGCCAAAAGGCAAAACGTTTCGAGGCGCGTTTACGAAGGAGTTAAGCGCCTCTTTTGCGTAGTTGAGCCACCTAATCGCGAAATTGGCAGCCACTCGGTGGGCCGCTATGAGGTCGTCGTGGGCCTTCTCCCACCGCTTGATCATCTCTATGTCCCTTAGCTCCCGCGTTCGTATGATTTCAAGCAGCGTAGCGTACGCGTAAGTCTGCCCCAAAAACTCTAACACCCTGTTTTGGGCGTGAAGCGCGTCGATTACAGAGGAAGCTTCGTAGGCGAGCTTCTGTCTTTGAGCGGGCGAAAGGCCGGGTGAAGTCACGCGCGCCTTTTCTTTTTCGAGGCGGTCTAAAAGGCTCAAAGAGAGCTTAAAACCCCCTATGCCCTCGTCAATTTTTTGAAGCGCGCGCTCGAATAGAGAGGTTGCATCTTCTTCCGCCGCTAAAGCAACCGCCTGAGGCGGCGTAACAGTAAAAGGTTCAAGCAAGTCCGCGTATTTGCTTAAAAACTCATTAAAAGGCATCGCATCCGTTCCTTTTATGAGCGCGCCCCCCTCCGTGCAGTCGTAAACGTTTATGCCAGACTCTTTAAGAGACGGCATCATCTGCTCAAAGAGGCGGATAAACATGAGCCATATCCTGTTTGTGTAAACGGTCCCGCCTAAAGCCCCCGGAACTTCGATGCGGTTTTCCTCAGGCACCCTGGCGTCGCCCGACCTTTCTTTTTCCCAGGCCGTGTCTTTGCTGTGCGTAAGCCCTTCAGGGCCGTAGGCGAGGTCCTGGCCTATGAGGGCTATGGAGGAAGCCCCGAGCGCTGCCGCCAGGGTCGTACACATGTGGGCCACAGAAGCGCCGGATGAAACGACGTCCCCGCCGAGGAGCTGTGCCACAACCCACGAGTCAAGAGGTAAGCCTGCTTTACCTATAACGACCTTGGGACCGGGCCAGGTGCCGACGATTTGGGGCACGCAAACCGACTGCACCACCAAAAGCACGTCTTTTAACTCTTCTTTATAGTCTTTTACGACGTCTCTAAAGTGCTTGTCAAAGACCACGAGGCCTCTTTCCAAGGCACAAACTATGTGGGGTTTAATGCCGTTTTTAAGGAGTTTCCTAAGCACCGTGTCTGTGGCGATTATGATGAGGCGGTCTTCCCTTCCCTTTAGAAGCTCGAAGTTTTTATCGAGCGACGGCCCTGCTGAAACCACGACGGCGGGCCTATCTTTAAAGGCGCCGGCCAAATGCCTGAGCTTTGGTCCAAAAACGACCCAGGGGGAGACAAGCGCCATCTGGCGCAGGCCCAAAAGCGTGTCTTCCACGGAGTTTCCTATGAGCTGCAAGTTGAGGAGTATGCGCTCTTTAAGCTTAAGAAATATGGCGTTAAAACCACCTCCAGCCTCGCACTCCCCTTCGTGAACTACGCACTCCAAGTCCCCTGCCGCAAAGGTCCCAAGGGGGCCAACTGTAACGCCCAAAAGCTCTTGAACGAGCTCGTCGTCATCGTTTACGGCAAAACCGAGCCTCACAAAAGGCGGCAAGAGCTTATACACGAAGACCTCATCGAGCAAGTGTAAAAGCAAGTTTATATTCGGCTCAACGACGATGACCGCCATCACCGATTTGCCGAGGGCTTTAAGGGTTTTAACGAAGTAAGAGGGCGTCCCGCAGCCCATCACGAAAACGCAGGCGCTTTTTGGCAAAGCTTTTTGCCCTTGGCTTTCTTTGCGCTCGAAAAAGGGCTGCTCCGTTAGGCCTTTTACCCAAAAACCAGAGGGTGTTTCTTTGACCTCAGGCCCCAAAAGGCCGTTACCCTTATCGAGTGAGACTTTTTGCTCTTCCAAAAAGGCCGCAAGGCGCGGTTGATGTCTTTTCAGCTCTTCTACATTTTTTTGCCATATGGAAGAAACCATTAGAAGGTCACCATCCCCGACTCGTTTTCATCTTCAGGCACACTTACGGTCACTTCTTTGCGGGTTTGAAGAGGCGCGCCAAGGCCTCGGCCTCCTTCGTTCGAGCGGCGGCCACGTTGGCTTTCTCTATCTCTTCGGCCAGCTCTTTTCGCCACACGGGAATCTCTTTTGGCGCCTTTACGCCGAGCTTTACCGAGTCGCCCTTGACCTCAAGCACCGTTACCTCTATGTCGTCGCCTAAAATCACGGATTCGCCCGCTTTGCGCGAGAGCACAAGCACCCCTAAGCGCCCCCTCCCGCACGAGCTTCCTCGGGAGCCGGGTGCGAGCTGCTCCTCATCGCCTCCCTGGCCGCTTTGTCGAAGAGCGGATGCGCCACGGCATATTCCTCGTTCTGGACTATTACCTGTTTGGCCAGACGCCTTTTTACGTTTACCACGATGGGCGCGCGCATGTTGGCCGTGGCCTCCCACGGTTCATCGGGCGGGATGGTTATAACCACCAAAAGCGCCAACTCCCCCGCCGAAGAGGCTTCGACTTCCTTAATGTCTTCGCTGTAAACCTTGGCGTCGTAATCGGCTAAGATCAGCTCGGGCTGGGCCACCGGGAGCGCCACATCGCCGTCTTTCAGGCTCTGAAGCCACTTTATAGGGCTATCTTCATCGCCGGCGAAAACCCACTCCGTATGGTCGGCAAAACCGGGGATGCCTTTGGGGAAACGGACGACGTCCTCCTCGCTAATCTGAAACACTCCAAACCTGAGCGTCTTTATCGCTCGCATCTCGTTCACCTCACGGACATGCATTGGTCCTGCTGCAAAAGGACTCTTTTTATTTTCGGCCATCGTTGGGCACTTCAACAGCCGAAGCCCTGGTAATTTTTGCACCCCGATCCACTCTCACCCTCACACCCACACTCACTTTCACATCCACATTCACATCCACATCCACTTAAAATATATTACACTTATACTTGCGGATACATCCGAGAGGATCGGAGTTTTTCAAAGACTGGAGGAGAGAGAATGCCTACCGTTCGCCTTCCCATCGGAAGGGATGAAATCGTTTTCGAGCTGCCGCTGCCTTTGCAGGAGACGCACATCGAGGAAGAGCATGTGAAGCGGCGCACCGCGGACGAAGCTTTGGAACACTGCATCGGTTCCCCGAGGCTTGAGGAATTGTCGAAGGGGGTCTCCAAAATAGCTGTCGTCGTGCCCGACGCAACGAGGGCATGGCAGCACGTGCCCCTCATGGCCGAGCCTGTCAGAAGGAGGCTCGCTCAGTGCGGCGTAGAAAGCGTGGATTGGGTAATCGGAGGAGGACAGCACAGGCTGCCCACGGACGAGGAGATCGAGCTCATATTGGGTTCTGCTCCCAGCTCTGGCGACCGCATCTTAGCCCACGATGCCCTCAAAGCTGTCCCTTTAAGCAAAAAGACGACTGCCGGAACGCCCGTCGAGCTTCATCCTGCCGTCGTGGAGGCGGAGCTCGTGGTGGTTTTGGGCGGCATAACGCACCACGACCTGGCCGGTTATAGCGGCGGGCGCAAGGGGATTATACCCGGCGTTGCGGGCAAGCGCTCCACCCAGCACAACCACGGCCTCGCCTTTTCGGGCAACGGCATTCACCCAGGCGTGCACTGCGGATCGCTCGACGAAAACCCGATACATCGAGACATGATGGAGTTTGTGCGCACAGCCTTAGAGGGCAAGAAATCCTTTTTGCTCAACGTGATCGGCGACAAGGAGGGAAAGCCGGCGACCTACGTGGCCGGAAGCATAGAAGAGGCCTGGGCCAAAGGCATAGAGGAAGCCGAAGCACTCCAGGGGCTTTACATAGACGAACCCGCGGATCTGGTCATCGTTTCGAGCGGCGGCTACCCCTTCGATATAGACCTGTATCAGGCCGTGAAGGCCGTTTCCGCCACATACGGCGCCGTGCGCCCGGGAGGCGGGCTCATACTGGTGGCGGATTTGCCGGAGGGGTTGGGATACCCCGATTTCGGCACGACTTTGCTGAAGGCCATGGACGATTTCGGGAGCGCTCTCGAAGAGGTGAGGCAGAATTTCACAATACCGTCTTTTATAGCCCTAAAGACGGTGAAAAATCTGGTGGAGCTCAACAGCGCTCTCGTAACACCCAAGACGGACATAGAGTATCCAGGCATGGTCACGCATTCGCTTGACGAAGCCTTTAGGCATATCGCTAAAGAAGTCAAACCCAAAAAGGCTGTGGTGATCCCGTCGGGAAACAGCATCGCCCTAAAGGCACGCGCATAAAGCCTTTGTTCGTAGGGCGTTTTGGCAAATTTGCTTTAGTTTGGTGGCAAATATTTGAAGCAAATCACTTAAAAAACTTAAATGACATCGAGCAAAAGGCTTGTGCTCTCTTCGCGCTTTTTAAGGTTAAGCCTCAGGGGCTATTATACCCCTGAGGCTTCGTTTCTTACCACTTCATCCATTTTTTAAGTAGGGCATCCAGGCGACCGTCGTCCTTCATCTTTTGTAAGACCGCGTCTAAGGCCTTGAGAAATTCGACGTCGTCCTTCCTGACGGCCAGCGCCTTGCCGGCGCCGGTTATCTCCTGGTCGAAGGCGATCTTGACTTTCCCCTTAAACTCGCCGGACTCCACAAAGTTGTTGGCCACGGGGCGGTCCATCAGGGAGGCGTCGGCCCTCCCCAAGCTCACTTCGCGCACACAGTCGTCAAACTTTTGAAAGCGCTTTACCTCCACAGTGCCAAGCCCCGTGGTGTATGTGTCTTGGACCGTTCCGAGCTGAACCGCCACGACTTTGCCCTTAAGGTCGTCGAGGGTCTTTATGTCGTCCCTGTCGGCCTTCACTATGAAAGAGCTCAGGCTTATCTCGTAGGGAATCGTAAAGGAGACGCGCTTTGCCCTCTCTGGCGTGGCGGAAAGGCCTGCGGCTATCAGGTCGATCTTGCCCGAAATGAGCGCCGGGATCAAGCTGTCGAAGGGCATGTCGACCCACTCCACCTTTTTGCCGAGCTCCTGAGCTATCGTCTCCACCAACTCTATGTCGAAGCCCTGGAGCTGGTTTTTGTCGTCGCGGAACTCGTAGGGCGGATAAGTGCTCTCCGTGCCCACCAGTATCACGTCTTTATCGAGCGTACCCGCCTCAGCAAACGGCACAGCCGCCCACATCACCGCAACCGCCAACACAATAGCTAAAATCGTCCTCCGCATTCCTTCATCCTCCTTTTGGGTCTATCATCAATATTTTACACTTGCTGGTTTATGTGCCGCTTTTTAGTTCCGAAGTACAGTTCGGGCAACGGCTGGCTCTAATGGGGATAGCGGTAGCACAGTACGGGCATTCTTTTGTAGTTGATGCCTCTTCTTCCACCTTCCTGTGGGTCTGCAGCCTGGCAACCGGACGT
>CAYTKB010000061.1:0-11586 GCA_964438265.1 uncultured Acetomicrobium sp. | reverse complement strand
TAGCCTTGCCGCTTTCGTCGCTTGCAGGGAGTGCAACCCCGTACTCGTATAGAAAATTCTCTTTTAGCGGAAAGACGCTGCCTATCCGGGTGCGCGAGCGAAAGCGCCCGCTTGAGTCGCACATTGCCACGCCGTCTTTCGTAACCGCCACGAGGGATCTATTCGCATAGCCGCATATCTCAGCGAAGTAGTCGTCTGCAGCGGCGACGCGGCGAGAGTCGACCCAGCCGGCGGCGTAACCGGTCTCGACCAAAGCCCACGAACGATCCTCAGAGAGGTGGGAAACCCTGACGGGTTCACCCACATTGAGAGCAGAGACTTGGGCGTAATCGAAGGGAAAGCCCTCATACGAAGAGGGAGGGGCCAAAAACAGCGGTTTTTCCGTCGGAAGGGCGCGCAGGTTTGTCTCTTCCAAGATCACGCCTCGACTGTCGAGCGACCTGAAGGCGGCGAAATTCGCCCCCCTTAGCAAACCGCCGAGCCAGGAGCTTCCCCTGGGGCGGCCGTTCTCCCCGAAGATTTCTCTATCCCCGTAAACCCTCCAGGGATAGAGGAGGTCGGAGACGGAGTGGGCAAATCCATCGGCGGTCCAAGGCGAAAAATAACGCGCATTCCACTCCTCATCGCGCTTCTGCTGTAAGCCGCTCTCCAACAGCGGCACATCGTAGTCGGCTCTGAGGTAAAACGCGGCGCATTGAGGCAAGGATAGGTCTTCAATGTCAGCGCCCATGGCAACGCCGGCAAGCTCTGTCCATAGGATCAACACCGCACCTAGGCAAGCGAATACAGCGCCCTCAAAAAGCCGCATTCTGCACCCACCGCGCCGTCTTCCCCTTTCCTTTGCACTCCACCTGGCCGAGGTCGCGCATGTCGTTCAAAGCGCGCCGCAGGGCCGCTTCGGGGACATCGGAGAGCCTTTCCCTCAATTCGCTAAAGCGAAATTCATCAGGCAACGCCTTCAATGCGTCCCTCACGCGGAGAGAGACCCTGCTCTGCAGCGCCGGCGACCTCACATAGGCGGGCATTTCCAAAGGAAGCTGAAACTGCGGCTCTTTCTTTATGCCGGAAACGGCTTGAAAGAAGGCCAAGGTCCAAAGATTGGCCAGCTTTCTGCTGCCGGCGAAATGCACGATGACCGAAGTGTGAAGGGCGACGAGTTCCGCGAAGGCCCTGGCACAGTAGTAAGGGTTCAGCGGGCGAATCTTGTCTGGCTTCAAGAAGTCGGCATACTCAGCCTCGATGACCAGCGCGGATAAGGGGTATGCCTCGAGCTCGCTGACAGCCTGGTTGAGTATGCGCAGGTTCGAAAGGCTGGAGATCATATCCTCCATGGTTTTGCGCTCCACCACTGCGGCGATCTCGTCATCCTCGAGCAACGCGTAATCCCCTGCGGGCAAGACGGAGCGCTCCTCTCGACAGCCGGCAAACCTCCAGGGGTAACGCTCGTGCGCATCTATCACTATGTGCAGAGCATCTTCGCCTTTGTTGTACACGGCGAAGCGCGTCTTGGTCTTGCGCTCCTTCAAACCTTTCTGGGTCTGCCAGAAGATCTGTTCATACGTGCCCCTGCCATCTTTGTATTGCTTTTCGAGGAAGAGAAAGTCGCAGCGTTTTCTCCTTGTCCTATCCAAGACTATCGACAGGCGCTTGCCATAGCGCCTCATGTTAACCACGGGGACGCGCTCCACTTCCTCAAGCGGCTCCGGCGAGAGGCACGGGTCATCCCTGAGACAAAAGATGTTCCCCTTGCTCCCGGGCCAGCGGTCTCCCACCAGCAAGGCGAGCAACACCGCCTCTCCCCTCACTATGGAAAGCCTATAGGGAAACTTGGGGGATTCCGTCCTCTCTAAAACCCAATACGTGCGCTCCCCAGCCATCGCGATACCTCACATAAAGGCCCATTAACTTCTTGCTACTAAATTCCTATTTTAGCACATCAATAAATATAATGAATGAAACCTACTCTTAATCCTCACGATATCCTTTGGCAGCGTGGAATGCCGGTGCGTTATGACAGGAGCACAGAAACGACGAGGGCGCTTGCGCGCCCTCGTCGTTATGCGCCGTAAGACAGATAGCCACCGTCTACGGGGATGATCGTGCCGGTGACAAAGTTAGAAGCCTCCGAGGCCAGGAAGACCACCGGCCCTACCAGGTCCTCCGCCTTGCCGTAACGGCCCAGCATGGTCCTGGCCGTTATACGCGCCTCCACCTCGGGCTGCCCCAAAAACATCTCGTTGAGCTTCGTCTTGAACCACCCGGGGGCTATCGCATTCACCCTTATGCCGTATTGCGCCCACTCTGCAGCCATGACCTTGGTGAGTTGCGCCACGCCGCCCTTGCTGGCGCAGTAAGCCGAAGAGCGCACTATGGCCAAAAACGACCCCATCGACGCGAAATTGATTATGGACCCACCCCCGTGGTCTTTCATGACTTTGGCCGCCTCGCTTCCGAAGACGAAAATGGATTTGAGGTTGACGGCCATAGTCTTGTCCCACTCTTCGTCGGAGAGCTCGAACATGGGCTTTTTGAAGAGCGTCCCCGGCATGTTCACCAATATATCGAGCCGACCGAAGTCCTTGACTATCTTTCCTATCAAGTCCCTAACCTGAGATCTGTCCGTAGCGTCTACAGATATCCCCACGGAGCGCCTCCCGAGAGCACGTATCTCACCGGCCAGCTGCTCGTTGTTCTTTAGGTTGCGACTCGCAGGAACCACATCGGCCCCAGCCCTGGCGAGCCCCAGCGAGACCGCCGTCCCGAGGGCACCGCTCCCTCCGACGGTGACGGCCACTTTACCGTCCAGACTGAACATATTTGCGCTCATAGCTCCACCCCCTGTAGAGGTTATCATTGCCCCGATCCGGGATCGGTTTCAAGCGATTCCAACGCTTCGCTGAAGGCCCTAAAAGCCTCGTCTCCGTAGAGGTAAAAGGCGATCTCTTCGAGATTCGTATCCTCCTCTTTTAAATACAAAACGACCTCTTCGAGCATGGCCTTGGCGCATTCCCTCAAGGGAAAACCTCCGACCCCGGTACCAAATGCGGGAAAGGCGACGCGCTTTACGCCGAGCTCGTCGCACAAGAAAAGGCTGTTCGTCGTGGCCTCCCTTATGAAGCGCTCGTTGGTAACCAAGTCTTGGCCCATCACGGCAGCGTGTATTACATAATCCACGTTCAACTGCCCGGCATCCGTCACGACGGCTTCCCCTACGTTTATGGGCCCTTTCGCCACGGCTTCCCTCTCTATCTCGACGCCGCCCCTCCTCTTTATCGCGCCGGCCACACCACTTCCCATCCACAAATAATTGTTGGCAGCATTGACGACGGCGTCGCCGTCGTAGTCGGTAATATCGCCTTTATAAAGGCGTATCATGACACCGCGCACCTTCTTTTCCGTCGCCATCGACATCACCCCTCCGGGGTTTATATATCGTTAATAGGCCTTAGCGAAGATGGCCAACCTGCCTCCGTCTTTTTTCGTGTAAAAGCACCTGCCCTTGCTATTGTCGTTCAACGGTAGACAACGAACTGTGGCGGTGGTGGCCTCTTTTATGGCCTTCTCCTCAGCCACTCCGCCGGCGAAATAGGCCTTTATGAAGCCGCCCTTTTCCTCTAACAGCTCCTTAAACTCATCGAAAGAGTCGGCATATCGCGTATTAGCCTCTCGAAAGGCGAGCGCCCTCTCGTAAAGCGCCCTCTGCATCTCCTCTAAGATGCGGGGCACGGCGCTATCCACGCCATCCCAGGGGATTTCCTCTTTCCGCGCCGTGTCCCTTCTCACAGCCATAAGGGCACACCTATCCCATTCGCGCTCTCCCAACTCGAGTCTCAACGGAATTCCCCTCTGGAGGTGATAGAAGAACCTGTCGCCTGGGCGGAGGTGAAATTGCGAGTCCACGATCACAGAGCGGGGCCCGAGGACGGCCTCCAGGCGATTGGCGAGCTCCCTCGCCTTAGGCAAGAGCGTATCTTCGAGTTTTCTTTCATCGGTGCTGATGGGGGTCAAAACCGCCTTCACCGGGGCCAGGCGCGGAGGCAACACCAAGCCGTCATCGTCTGAATGCGTCATGATCACGGCCCCTATGAGGCGGGTTGAGGTCCCCCAGCTCGTGGTCCACGCATAATCCATGTCTCCGTCTCGGTTTTGGAAGGATATATCGAAAGCTTTGGAGAAGTTCTGGCCCAAGAAATGGCTGGTCCCAACCTGGAGGGCGCGCTTATCACTCATCATCGCCTCGCACGTGTAAGTGTTCAAGGCTCCAGGAAAACGCTCGCCCTCCGACTTCTCTCCCGTGACCACCGGAAGGGCAAGCACTTCTTCCATAAAAGAACGATAGACCTCGAGCATCTTCAACGTCTCGTCTATCGCCTCTTCCTTCGCGGCGTGGGCCGTGTGCCCTTCCTGCCACAGAAACTCGGAGGTGCGCAAAAAAAGCCTCGGGCGCTTCTCCCAGCGCATGACGTTGCACCACTGGTTTATGAGTATCGGGAGGTCCCTCCACGATTGCACCCACCTGCTGTACATGTAACCTATAACCGTCTCCGAAGTGGGACGGATGACGAAGGGCTCCTCCAGCTCCTCGCCACCGGCATGGGTCACCACGGCGCATTCGGGGGAAAAGCCCTCTACGTGTTCCGCCTCTTTCTCGAGAAAGGAAGCGGGAATGAGGAGGGGAAAGTAAGCGTTTACGTGCCCCGTCTCCTTGAAGCGCGCGTCGAGTTGGCTTTGAATCGATTCCCATATGGCGTAGCCCCACGGGCGTATGACCATACACCCCCTGACCGGGGCGTAGTCGGCAAGCTCTGCGACCTTGATGACGTCCAAATACCACTGAGAATAATCTTCTTCTTTAGGCGTGATGTTCCTCGCCATAAAACCCCCTCACATTGCCCGCTCTTCGGGCAGGCTGGGTTTTTCCGCCCCCAGCCAGAGCTGTAATGGTCGTAATTGACATTTTAAACTGAGATCGAATACGGCGCAACGAGAGCTACTGGCGCACAGGTTCGTCGTTAAGAGGCGGAGCACCTATGGAGAAGCCGAAGGTCCAGTCGGAGCGATCGTCGTAAACTGCGTAAACGCTGCCCCCAAAGAAGGCACTGGGGACAGAAAGGGCGACGCCCACTTCCCACGCGTCTTCCATTTTACCCCAGCCGCCGTCGTATGTGGCGCCGGCACCGACGAAGAGATCCGCGTTCAACCCTCCCCACCACGTCTGAATCCAGGGATGGCGCAACGTCGCTCGCAGCCAGAGGGCATTTTCGCCCATCAGCGGATGATACGCCCTGCTCAGCAACTCATCAAGACCTCCCAAAGTGGCGGCATGGGCCGGGATGCTCTCGTCACCGATCTCCGCACCGCCCTCCAAGAGCAAGCGCCAACTCTCAGAAGGCGAAGCGGCCGTGCGGAAGGAAAGCCTGGCCAGCAGCTCTTCCTCGGCATACCATCCTAAAAACCGCGCGCTCGCTCCGCTCTTAGGGTCTACAGGATCGTCCAAGCCCAAATAGACCAACTCGGCTATCGGCCCCCAACCCTCTTCGTCTCCAGATCCATCGAGCCATTCGGCCATCAGCCCGTAGCTTGCCCTGAACTTGCCCCAAGAAACGTGATGGCTGAGGGCGAGGTTGTAACGGGTCCAGGAAAGCCCACCTCGCCCTTCGGGCTCCACTTCCCAATCCTGGACGTCCAGACGCACGCTCGTGCGTTCACCCCTGCGGGCAGGCCAAAAGTAAGCCAACCGCGCCCCCCACTGCTCGCCCACGAGAAATCGCGTCTTCAATTCATCCCCCTCGGAGGCGATATCCCTCACCGTCGCGTCGACGAAAAGCCATCTGTAGGGTGTGAGGTTGCTCGCGTAACCGTCCAAAACGAGCTGGCGAGGAGGGGTGCGGTGAGCTATGAATTCCAGCGCCACGCCATCTGGCCCTTCCTCGATTTGATAATCAACCGCTTTAATGTCGCCGTAGGCATTCAGCTCCTCGCAAGAACTCACGACCGCTTCCATATCAAGCTTTCTGCCTACCCAATCGCTCCTTTTGGCCAAGAATTCCCGCTCCAACTGAGACGGCAGCCCCGTCACTGCAACGCGGGCCACCACGGGTTGCTCCGCCACGAACTCGGGCGGCGATGGAGCCTTTTCGGCCAGCTTTGCCAGCTCTGGAAATGCCGCCATAGCGGCTTCCTCTCCGAGGCGAACCGCCTCCTTTACTTTGGAAAAGTCGAGGAGGGGCAGTTCGTTCACGCTCGGCCTTATGACCAGATCCGCGAACTTGAGATCCTCCTCCACGTTGCCCCTCGTGAGGATGGTGATGGCTTGACCCACTATGTTAGCCAGGGAGCGGAGTTCATCCTTGCTGGCCAAACCACCGGATACATCTACGGCGATGACCGGATAACCCGGAAAGAGCTCCTTGGCTATCCTGACGGGGACATTGGCCACCAGGCCTCCGTCGACGAGAAGCCTGCCCTCGTAAAGCCACGGCTCGAACAAACCCGGGATAGCCATAGAGGCTCGCATGGCGGAGGCCAAATTCCCGCGGCGCAGGATAACGGCCTTTCCAGTCTCGAGGTCGGTGGCCACGGCAGTGAACGGTATGGGGAGCTTGTAAAAGTCCACAGCTTGCGCCCTTTGAGCCACGATAGCGGCGATTTCGTTCAACAACCTCACCGCCGACAACCCCCCTTTTGGCCCAATCAGCCTGCCTTCTTCGTCAAAGGAAAGCCTAAAGAGGGGGCGCCTTATCATGGCCTCCTCCTCGCCAGCGGGCACCAGCTCGGGTACGGCTCGGTCTAATAATATGGCAGTTAAGTCCAACTCTTCGATCAGCCTTTCTATTTCGCTCGCGCTGTAACCTACGGCGTAGAGCCCACCGATAATGGCCCCCATGCTCGTGCCCACTATGCCGGCAACGGGTATATCCCGTTCCTCGAGGGTTTTGAGCACTCCTATGTGAGCCATCCCCTTACCGCCCCCGCCGGAGAGGGCCAAAACCACCGCCTTCCCCTCGGAGAAAGAGGGAGAGCTCACAAGGAAGCAAAGAGAAAACAGGAGACAAGCTGTGAACTTCAACTTTGCGCTCACGATTCATCGCCTCGCTCAGCAAGCATATAGCAAAACGATATCATCCATTGCGAAATTTAACTACAAATGGGCGTTTTCCGCCACAGCCGAGAGACCGAGTAGAATAGAATATAATATCGGCGCGGATGCGACAGTTCAGCCCGCAGGGGCTCTTCGCATTCGCCAGCATGGTTACAAAACAGGCCAAAGGGGGTTTTTTTATGCCAAAAAAAGGAGATAAAGTTTTAGGCGTGCTCGGCGGGATGGGCCCGGCAGCCACGGCGGAGTTCTTGAGGCTGCTCACGATACTCGCCCCGGCCGCCAAAGACCAAGACCATCCGGTCGTCATCGTGCTTTCCAACCCCAAGATCCCGGATCGGACGGAAGCCATACTCGGCAGGGGCGAAGACCCTGCTCCATACCTGAAGGAAGGACTGTTCCGCCTGGTCGAGTGGGGAGCAGACCTTCTGGCGGTGCCGTGCAACACGGCCCACTATTTCATAGACCACTTCCTCGCCGACATACCCGTACCCCTCGTTCACATCGTCCACTCCACTGTCGAAAAGGCGCGCCAGACGTCGCCGGAGGGGGCGTGGCTCGTGGCTACCGACGGAACGCGCGCATCTGGCATCTACGAAACCTACGCCGCAAAGGTAGGATATCCGCTATTTTTGCCCGAAGCCGAGGTGCAATCGGAGATCCAGCTACTGATAAAGCTGGTCAAAGCGAACAAAATGGCTGAGGCAGCAGAAAAGATGCGCCGCGCGGCGGAGAAGCTGTGGGAGAAGAAACCGCTGCCGCTCATGACCGCTTGCACCGAGACTCCCCTCGCTTACGACGCGGCAGGGCTGCCCCAAGACAAAATGGTTTCAAGCCTCACGGCTCTGGCCGAAGCGACACTTTCCGCCATCTACTCCTGATGCTTACGATCACAGCAAAAAGAGGAGGATCCCTATGGCCACGGCGAGCATAATCAAGACGATTAAAGGCATTCTCCTTTGCGGGCGTTCTTCCTCGAGCCCAGGAACCCTCACCTTTATGTCTCCGGGGGCGACGCATTTGAAATAACCGCCGCCTGCGAGCATGCCGTGGAGCTCGTAATGGCCATCCCTGAGAAGGCGGATCAGGTATATCTGCCCCTCGAGCGCCTCCTCCCCCCCATCGAGCAATATAGTCTCGCCCGCACGGAGGTCAGAAAGGGGCCTTCCCTTGATCGGATCGACGAGGGGGCGAAAATAGAGGAGCTCCTCTTCTTGAGCTCCTCTATTTTCTTCGGGGTTATCTTCCGATGGAATCCCTTTTCCGCGGCGGGGTTCTTGGATCGCCCGAGCGATATAGTCATCAAGGGCGTGCTGAAGCGAATGCACCCCGAGGGCCATCTCGCGCAATTCGGGCACGGAAACCTTGAATATACGGAGGGCTGACAGAGGGAGCGATCGCCCCGCGCGATCTCTGAGCTCCTTCTCGAGCTCCACGGCCTTCTTCAGGGCGATTACCTTCAGTTCGAGGTATTTTTCCTCGCCCTCCTGCGTTTCCGAGGAGAGCGCTTCTTCTGCCTCTACCAAGAGCTGAGGGGCGGATTCTGGCCAAACGGCGCGCACGTGGCGGGCAATCTGCTGGGCCATCCAGAAATCAGACTCAGAAACCGGAGAGGGCTTGCCGAGGGCAATGCCGGAGGCTAATTCGAGGACGCGGTTCCAAAGCTTGAATGAACCGCTGTCTGCGCCATAGGGCACAGCCGAAGCCCCTTCCCAGATGAGGGCTTTATCCGGTCCGAAGAGCGCAGCCGCGACTATCGACACCTCGTCGGTGTAAGACATTACGACCCAGAGAAGGGTGTATTTCCTGCCCGAGCGGGCCAGAAAACCCAACAGAGCTGCCGGGCTTTCTTCCGCGCCCGATTCCCTGTACGTCGCCATCAATCTTTCTATCTCGTCGACGGGCATCCCCACGACGTAGGCCAAAAGGTCCTCGAGGTGTCGCTCTTTGCCCTCTTCTCCCTGAACCACAGCCTTCACCTGATATGGTCATCATTCATGGATAGCCAACACCAAAAACACCATCCCATTGCCCTCCACCTTAAAGGGAACCGTGAACGATTTCACCGACTCCCCCTGAAACGAGACGGCTTTTATTTCATGGCCCACGAAAAGCTGCGGAGGGGTGAGGTCAATCCTATCGGAGCTGACCTTCATGGTCGCGTGTCCGCCCACCATGTTGGCAAATTCCCCTATGACACTCAAAGCGACGGGGTCATTTACGTCTGGCTTGAGCATCCCACCGGACATGGCCGTCACATATTGGCTGAAGCTATCCTCGTTGATCATGACGGTCACCGTGCCATGAACATCCGAGGTCACGAACCCCACAGAAGCCGCAAGGCGGCTCCCCGGCGCGTTAACGCCCGGTTTAACGTTGGCCTTGTCTATCGCAACCGAGACCCCCAAGCTTTGGCTCACGGAAACCAAAGCCTCTCCAAAACTGTTCACCAGCGCAGCTATTGCAGCAGCATTCAATCTCATTACCTCCACAAAGAAGCACGGAATCGCAAAACCAGAACCCACGCAGCTAAGTCGTCCAAATCCCGAGGCGGAACGAGAAGCGAAAGCGGTATGATCCTGCGCCATCCCCTGGGCGGATGAAGCTTCCAATACAGAGAGCGGGCCTCGAGCGTCGAAAATGCCTCTTCGACCACGACCACGCTAAATCCCGCCCTTTCCAATTCCGCCCTCACGTCTTCCGTTCCGGTTCCTCCTCCTATAACTATAACACCGATGCGGCGCCCCTCCAAGGAGCTCGCGTCCCCCTCCAAAAGCCAGAGAGCGAGCGATCTCCAAGACTGCGCCGTAACGATCCGCACAAAATCGCCAAAAAGGGCCTTTGGCACCACGCCTGAAGCCAAAAGGCTTTCCCCTTCCACAAAGACAAACCCCACCTTGGCCCGACCGGGGTCGATGCCCAGCTCCACAGCGCTACTCCCCTTTCACGGTGGAAGCCCAACGCGGATAAAGCCAAAGCCAACCTTCGGGAAATCGCGCTATCCACTCGCTTATGACGTCGTTACACCGCGCCACCGAGGCCTCGAGGTTGTCTTCGTCTGCGGTGACCTCGAGCGGAGGGAGTATGTAAAGGTCGTGTCGGCGCACGGAGTCGCGGCGCACGATGAAAAGCGGCACTATGGGCGAACCTATCCTCTGAGCGAGCTTCACGGGACCGTAAGGAGTGCTCGCTGGCAGCCCCAAAAACGGCGCCACAATTCCCTTTTCCTTGGCATCCTGGTCAAGTAATACGCCCAAGATCTCGCCACACCTCAGGCATCCTATCGCGCCTCTCAAGTCGAAGCCCTTACCTATAGTCGTTACGCCGACGCCTTTTCTCAGCTCAACGAGCATATCGGTGAGGCGATCGTCGCGCTGCTCGGCCCCCACCACCTTTATAGGATAACCCTTTATGCCTAAATAGGCGGCGGCGAGCTCCCAGTTGCCCAAGTGTCCTGTGAGGAGTATGACCCCTTTCCCGAGCGCGAGGGCGCGATCCAGGTTCTCAAGGCCGTGCGCTTCCACGATTTCTCCTATTTCATCTTTAATTACGGGGAAGCGCAGCGCCTCCGCAAGGCTGCGCCCCAAGTTTACATAAGAAAGGCGCACGATTCTTCGGGCTTCCGACAAATCCACCTTTAGGGCTCTGGCGCATCGCGCTTCCGCTTCCCTCACCCTGCGCCCGCTCAAAGACCACACCACCGTGGCTACGGCAGACCCCAAAGACAGAGCGATACCATGAGGCAGGAGCCTGAAGAAGCGCGCCAAAAGGAGCAGCGACCACCATATGAGGTTTTGCGCTAAGGACTTTCTTCGTTTGCTCAAATGTCGTCCCTCTCCAAAATATCAATCGCCGAAGACCGCGTCTGCGCGGTGACCTTTTGCGGCGATAAGCGTCTTATCTTTAGTTTTTTATTATATGCTAAAAGGCGATAGGCGAAGGTGGATGTGAGAGTGAGAGTGAGGGGCAAAGAAAGGGGCTCCTTGTGTTTGTGTATCCCTTTAAGAAATAGGCGAAAACCCGTGTGCGGCAAAACCTGCACAAATGGCAAAAATCGCTTTCAACTTAGGCCAGTAAGGCCGAAACATATATGCAGGCTCTTTGTAGAAATTTGTGATGCAAAGGCAACCTTACCACATAGGAGGTCCGCTCAAAGTGGCTCTTACCGCAAAGACTATTCTTTTAACCGGGGGCACCGGTTATTTCGGAAAGAAGTTCACCGAAATGGCTCTAAAAGAGCACAACCCCAAGGCGGTTCGTATATTTTCCAGGGGAGAGTTTCTCCAAATGGAAATGCGCAAGCGCTTTAATGGTGATTCACGCCTTCGCTTTTTTATAGGAGACGTGCGCGACAAAGACCGCTTGTATCGGGCAGCAAGCGGCGTAGATATCATTGTCCACGCCGCGGCGCTAAAGCAAGTGCCCACGTGCGAGTATAACCCCATCGAGGCCGTTAAGACCAACATAGACGGCGCCTCTAACATAAT
>CAYTKB010000060.1:0-11662 GCA_964438265.1 uncultured Acetomicrobium sp. | reverse complement strand
GCATATATAACAAGTCCAAATTGGTCCCGATGCCGTCTAACCCTTCTACATCCAAAACCAGGGGGAAGCGCCCCTCCAGCATGTTCCTCTCGTAGTCGTCGTAGTGCACGACGAGGGCGATCTCTCGGCTTTCCTTGAGCTCTGCAGCCAAGATGCCGAGGTACTGCATTAATCTCTCTAAGGCGGAAGAGCTGTCGGCGCGGAACGCACTTTCGATCCACACGCTCAATATCGCGGCGCCAATTTTGGAGCTCAAGAGTTTGCGGATGAACCTCGAAGCCAAAACCTTCCTCTCGCCTTGCTCTCGCATGGGTAACACTTCGTTGAGCAGGTCTGAGTGGCCGTCGAATATGTAGCCTTTCTCTGTCACGGGCAATCATCTCCTTTCTTTGCCGATGCGGTTGCGGCTGGCTCCTTCAGGCTCAAGTCGGATAGTTCAACCACCATTCCGTCGCTGGCCATGATTACGCTCGTTCTGGCCGTAGAAAGCCGGCTTTCTAACGCCATTGGGTCGGCCTCGGATAGCCCTCTTCCCAGGTGCGTGAGCATCAGCATGCGCGGGTGAAGTTCGTCGAGGAGGCACTCGACATCGGAGATAGAGAGGTGGTCTATCCCAGGCCTCGGCTTTTCAAATGTAACGTTGACCACCATAAGCTCGCACTCGCGGAAGCGATGTGCCAAACTTTCGTGCATGCGTGTATCGCTGACCAATCCCCAAGTGGGCATGGAGGGGTGTCGAAAGACGAAACCGAAACAGTCCACCCCGTGGTGAATGAGGCGTACCCCTTCCACAGAGGCCTTACCTGGGAGGGCGATCACTTTCCCGTCCTCCCAGGTCGTTAGGTGTGCCACCTTGCTGCGCAGGAAACGGAAGAGGATCGGTTCATTCCCGGTCATGGCATCTTCAGGAAGGATAACTGTGCCGTTTTTTTGGCGCCCTCCTCCTGTCATGGCGAGCGTCAAGACGTTTACGTCGTTGCTGTGGTCTATATGGCGGTGAGAGAGCAGCAAGCCGTCGAGGGTCGAAGGGTCATGGGGAGGGCGTAGTTCTTTCATCCTCACCAAAGCCCCAGGCCCCGGATCTATGGAGAAGTTAAATCCGTCATAGGAAAGCCATATCCCTCCGGTTGCCCTAACTTGGCTGATCATAGTAAAACGCGCCCCTCCTGTGCCCAAAAAGTGAATGTAGCTCGAGGCGGCGCTGCGTCCTTCCTCCATGGGCCTCACTTCGAAGCCTCTCCCTTAAAATAGGGGAGCATTGCTCTGAAAGCCTCTGTGGCTGCTCGGGCTAGCCACTGATAAACGATTGTCTCTGTCGGGACCACTAAGGCGCCGGCCGAAGCAAGGGCCCTGAGAGCACTTTCGTGGTGATGCAGCCTGCGACTTCCGACGGCATCGAGCGAGACGGCAACCTGGTAACCTTCTTTCAATAGATCTAAGGCGGTGCTCAAGACGCAGATGTGGCTTTCTATGCCGGCCATGACGATTTGGTCGCGGCTGTTGTCGCGTATGAAATCAGCAAAGCCGGCTTCCGCCCAGCAAGAAAAGTGAAGCTTTTCGAAACGCGTCGAGCTGGGGGGCAAGGCCTGGCGAACTCCTTCCGCCGTCGGGCCCAAGCCTGAAGGGTAATGTTCCGTGTATTTCGCCGGTATACCCAAGAGCTCGGCCGCTTTCAAAAGGGTTTTGGTATTCTTTGCGATTTCGTCGTTATTTTGCATCGCAGGCAGTAGCTTTTCTTGCATGTCCACCAAAAGCAGCTGAGATTTGGAAGATTGCAAAACAAAGGGGACCATCGCGTTCCCTCCCATCGGCATGATTTTATTTCCCTCAAGAGTTCATTATAGTGCAGATGGCGGGATAGTGGAAAAGAAGACCCCTTTGTGCTATGCTCTAACCGCTTCTAGATCCTGTGAGGTTTCCTGGTTCGATTGAGCGATGAAGGCCGGATTTTCGGAAAGGCGAAGGTGGTGGGAATATGGCGTGCTTTGAGATGGACGACGCCGAGAAAAAGAGTGAAACGTGGTCGGTGGGGGATATTTTGCGCGCTATGTCGGCTGGAGAGGAACTGCCTCCATATATAGAGCGTTTGCTCCTTCAGCTTCAGGCGTGGATGAGCTCGGCCTTGAGCGGCGAAGCTGCCTATGGAGAGGATGACGAGGCTTTAGGTTTTGACGAGAGGCGCTTCGGCGGCGATCCGGAAGTTTTGTGGGATCAACTGGAATGGCTGGAAGAGTACGCTGATCTACTCATAGCCTCTGACGTAACTTCGTGCGCCAACGAAGACGCCGTCGTCCTCTGCTTGGGCCCTTTAGACCTCGATGAGGCATTTCGAACGGCGATAGACCATGCCGCGATCTTCGGCAAGGGCAAGTGCCGCCGCGTGTGGATCGTGAGCGACAGCTGGCTTGTGGGCGACGTCATCCATTACTTGCGTCACCTTCGCGTCTTGGCTGCCGAGGGGATAACGATACGGTTTCTCTTGGTGACGCCTTGGGGATGGACCGAAGTGCCTGTGGGCAGAGAGATGGATGACAAAAAGCACCTCAACTGGGAGGTACCGCGTGCCGAAAAGCGGGGACAAAAGCCCAGGCCTAAGAACAACAATAAGAAAGAAGAGGGCTAAAGGACTTTACCCACCCCCTATCATGTGAACGACCTGCACGTTTGCTCCGTCTGGTACTTCTGTTTCGTCAAACCGATCGCGAGGCACAGGAGTGTCGTTTATCCATACAGCTATCATGGGAAAGGTATAACGCTTGGCATCCAGGATTTCTCGCACGGTCATCCCTGGATGCCATTTCATATTTTCGCCGTTTACGTAGATCACGAGCCTTCCTCCCACTGGTCCTCCTTGCGGGCATGTTTTTTTACGACTGCGACGACGCTTTCGAAATCCATCCCGAGCTCTTCAAGCTTTTTGACGGTGGGAATGCCGTTTTTGTCCCATCCGCGTCGCCTGTAAACGGCGTCCACCAGCTTTTCCCATTGGGCAAGCCGCAGCTCTTGGAGCCTTTTGATCTTCTCTTCCGTCGAAAATCCCTGCGGGTCCACCCCTGAGGAGCGGAGCTGTTCATCGTAATAATCGCGCCTGGCTTCCCATTCGTCTTTAAATACCGGCGATATGGCGCGCAACGGGATGTTGTGGTCTTTGCGAGTGCCCTTTCCGAGGCGGAGCTGGAAGACGCGCTGAAAGTTATAGACTCTCTCTGACTGCAGGATCAATTCCGCTCTGTCTATTTTCTTTCCGGTCATCGCGTTGAAGAGATCTACGTAGTTTTGGACGTGCTCCGGTACCTTTGCAGCCTCCTGAGGTGGGTATTTCGTGAGGTTGTCTTCTGGTTCTATGTCGTTCCAGGGTAGTTTGCATAGGCCAGCCAGGGAAAACCATAGGCGGAAGTTGGGAAAGTAATGGAGCGCCTCGGCTTTGTCCTCGAACGTCGGCAGTTGTTTGTTGACCATGTCCATGAAGATGAGCCATGCTTCGTCGTGCTGCGGCCCCTTGAGCGTCAAGAAATACCCGCCCCATTGGGCGACTGATTCCTTAGACACATATTCGGAGACCTCGATGCCCTGTCCTTCCATGCCTATCGCTTCCAAGACTTCTCGCGGTGCGCCAAAGCGCTCGGCAAAGGTCGCTTTCATTCTGCGGATGCCCTTTCCCACAAGGGCGGCAAATTCACCTCTTCCTTCGCCTATGCGGTGGATCAGTTCCATCAGCGCTTCAGCCTTCCCGAAACCGAGCTCGAGCCCTCCGGTGATTTTATCGTTCAAATAGCCGAGCTCGTAGCATTCGCATACGAATGCCAGGCTGGTGCCCAATGATATAGTGTCGAGGCCATAAAAGTCGGCATAAAATGCCGCCTCGGCGGTCCATTCCGGATCGAAGACGCCTATGTTGGATCCCAAGGCCGCACAGGTCTCGTATTCGGGGCCATCCACGGACACGGTGCGACCTTTCCATGGTCCGGTTTTGAGGGTAAAGTCGTCTATCGCCTTGGAGCACGCCATAGTACAACCATACCAACACCCATCTGGTATACCTTGGGTGAACATCTTTTCATATATTGTTGAGCGTATGTTTTTTGCTTCGGGGTGCTGGCCGAACTTGTAATTATGCACGGGAAGGAGATGGTAGTCGTTCATAATTTCGTTCAAATGGACAGTCCCCACGCGCCTCATGCGGCTTTGTTTGTCGTCGAGCTCGTATATCTCCCTGTGGAGCTTCAACCCCAACCTCTGTATGGTCTCCGGGTCTGCGGGGTTGTTGCTCATGCCTGACCATCCGTGCTTGCGCACGACGATTGCCGCGATCCTTTTGTCGCGAAGCACTGTGCCTCCGCCTCCACGCCCCGCCTGTTTTAGGCGGACCATTCCGCGGCGAGCGTCGTAAAAACTCGTGTTTAGACATCCCAAGTATGTGTTTTCGGCGCCCTTGCCCGTGGCGATGACTGAAACGAAACGCTTGTCCTTCTCAGATGCCGCGAAGCGCTCGTGTAGTTCCTCAGCTACGGAATGAGTGTTGATGTCCCTAAAGGGCGATTCCAAGACTTGGACCTTTCCCTCATCTCCGTCGATGAAAACGATCACGTCTCTTTCTGCCTTTCCCTGGATTTCCAAGGCATCCCAGCCAGCGAACTTGAGAAGTGGCGCAAAGTGTCCGCCCGAGTTGCTGTCGTATGTCTGATCCGTCAAGGGGGATATGAAAACGGCATAGTATTTGCCCGAGCCCGGGTATTGCGTTATGCCGCAGAGCGGGCCGCCCGATATGACTATTTCGTTTTCTGGATCGTTCCACTTCGTTTCATCCCTCACTGCATCCCATAGGAGCTTGAGGCCGAAGCCCCGACCGCCTACGAACTTCTCTTTCATCTCCTCCGTGACGCTTTTTTCTGCGATCTTCAAATTGCCCACATTCACGTAAAGGGTTTTGCTGGTGTACCCTCTATAAGGCTCGCAAGGGCTGTATACCCATTCTGAAAGGACTTTCATCTCCTTCACGAGACCCTCCCCCCTTTAGCTGTTCCTTTTTATACTATACTTGTACTCGCTTCTTTTTGGCAACTTGCGCTCGATTCCTCTCGACTGTCGCGCTATCGTGGGCGAAGTCTTTGGGGGAATGGCAACTTCGCTTTGATTTTAAGTGAGGCATCTCGGTCTATTGCAAACCGCGGTCGTGGCTGTTAAAATCTAAAATTGATGAGGGTGTGTCGAGGTGGCGGAACAGGTAGACGCGCTAGACTCAGGCTCTAGTGGGCAATGCGCCTGTGGGGGTTCGAGTCCCCCCCTCGACACCAGGAAAAGGGCGTAATCCTTGGTCAACTTAACCTGGGGTTGACGAAGGATGATTTGTGTGTTATTATTACCTCTTGCTGTGGTTTATCGATCCCCCAAAATCCTCAAGTAAACAGGGAGGTTGGTTTCTCCCATGCCCAGATTTGTTCCTAGCGGTAAGGGACGAGAAAGGTTGACTTATGGTCCTGCGCGCGATTGGTTGGAGATGCCCGATCTGCTCGAAGTCCAGCGCAACTCTTACGAGTGGTTCTTTCAGACCAAAGCGGATCCCGGTCGACGCAAGGCCCAAGGATTACAGGAGTTGTTGGAAGAAGTGTTTCCTATCGAGAGCTACAACGGTTCATTCGCTCTTGAGTTCGTGAGTTATTACATTGACCCCCCTTCCATTTCTCAAGAAGAGGCGTGCAGGCGGGACCTGACATGGTCTTCGCCGGTGAGGGCTACTATACGCCTGATCAATCGCAAGACCAGCGAGATCAAGGAAGAGGAGATATATTTGGGCGATTTCCCCATCATGACGGAGAAGGGCAGTTTCATCGTCAACGGGACGGAGCGCGTAGTCGTAAGTCAGCTTTCTCGATCACCCGGTCTCTATTTGAGCATTGAGATGGGGTCGCCAGGGCAGGAGGTCTACAAGGCCAAGGTCATCCCCGACCGAGGAGCATGGCTCGATTTCGACCTCACACCTGGCGAGATCCTGTCGGTCAATATCGACAATCGCAGAAAAGTTCCAACCACGACGCTGCTCAAGGCTTTCGGCGTGCCAAACGACGATGAGCTCTTGCTCCTCTTCGGTGCCACGAAAGAGGAAGTCGATCTCGTGGAGGAAGAGGTAAAGGGCAAGCTATTGGCCGAGCCCGTGATCGACGAGACCGGGAAGGTAGTCATACCCAAAAATGACCGAATCACCAAGGAGCACCTCGAGCTTTTATGGAACATGGGACGGACTCGTGTGTGCCTGTGGAACGTGGACAGCTCTTTGGCAGCTACGCTGGAGCGCGACGACACTACCAACACAGAAGAGGCCGTGTTGGAGATCTTCCGCAGGATGCGTCCCAACGAGCCGGTAAGGCTCGAAAATGCCAGAGAGTACATACAGGGCCTTTTCTTCGATACGAGGCGATACAACCTCGGCCGCGTCGGGCGTTACAAACTCAATAAACGCTTGGAGCTCAACATCCCCGATTCCATTAGGACTCTTACTCCGCAAGATATTGTCAATGTCGTGTTGAAGCTCATTGCCCTTAGAGATGGCAACGAGCGAGAAGATGACATAGATCACCTCGGCAACCGCCGCGTGCGCTCCGTGGGCGAGCTCCTTCAGAATCAGATCCGCATAGGTTTGCTCCGCATGGAGCGCATAGCGAAAGACAGGATGACCACGGTGCCCGATCTCTCGACTGCGACGGCGCGAGACCTCGTGAACGTGCGCCCCATACAGGCGGCCATCCGTGAGTTCTTCGGGTCGAGTCAGCTCTCTCAGTTTATGGACCAGACCAATCCATTGGCCGAATTGACTCACCGCCGCCGCCTTTCGGCGCTCGGACCAGGCGGATTGAGCCGCGAGAGGGCGGGTTTTGAGGCCCGGGACGTCCATCCTACGCACTATGGCAGGATCTGTCCTATAGAGACGCCGGAAGGCCCAAATATCGGTTTGGTCACTTCGTTGGCGGTTTACGCGAGGGTGAACGAATATGGCTTTCTGGTCACGCCTAAGCGTGTAGTCGTAAACAGCCGCGTGACTGACGAAATGGTTTATCTCTCAGCCGATGAGGAAGAGGAATATTATGTTGGGCGGGCCAACGAACCCGTCGACGAGAATGGATATCTTTTGGAGCCAGAGGTTTATGTCCGCCACAGAGGGCTCATCGTAACTGTGCCCAGAGAGAAAGTGCAATTCATTGACGTGTCTCCGCAGCAGATCGTCTCCATATCGACGGCGCTGATACCGTTCTTGGAGAATGACGACGCAAACCGGGCCCTCATGGGTTCTAATATGCAGAGGCAAGCGGTGCCGCTCATTCAACCGGAAGCTCCTTTGGTTGGAACCGGCATAGAGACTCAGGTGGCGAGAGACTCAGGTTGCGCGGTTATAGCGAAGCGTTCTGGCGTAGTTTCGTATGTCGATGCCGCGCGCATAGAGGTGACAGCGGAGAATGGCGAGGTGGATCGCTATAACCTCGTTAAGTTCTCTCGGTCGAATCAGGGGACGGTCATCCACCAGCGCCCGATTGTGGAAGTGGGAGAAAGCGTTGCGGCTGGGGACGCAATAGCCGATGGTCAGTCTATAGATCGTGGCGAATTGGCCCTGGGAAGGAACGTATTAGTGGCCTTCGTCTCTTGGGAAGGGTATAACTTCGAGGATGCCGTATTAGTGAGCGAACGGCTCGTGAAAGAGGATCTTTTCACCTCCATTCATGTGGAGGAATACGAAGTGGACGCGCGAGACACGAAGCTCGGGCCGGAGGAGATAACCCGCGATATACCCAACGTAGGCGAAGATTCCCTCAAGAATCTGGACGAAAACGGCTTAGTTCGCATCGGAGCCGAGGTGAAGGCCGGAGACATCTTGGTCGGTAAAGTTACCCCGAAGGGAGAATCCGAACAGATGCCCGAGGAAAGGCTTCTGCGGGCGATATTCGGCGAAAAGGCGAGAGAAGTGCGCGATACTTCGCTTCGTATACCCCATGGCGAGGGCGGTAGAGTGGTGGCGATAAAGCGCCTCTCTCGTGCGGATTACGGCGATGAGCTCCCGGCCGGTGTCAACGATGTAGTCAAAGTCTCAGTGGCGCAGCTCCGCAAAATCACTGTGGGCGACAAGATGGCCGGTCGCCATGGCAATAAAGGCGTGGTTTCCCGTATTCTGCCCGTGGAGGATATGCCGTATATGCCCGACGGGACTCCTGTGGACGTGGTTTTGAATCCGCTCGGCGTGCCGAGCCGTTTGAACTTGGGTCAAGTTTTGGAGACGATCATGGGTTTCGGGGCGTATTGTAAGGGCGTTTATATAGCTACGCCCGTATTTGAGGGCGCTAATGAGAGGGAGATCTTTGAATTCATAGGAGATATGAACGAGAAGTACCCCGGCATGACGCCAGACGGGTGTATCACCCTTTACGATGGACGCACCGGAGAGCCTATGGAAGGCAAGGTAACCGTGGGTTACATGTATATGTTCAAGCTCATCCATCTGGTGGACGACAAGATTCACGCCCGCTCCGTTGGACCTTACAGCCTCATCACGCAGCAGCCTTTGGGCGGAAAGGCCCAATTCGGAGGTCAGCGCTTTGGAGAGATGGAAGTTTGGGCATTGGAAGGTTATGGCGCTGCTCACACGCTGCGGGAGATGTTGACCGTGAAGTCCGACTACATACGAGGGCGCCTGCAGACGTATGAGCGAATAGTCAAAGGGCAAGATTTGGGCGAGCCCGGCATACCGGAGAGCTTCCGAGTGTTGGTCAAGGAGCTCCAGGGACTTGCACTGGACGTGGAGGTCTTGTATGACGACGGGACGGTTGGCGATCTCGTCGCTGAGGAGGAAGAGGAAAGGGAGTTTAGATTGGGTCCCTCCATAGAGGAGATTTCAGAGGAAGCCGGTTGGAAGAAAGAAAAGGCTGTTAAAGATAAGCCTGACTCTCGCAAGGTCAAAGTAACGGAGGCCATGATATTTGGAGGCTCCTCACAAGGAGACAGTGATTCAGAGGAGGATGAAGCCTAAATGGCTCAGCGTGCAATAGCGGGCATCCGCATTCGCTTGGCTAGCCCCGAGAGAATTCGTGAGCTCTCGAGCGGTGAAGTGAAAAAGCCTGAGACGATCAATTACAGGACGTTGAGGCCAGAAAAGGATGGGCTCTTTTGCGAGCGCATATTCGGTCCCGTTCGCAGCTATGAGTGTGCCTGTGGTAAATACAAGCGCACAGGCCCTAAGTTTAAGGGAATTGTTTGTGATCGCTGTGGCGTGGAGATCACCGATAGCCGCGTGCGCCGAGAGCGGATGGGCCATATAGAATTGGCTGCACCGGTCGTCCACCTGTGGTATTTGCGGGGTATTCCCAGCAGGTTGAGCTTGCTCGTGGGTGCGGCCACCAAAGATCTCGAAAGAGTGGTATATTTTGCCCCTGTCAGGAGGCACGAGATACTCTACAAAGTGGTTATAGAGGGGCGCAGGGTGGACTTAGCGCACCGCGGTGATCTGATACCTGCATGCGAGGAGCGGATTCACTCCCATTACGACCCAAAATTTAAGGCCGAAGAAGCTTACCGCATCGTCGAAGTGGACGATATCTCTTTGGAAGAGGGAGACCTGCTCTCTCTCCAGCAGGTGAATCGCTACAGGGCGGAGTATGGAGAAGGGATCTTCAAGGTGGAACCAGCCTTCATCCTCTCCTCGTCAGATGAGGGGACGTTGCCGAAAGAGGGAGGCGTAATTCCCGCCTCAAGGTTGGAGAAACTCAGGGAGGAGGGAGCAGAACCACAGGCCGAGCGGGCTATGGTGGGAAAGCAGGAGGCCTTTGTCGTCACTGCCGTGGTTCATCTGCCTTTCGCTAAGGGCGACATAATCTCGTCGAGCGAATACCAACTCTACATGAGCAAATATCCTGGGCGCTTTTCCGCCAGACAGGAGACAGTCGCAGTAGAGGATGCGTGTTATCTCGTTATAAACAAAGGCAATTCACCGTTCGAGCATGGTGATATAATAACGGAGAGTGAGGAACGCCTCTGCAGCGCCTACGATAAGGAGTTCTCAGCCGGCATAGGAGCGGAGGGTGTGTTGACCTTCTTGAAGCAGCTCAATCTGGGCGAATTGGCTGCTTCCCTCAGGGAGGAGATCGCTGAAAGTTCGGGACAAAGAAAGCGCAAGCTTATAAAGCGCCTTCAGGTGGTCGAAGACTTCAGGAAGAGCGACAACAAGCCCGAATGGATGATCTTGGAAGTGCTGCCTGTCATACCGCCCGAATTGCGACCCATGGTTCAATTAGATGGAGGTAGATTTGCCACCTCTGACTTGAACGATCTCTATCGTCGCGTCATAAATCGTAACAACAGGTTGAAGAAGCTCCAGGAGCTCAAGGCCCCGGAGATCATAATACGCAACGAGAAGAGGATGCTGCAGGAGGCCGTAGACGCGCTTTTCGATAACGGAAGGGTCGGCAAGGCCGTCCTCGGTGCGGGCAACAGGCCGCTCAAAAGCTTGACTGATCTTTTGCGCGGCAAGAAGGGGAGGTTTCGTCAGAACCTCCTCGGCAAACGAGTCGACTATTCAGGTCGTTCTGTAATAGTCGTAGGCCCAAATTTGAAAATTTATCAATGTGGCTTGCCAAAGCAAATGGCGCTGGAGCTCTTTAAGCCTTTCGTTATGCACAAATTAGTCGAGAACAGTCTGGCTGTGAACATGAGAAGCGCCAAGCGCATGATCGAGAGAGGAAGCGACGAAGTTTGGGGCGTGCTGGAGGAGATCATAAAAGACCACCCCGTGCTCCTGAACAGAGCGCCCACCCTTCATAGATTGAGTATTCAAGCTTTTGAGCCGGTGTTGACGGAAGGAAAGGCCATCAGCCTTCACCCGTTAGCGTGCACGGCTTTCAATGCTGACTTCGATGGTGACCAGATGGCTGTCCATGTCCCCCTTTCCCTGGAGGCGCAGTCCGAGGCCAGAGTCATCATGCTTTCAGCCCACAACCTGCTCTCTCCTGCTCATGGGCGCCCGATTGTGACGCCGACTCAAGACATCATCCTCGGCATATACTACCTAACCGGCATGAGAGACGGCCTCAAAGGCGAAGGTATGCATTTCAAGGATACAGACGACGTCCTCTCGGCATTGGATCATGGCATAGTTCATATAAACAGCAAAATCAAGTTTCTCTTAAATAATGGAGAGTGGATAGAGACGTCGCCGGGAAGGGTCTTGTTTAACAGCGCAATGCCGGCTGAACTGCCCTTTATCAACGAGAGGCTCGATAAAAAAGCCATCAGCAAGCTCTTTGAAGTGGCTCACGACAAAGTCGAACATGCCTCGATGGTGCAGATGTTGGATGCCGTGAAAGCTCTGGGTTTTCGATGGGCCACCAATTCCGGCGCGAGCTTCAACGTCAACAGCGTGGTCATTCCGCCCGAGAAGGACAAGATCGTCAAAGAGACCTTGGCTCAGGAAGAAGAGCTTTATAACCAATATGGCATGGGCGTGCTCACAGAGGAAGAATATTTGAGACAAAAAGAGCTGCTCTGGTCCGATGCGGCGAGGCGTATTGCAGATCATATAATGGAGGACATGGACGATACCAATCCGCTTAAACTGATGGTCGAATCGGGAGCGCGGGGCAGCAAGAGCCAGCTCGCGCAGATGGCCGGTATAAGAGGTCTCATGGCC
>CAYTKB010000059.1:0-11746 GCA_964438265.1 uncultured Acetomicrobium sp. | reverse complement strand
GCTTATGTGCCGAGAGTCCGCTTTTCGCCCCTTGAGTGCATCAACCTCATTTCGAAGAGCGGGGGTGTGTCCGTGTTGGCCCATCCTGGCGAAATCGATGCTGGAGATGAGGAGCTTTTTCGCATCCTTAGAGAACTTAAGGCCGCTGGTTTATGGGGACTCGAATGCTACTCGGCTCACCACAAGGGAGAGGATGTGTTCCGCTTCCTGAGGTTGGCAGATGAATTGGGGCTGCGCCCCACTGCCGGGAGCGACTTTCACGGAGAGAACCGCCCAGGCGTCGATATCGGTATTGCGATACCCGATGAAATCATTCCATGGGACGAATTGGGCATAAATTTACGAAGAATTTAAATTTTGGGGAGGCAAGGCGATGTATATAGATCTTAGAAGCGATACGGTTACAAAACCTACGCAGAAGATGAGGGAGGCCATGGCAAATGCCGAGGTGGGCGACGATGTGTACGGCGAAGACCCGACGGTTCGTAAGCTTGAGGAATATGCCGCCGATCTTGCCGGGCATGAGGCGGCCCTTTACGTCGCGTCTGGGACTATGGGTAACATCGTTTCGCTCTTGACGCATTGCAAGAGAGGAGACGGCATCATAGTTGGGCGGAGGAGCCATATCTATACCCATGAGGGGGGAGGTATGGCGACCTTGGGGGGCATCGTTCCGCTCGTGGTGAGCGACGACGGTGGCATTCCGATGCAGGATGATATAAAAGCCGCATGCAGGCCGGAGAACGTCCATTTTGCTCCCGCTGTCCTTTTGTGTCTCGAAAATACGCATAACAACTGCGGTGGCGTTGCGATAAGTGTAGAAAATTTTGCTAAGGCGGTGAGCGCGGCCAGAGAGAAAGGTTTAGCCGTGCACCTGGATGGAGCCAGGCTCTTCAACGCTGCCGCCGCTTGGGATGCGGAAATAAAGACCTATTCTTCCATCGTGGATTCGGTGCAGCTCTGTCTTTCAAAGGGGCTCGGCGCGCCGATGGGGTCGCTTATATGCGCCTCGAAGTCGTTTATACATGAGGCTAGGAAGTGGCGGAAGCGAGTGGGAGGAGGCTTGAGACAGGCCGGAGTGGTGGCGGCCGCCGGTGTAATTGCTCTTCAAGAGATGCGCCTGCGCATCGGGGAAGACCATGAGAAGGCCTCACTTTTGGCTAAAGCGCTGGAAGATGGCGGCCTCTACGTTGAACCGGTGACCAGGAGGACGAATATGGTATTTTTGAGCCTTCCCGAGGGTGGCCTATCTGCTGATGAGCTGTCTCGGCGCTGCAGGGCAAGGGGCGTTCTCTTTAACGCCTCTTCCGAGAAAAGGGCCCGCCTGGTGACCCATTACGATGTCTCCTTTGAAGATGTGGACAAAGCGGCCCATATAATACTTGAGGAGGCTTTTTGCTGATGCTGCATGCCTCACGCCGAGATATAGAGGCTTTGGTCGCCTGGGCCATCGACGAGGCCAAAAAGCGTGGCGCCTTCGGTGCAGACGCGATATACCTCCGCGGCGAGAGCTCTCATTTGGCCATGCGAGACGGCAATATAGAGGATGATGTTACCGGCATGGCAAACGCTTTGAGCCTGCGGACGCTCGATTCCGCGGGTCGCCAGGGAATAGCATACGGCAATGCCTTCGATCGGGCAGACCTGCTAAGCTTGATAGAGTGGAGCCTATCCAATTGTCGCAATGCCAAGGACGATCCATATGTGGCTCTCTTTTCTGATACATCCTGCGGATGCGAGTGCGAGAGCGATGCCCTACGATTAGAAGATCCTGTCATCTTAAGCGGACTCCCTCATGATCGGCGCTTACACATTTGCAGAGAGATGACGGAACTGGCCTCCTCTTTGGATAAGAGGCTACTTTCAGTTCGAAGCGCGGCCTGGAGCGACGGATGGGAAGAGGCGTTTTACGCCAATAGCGTTGGGGTAGCTGCTTGGCGAAGGGAGACTTTTGCCTCCTGCGGCGTGGCTGTATTGCTCCAAGAGGGAGACAGCGTGGAGATGGGGGGCTATGACGACGAGAGTCATTCCTTCTCTGCGCTGAATCATGCTTTTGTGGCGAAGCGCGCTGTTAAAAAAACCGCTTTAGTCTTGGGGGGAAAGCCAGTGCCGACCGGGCGCTACACTCTACTCTTGGATCCTGAGGCGACATCGTCGTTGCTCGCTATAGTGGGGGAGCTCTTTTGTGCCTCTCAGATTCATAAGAACAGGTCCCTTTTGAAGGGAAAGCTTGGCCAACGAATCGCCTCTCCGTGCCTTTCACTCATTGATGATGGCAGGTTGCCAGGCGGTATGGGAACGGCCCTCTTTGACGACGAGGGGGTGCCTACGAGGCGCACTTGCCTCATGGAGAGCGGAAAGGTCGAGGGGTTTCTGTATAATATAAGGCACGCTAACGAAGACGGAGTGACATCCACGGGCAATGCCTCCAGGGGGATGGCCTCACCCCCCGATGTGGATATTACAAACCTCTATCCGATGCCGGGCGAGCACTCTCGGGCAGCGCTTATGAGTGAGATTGGGCGCGGGCTGTACGTGACGGAGATGATGGGTTTGCATACCGTGGATTCGGTGAGCGGCGATTTTTCTTTAGGAGTGAAAGGCGCACTGGTAGCGGACGGCGAGATCGCATCCCCTGTCGCTGAGACTACTATAGCGGGGAACATTCTCGAGTTGCTAAAGCATGTCGTCGTTTTGGGAAACGACCTGAAGTTCTTCGGAAGCATAGGCGGATGCTCTATGGTGGTGGAAGGAATTGCTGTGGCGGGCAAGTAGAATAGCCCTCGTGAGCTTGATGTTCTTTGCGACTGCGTTACCTCTCTGGGGAGCTCAAGGTTGGAGGCTCTGGGAGGGGAATCAAATCGTGGGAGATATAGAGGTGCGGGAGCGCGGGAATGAGACCTTGGCTCCCGTGGATGTAATGGGTGAGCTTTTGGGTTGTTCCGCGACTTTGGATGAGGATTCGCTCGTGTTCGAAAAAGGCGGCTCGCACCTTGAGTTTGTCAAGAACGCCTCGGCGGCCAGGCTTAACTCTCAGATCGTGCCTCTCCCCTCTGTGGTGCTCGTCGAGGGGGGACATTGGTGGGTGGAGGCGAGATTTGCGGTTAGAGTCTTTTCCCGCTTCCTCGGCCGAGAATACAGATGGGCCGGTGTCGTAGAGATGTCTTCCGATGGTAAAAGCAAAAGTGCCGTTGAACCAACACAGACCCCGCCTAAAGAAAAGCCTCAAACGCCGCTGCCCGGCGCCCCTTCGAAACTGACCCTCTACGGGTTACGCTGGGGCAAGCCTGGTGAGCAGATAAGGGCTGTGATAGATTTATCCTCGCCGTTGTGGCCACAGGTGAGAGAATCGGAGGGAAAGATCGAGCTCGTCTTCAGCGATGCGGACCTGCAAGGGTTCGACAATCCTGACAATCCCTATACCTCCTCGATAAAGGTTTCTTCTGTTAAGTCCGGGAACAGGGCAGTGCTCTCCTTTCTCTACGAGGATGGGGTTGTCAAGCATTTCCCTCTTCTCGACCCGCCGCGGTATGTGGTGGATTTTTATTTAAGTGAAGCGGATAAGGCTAAACCTTTGCCGCCTTCTGCGTCGAGGCCGGTTCAAGCTGCGCCCGTTCGGGCTGTCCCACAAGGCAGGCCTGTCGTGGTGTTGGATGCTGGTCACGGAGGCAAGGATCCGGGCGCTACAGCCAACGGCCTCAGGGAGAAGGAGATAAACCTATCCGTAGCGAAGAAGGTCGCCTCTATATTGAAGGACAAGGGATTCGAAGTTTGTTTGACGAGGTCCGATGACAGGTACCTTAAGCTGAACGAGCGGACTGAGATGGCCAACAGATACAACGCAAGCGTTTTTGTGAGTCTTCATTGCAACGCCCTTCCCGCTGGCAGACAGGCTAAGGGGTTTGAGATTTATTTAATGGCCCTTCCCACCGATAAAGATGCCCTGCAGCTCGCAATATTGGAGAACCGAGAATTGGAAGACGGGAGCCTATCGGTGGAGGCCGCCGACAAAAAGACGCGGATGCTCCTTCAAATATTGGGCGATATGGAGCAGAATGCGAAGATCGTGGAGAGCACGTCTTTTGCGGAGGTATTGCACAGATGCACTTCAAATAAAGGCATATCGGTGCGCAGGGTGGCTCAGGCCCCCTTCTTCGTTTTGAGGGGCGCAGCCATGCCCGCTGTTCTGCTCGAAATGGGATATATCACCAACTCGAGCGAGGCCAAGTTGTTGTCGAATCCGTCTCATCAGCAGAAACTGGCAAGTGCCATAGCTGATGGTATAGAATCATACCTGCGCTGAGTGGTAGACGGAAAGGAAGGTGGAGATGGTAGAAGAGATTGATCGCCCCGATGAGAAAAATCAGTTGCCCAGGCGCAGTGCTGCGGCGGCAGAAAGGGAGCGTCCAAAAAAAGCGCCTTGGCCGATGAGGATCGCAGCATGGGTTGCTGTTGTTTTGTTGTGCTTTTCGCTGGGTTATTTCGTTACCGATCTGGCTGTGCGTTTCTTCTTGGGAAGGGCAATTTTTGAGACGCCTCAAGGGGCTCAAACTGACGTTGGCGAGGGCGATGGATCCTTGGTGCAGGTCGAAGTAGCTTTATACGTGCCTAAAGACGGGGAGCTTGTGGAAAGCAGCTACTCTTTCCTGCCCAGCATAGCAGAAGAGGATATAGCCAAGACGATAGATCGCTTGTTGACTCTCTTGGCTCAAGAGAACCTCGTGGGCAGAGAGTCTCGCGTGTTGCATGTTTTCAGGAGAGGCGAGATGCTTTACCTCGATCTCAACGCGGCGTTTTATGATTCCATCAAAAGACTACAGGCGGATAGCGCGCTGCTCGTCGTTACGAGCATTGTGCGCACTGTGGTAGACAACTTCAAACCGCTACAGCAGGTGCGCTTCTTGGTCAACGGAAGGGAGGTTACCGAGCAGTTGCCCGTGGACATGTCTGTGCCATGGCAGCTCGCATCGCCTGAACGATGACATCAAGAGTTGATGGCAGGGCTTTAGATCAACTCAGGCCTGTGCGGATCGAGAGAGGTTTCAACCGTTACGCTGAGGGTTCTGCCCTGGTGTCTTTTGGGGATACGAAGGTCATATGCACTGCGTCGATCGAGGAGAAGACCCCTCAGTTTCTTCGCGGCAGCGGCAAAGGATGGGTAACCGCGGAATATGCGATGTTGCCGCGCGCTACGGCTTCGCGCACTCCCCGAGACGTGATAAAAGGGCAGGTAACCGGGCGTAGCCAGGAGATCCAAAGGCTCATCGGGCGCAGCTTGCGAGCCGCGGTAGTTCTGCCCAAGTTGGGCGAGCGCACCATATGGATAGATTGCGATGTGATTCAAGCAGATGGAGGAACGCGAACGGCCGCCATAACCGGAGGGTTTGTGGCCCTCGTGGATGCCTTGCGCTGGCTTTGGCACGAAGGGAAACTCATGTGCATACCCGTTGCTCACTTCATCGCAGCAGTCAGCAGCGGTATAGCGGATGGAAGGTTGATGCTCGATCTCTGCTTCGAGGAAGATAGCAAAGCATCCGTCGATTTCAACGTCGTCATGAATGAGGTGCTTCAGTTCATTGAGATACAGGGAACGGCAGAGGAGGGCGCCTTTGCGAGCGATGATTTGTATTCCATGCTGGACTTGGCTCGGCGCGGAATAGAGGAATTGATAAAAATTCAAGAAAAGTCGCTTCAGCTCTCGTCGGAGGAGTGGAAAGCCGTTGAAATTGCAGGTAGTCTTCGCCAGCGGCAATGAGCATAAATACGAAGAGATGAAAAGGTTGTTTGAATGGGCGAACATCGAGCTGCTCTTCGGGTCGGAGGTCCTTCCGAGGGGTCTCGATGTCGAGGAGAGCGGGAAGAGTTACGCCGAAAACGCCTTGATTAAGGCGAGGGCCTGGAGCAAAGGCACAGGCATGCCTGCCATGTCCGATGACAGTGGGTTAGAGGTTGAAGCGCTCAACTGGAGGCCTGGCATCTTCTCTTCGAGGGTGGCCGAAGATGACGAAAGCCGCATTCGTCGACTGCTCGACGAGCTGGGTCGCAGGGAGAACAGAAGGGCCCGCTTTGTGGCAGCCCTAAGCCTGGTTTTGCCCCAAATAGCTCAGGTGTGGATAACAGAGGGTTTCTGTTGGGGTAAAATAGCTTTTGAACCCTCTGGTAGTCTTGGTTTTGGTTACGACCCGGTCTTTGTGCCTATAGGCTACGAGGTGAGCTTTGCTGAGCTCGGTCCAAAGACGAAGAGCCTCATCTCTCACAGGGCTGTGGCGGCCCGTGCTCTTTCTCAATTGCTTTCATCAGGCGGATTTTAGTTTGTTTTATCCGATAAAGGCATTATCGAAGGGAGGTTTTAACGATGAGGATTTTTCTTATGGTCATTCATGTGATATCTTGTGCTGTTTTAATTGCTGTTATATTATTACAGCATAGAAAAGCAGGAGGATTTTCGGGCATCTTCGGCGGTGGCACTCAGGCCGATATGTCAGGGGGACAATGGCAGAGGTTATCGATGCTGAGCAAGGCAACCGTCATCTTGACAGGTGTGTTCATGGTGACATCTCTCTTGTTAGTGATCGTCGGATCCAGGTGAGGCCCATGGTCAAAAGGCTTGAGATGCTTGAGGAAGTGCACGCCCTGCAAATTTCTCCCGAGCGCCCCTTTGCGAGCGCCACTCATGAGGAGATCATGGCAGGCCACACGACTGATGTCTATTTTGTAAAGACGATCGATATATTGCGAGCCTGCGGCAAGCTCGAGGTGCCAGTGGTGGCGGAGATTTTCCCTCGATATGACGGCATATTCGCAGGGCTCGACGAAGCGCTAAACCTGCTGAAGGAGTCGAAAGTGGAAGTCTATGCTTTGCCTGAAGGGACGCCGTTCAAAGCGAAGGATGTGGTCTTGCGTATCCACGGACCCTACGGCGCCTTCGGCATATACGAAACGGCCATTTTGGGTATATTGGCCAGCTCGAGCAGCTGGGCGACAGCTGCTCGAGAGTGCGTAGAGGCAGCCGAGGGCAGGCCGGTCCTCTGTTTTGGCGCGCGGCATGTCCATCCAGCCGTGGCACCCGTGATGGAGCGCGTCGCAGTGGCCGTAGGCGGGTGTTCGTCCGCCAGCTGTATACTTGGAGCTAAACTGGCGAGGATAGATCCGCAAGGCACTATCCCTCATGCTGCTATCCTGATAGTGGGCGATACCGTCGAACTGGCCCTCTTGTACGACAAATGCATCCCCGAGGAAGAAGCGCGCACTATATTGGTGGACACGTTTAAAGACGAAGCCGAAGAGTCACTTCGGGTAGCAAGGGCTTTAGGCGGCAAACTTGCCGGCGTAAGGCTCGATACGCCTGGGGAACGGGGAGGCGTCACGCCGGAACTGGTGCGCGAGGTGCGGTGGCGGCTCGACAAAGCTGGCTTTGCCGATGTCAAGATTGTAGTCTCTGGCGGGCTTTCTCCTAATCGCATCAGAGAGCTGGCTCAGGCTGGAGCCGATTTCTTCGGGGTCGGAAGCTATATAGCCCATGCCAAGGCGATCGACATGACGATGGATATAAAGATGGTCGCTGGAATGCCGATGGCTAAGAGAGGGCGGCTTCCTGGCATCGTGGAAAATCCGCTTTTGCGCCGCGTCCTCTGATCTCAGACGCCGCGCTGGTATGACCTTTAAATGTGGAGTTGACAGAACAGGGCGCCCTTTATAGAATAGTCAAGCCTCGCTTTGTGCGAGTTTTTGCTTTTGATAGGAGTGAAGAATCGTGATAGGCAGCCGTACTTATGTAGCTAAAAAGGAGAACGTGGAGCGCAAGTGGTATGTGGTGGATGCTAAAGATATCCCCCTGGGCCGCTTAGCCGTGTTTGTGGCTCATATACTTGCGGGGAAGCACAAACCGACTTATACACCCCATGTGGATTGTGGCGATTTCGTGATCGTTGTCAATGCCGACAAAGTCAAGTTGACCGGCAAAAAGGCAGAGAGGTCCGTCATCTACAGCCACAGCGGTTATAAGGGCAGTCTAAAAGCCACATCTTTGGGGACGATGCTCTCAAAGCGGCCGGAGCGCTTGGTGGAGCGCGCCGTCAGAGGAATGCTCCCGCACAATCGTCTTGGGTACGATCGAAAGTTAAAAGTCTACCGTGGGCCAGAGCATCCTCATGCCGCTCAAAAGCCCGAGCAGCTTCGGCTTGAAGCTTAGAGAAAGGAGGTAGAGTGCGTGCCGCTATCTACGCCCTATTATTGGGGTACTGGCAGGAGAAAGACTGCCATAGCTCGTGTGCGATTGCGTCCTGGAGAGGGACAGGTTCTGATAAATGGCAGGCCTGTGAAGGAGTATTTCCCCCGTGTCGCGTGGCAGCTTCAAGTATTAGCTCCTTTGAAGACGGCCGGAGTTGAGAACAGGGTGGATGTCTTGGCGCAGGCCAAAGGCGGAGGCCTTACCGGTCAAGCCGGGGCAGTGCGTTTAGGGATAGCCAGAGCCCTCATCAAGCTCAACCCAGATTTGCGCCCGGCGCTCAAGAAATCTGGCATGCTCACGCGCGACCCGCGCATGGTGGAGCGCAAGAAATTCGGCCTTCGCAAGGCTCGTGCGATGTACCAGTACTCGAAGCGTTAACGAAGAGCGTTTGAAAAGAGGCGGGGGCGGTTGTATCCCGCCTCTTTTTCCTTGGTTTTGCGTGAATCTGCACCAGATTCCAACCTGCATTTGCGAGGAGATGGAAATGGTAAGCGGCGATGGTCCGAGTAGTATAAGCGCGCTTTCTAACAGCGTAAGAGAAAGCTCAGGCACCGGAACGGCCTAATCCCCTCCCTTCCTCTATTATTGCCCGCCTCCGGTGTTATGCTTTGGGGTGCGGGCCCATTCTTTTTAATCAACCGCAGGCCCACCCTCATGTCAATTTCATATAAACCACATCTTGTGCTCCAAGTGGGGGTGATGTTATGGAGGAGCGTTGGCAGGAACTTGTGCCTAAACTTCAAGAGCTCTTGGCCAGAGGGAATTATATGGCCATTAAGCGTTTATTGTCGAGCATGGAACCTCCGGACCTTGCCGAAATGTTGGATGTGATCCCTCCAAGGACGCGTGTGCTTCTATTCAGATTGTTGCCCAAGGATCTGGCAATAGAAGTGTTCGAGCACTTAGAGGGCTCGGCTCGCGAGGAGCTCTTAGATCATTTTACTGACAACGAAATCGAGCTGCCAGCTAAGACGGTGAAGAAACTCCTCCTCAAGCTGTCGCCTGCAGAAAGAGACATTGCTAACGAACTCCTGAATTACCCCGAGAGCTCCGCAGGGCGGATAATGACGCCCGAATTTGTGGACCTTAAGGAATATATGACGGCTGAGGAAGCTATAAGGCGTATACGCCAGCAGGCGCGGAAGAAGGAGACAATATACACGTGCTTCGTGATAGATAGAGAGAGGCGGCTTTTGGGGGTCGTGAATTTGGAGGATCTCATCATGGCCGAGCCCCAAACTCCAGTACGCGCCATAATGAATCCCGATCCAGTCTGTGTCCGCACCGATACGGACCAGGAGGAAGTAGCTCGAATCATGGCTAGGTATGACCTTCATACTATACCGGTCGTGGATAAAGAAAACAGACTGGTCGGCATCATCACATTTGATGATATAATGGATGTCCTTGAGGAGGAGACCACCGAAGATTTCGAGAGGATGGCCGGTATCCAACCCACGGAAGAGGGGTATTTGGACACCAACGTTTTTACGCTTGCGCGCAAGCGCTTCATGTGGCTTACAATATGCGTTCTAACAGAGGCTATAACCTCTTCCGTATTGAAGAAGTATTCTCTTGAAATACAGCGCGTAGTGGCTTTGACCTATTTTATACCTTTGCTCATAGGTACGGGCGGAAATGCTGGAACCCAATCGGCCACGCTCATAATAAGGGGTATGACGGTGGGGGAGATCGATTGGCACGACCTCTGGAGGGTGTTTACCCGCGAAACGCTTACCGGCCTGTTGTTGGGCGGTGCCCTGGCTATATTGGCTGTTGTAAGGGCTTATATGCTTCATACGGGTCCAGACGTAGCCGTCATCGTAGCCTTCGCGCTTGTTGCTGTGGTGTTGTTGGGCAATTTGGCTGGGATAGCGCTGCCCGTAATCGCCAAGTTCTTCCGAGTCGACCCGGCCGTCATGTCAGGTCCGTTTATAGCCACTGTCGTAGATGTATGCGGGCTTATTATATATTTTAGGATCGCCAGATTCGTGTTAGGTTTATCGTGAGATCCAAAGATAGTTGCTAATTGTTTTCACCTATGATAATCTTTTGCTGTCCCACAAGGGAGGCTAACGGGGTGAAGAAGTTGATGGCCTTTATTCGTGAGGCTAGAGCCGAACTCAAGAAAGTCACATGGCCGAGCAGACAACAGGTGTGGTATTCTACGCTCATAGTGATAGGCGTTACCCTCCTGGTGGCTGCTTATTTGGGCGTAATAGATGTTGTCTTGACTGCCTTCTTCTCAAAAGTTATAAAATTGGGATGATGACTGATAAAATGAGGCGCAATATGGAAATCGCCGAACAGGAGGTGGGGGAGTCAGAAGAGGCTCCTTTGTCGGCGATGAAAGAGAAGCCCGAACGTCGATGGTATATAGTGCAAACCTACTCAGGTTATGAAAATAGGGTTAAAGCCAACCTCGAGCAGCGCATAGCTTCTATGGGGATGGGGGATAAAATTTTCAACGTCCTCGTGCCCGTAGAAGAGCGCATCTACGTTAAAGGCGGTAAGGCAAAGCATCAGAGGAGGAAGGTCTTCCCGGGCTATGTTTTGGTCGAGATGATCCTCGATGACCAGTCGTGGTATGTCGTGAGGCATACGCCAGGCGTTATGGGTTTCGTGGGCACGGGGACCAACGCCGTGCCGCTTTCCGAGAGGGAAGTCAAGGAGATCTTGGGGAGATTGGACAAAGAGCAGATCAAACCGAGAGTTGAGATAGATCTGAAGCCGGGCGATGTCGTCCGAGTCAAGAGTGGTCCTTTTGAGGGTCAAGCGGGGCCTGTCGTGGAAGTCCTTCACGATAAAGGGAAGGTTAAATTTTCCGTATCGGTCTTCGGAAGGGAGACGGCGGTAGAGGCGGATTACAGCGAACTTGAGAAGGTATAGCTGAAGGACGATCTTTGGTTTAAGCGGTTATGGAGGGAAGTAAAAGATGGCTAAAAAAGTGGTAGCGCAGATTAAGCTCCAGTTGCCTGCGGGCAAGGCTACTCCGGCTCCTCCGGTTGGGCCGGCCCTCGGGCAGCATGGCCTCAACATCATGGAGTTTTGCAAGCAGTTCAACGCTAAAACGGCTGATCAGCCGGGCATGATTATACCTGTAGTGATCACCGTGTATGGCGACCGAACTTTCACGTTTGAGCTCAAAACCCCCCCGGCCAGCGTGCTCTTGAAGAAAGCATTAGGCATAGAAAAGGGATCGAGCGAGCCCAACAGGGTCAAGGTGGGCAAGGTAACAAGGGAGCAGATCAAGGAAATAGCCCAGACCAAAAAAGGAGATCTTAACGCGACCGATATTGAAGCCGCTATGAGGATGATCGAAGGGACAGCGCGCTCGATGGGAATTGAGATATCAGAGTAAGCAATTGTGGCAGGGTAAAAGCCCGTTACGACCACTGGGAGGTTGAAAATATGGCAAGGGTGAGTAAGCGTTATGCGTCTCTCTTGGAGAAGGTGGACAGGAACAAGTATCATAGCCTCAAGGAGGCTGTGCGTCTCGTCAAAGAGACCGCTACG
>CAYTKB010000058.1:0-11750 GCA_964438265.1 uncultured Acetomicrobium sp. | reverse complement strand
GCCTGTAAGACTTCTGTATGCGCCAAATCGCCTTTGACCGGTATATGGGGAGAGGCTACCATGGGCGGTTTCTTCGGCGCAGAACTAAAAAAGACGGGTTACGATGGCATTGTCATTCGCGGCAGCGCCAAAGCGCCGCTTTATCTGCTTTTGGAAGACGACAGAGCTGAGCTAAAGGATGCTTCTGATCTCTGGGGGTTCGATGTTTATGAAACGTGCGATCGATTATGCAAAAGGCACGGAGATAAATGCCAAGTAGCGTGCATCGGCCCCGCCGGAGAAAGGAAAGTCCTCATCTCCGGCGTTATGACCGGAGGACATCAAACGCGAGCAGCCGGTCGGACCGGTATGGGAGCGGTAATGGGATCTAAGCATTTAAAGGCTGTCGTAGTAAAAGGAACCTCGCAGGTCCCCATAAAGGATAGGGGAAAACTTTCTGCTTCGATACGCGAGTTTACTCCTATCGTGAGGACGAACGCCAAAGGTCTTACGGATTTCGGCACCGCCGGAGGGCTTATGGGCGTAGAGGCAAACGGAGACCTTTCTATCCGCAACTGGTCGCTGGGCTCTTGGGAAGAAGGGGCAGCTAAGACTTGCGGTCAGAAGATAGCCGAGACCGTTTTTGTTTCGCACTACGGCTGTTTTGCCTGTCCCATCCGTTGCGGCAAGGATGTGCGTGTAGAAATAGGGCCTCACGCCGGCACAATTTGCCACGGCCCCGAATATGAAACCTGCGACGGCTTCGGCGCCAATCTTTTGAACGAAGATCTAAACGTCATATGCGCCGCAAACGACCTATGCAACCGCTTGGGATTGGACACGATCTCCACAGCTGGCGTGATAGGATGGGCCATGGAATGTTACGAAAATGGGCTCATTACCAAAGAAGATACCGGTGGGATGGAGATCCGTTGGGGTGACGGCGAGGTTATTTTGAAGCTGGTGGAATTGATAGGCCACGATGAAGGCTTTGGAGCCTTTTTATCCCAAGGGGTAAGGCGTGCCTCGAGTCAACTTGGCGGCCTCGCTAAGGAGTTTGCCGTGGAGACCAAAGGCCTGGAATATGCTTATCATGATCCGAGGGCATTTACCTCTATGGCCGTAAATTATGCCACGGCTAACAGAGGTGCCTGTCACCTTGAAGCTCTCGGTTACTTCGCTGAGCAGGGGGTATTTGCGCTTTCTGCTTTGGGTTTCGATAAGCCCTTTGAGCGCCACGGTGTCGAGAATAAAGCCGAAATAGCCTATCTTATGCAGAATTTTATGGAAACCTTCAACAATCTTGGGTTGTGCAAATTTCTCATTCGTGCTAAGGATGCGGCGGGGCCAAATGCGATAGCTGGTTGGATAACTTCGGTTACGGGGTGGGGGATATCCGGTTATGATCTCATGAAAGCCGGAGAACGCAATTTCAATCTAAAGAGGATGTACGGTTATATGTTGGGCATAACGCGCAAAGACGACGTACTTCCTCCCAGACTGGGGGTTCACGACAAAAAGACCGGAGCGGCAGCTGGCAGCATACCCCACCTCGGCCGGATGCTTGTAGATTATTATGCCCTACGTGGGTGGACTGCCGAGGGCGTACCATCGCAGGGCAAGCTTGAAGAGTTGGGATTGTGGGAGTAGTGCTATAACATCGGTGATTTTGCCGCCCTTGGAGATTTTAAGCCAAGGGCGGTTTTTATTTGTTTTGTATAGAAAAGTCTGTATTTTCTCCAAAGGACTTGCCTTTTTTTAAAGGTAGGTTGATAATAAAAACGCTATCATCGTTGAACGATTAAACATTTGGGGTAAGCCTTTCAATATTTCTTCTGTATTGTATACTTGTAGCGCAGGGTAAGGAGGCGAGCATATTGTTTAAAGATAACGAGTTAAAGCGCATTGCAGAGGCGAGAGCGCAATATGATGAAGTCGTTAAAAAGACCATCGCTCGACATCCCGAAAGAAGAGGAACCTTTACCACGATAAGCGGCATTCCAGTAGATAGGGCGTATACACCCGAACACATCAAAGATATGGATTACCTGAGGGACCTGAACTTTCCTGGAGAATATCCGTTTACCAGGGGGGTTCAACCGACTCTATACCGCGGTCGGCTTTGGACGATGCGCCAGTATGCGGGGTTTGGGACCGCCGAGGAATCAAACAAGCGTTATCGCTACCTCTTGGAACAAGGGCAAACGGGCCTTTCTGTGGCCTTTGACCTGCCAACTCAGATCGGATACGATTCAGACTTCCCGTTAGCCCAAGGAGAAGTGGGCAAGGTGGGCGTTGCCATAGACAGTCTGGAGGATATGGAACACCTCTTCGAGGGCATACCCTTGGATAAAGTCTCTACCTCTATGACTATAAATGCCCCTGCGGCAATACTCCTGGCGATGTATATAGCTGTGGGTGAAAAGCAAGGGGTTTCGGCAGAGCGGCTCTCTGGGACGATTCAAAATGATATACTAAAAGAGTATATTGCAAGGGGCACTTATATATTCCCGCCTGCACCATCCATGCGCCTTGTCGTGGATACCTTTGCGTTTTGTAGCGAATACGTGCCAAAGTGGAATACCATTTCCATCTCTGGTTACCATATTCGTGAAGCTGGCTCCACTGCTGTTCAAGAGGTAGCCTTTACTTTGGCTGATGGTATAGCCTATGTAGATGCGGCCGTAAAGGCAGGCCTCGATCCTAACGTTTTCGGTGAGCGCCTATCATTTTTCTTCAACTCTCATAACGACTTTTTGGAAGAAGTAGCCAAGTTCCGTGCGGCCCGCCGTCTGTGGGCGAAGATCTTGATGGATCGCTTCGGAGTTAGCAATGAGCGCGCTCAAATGCTCCGTTTCCATACGCAAACGGCAGGTTGCACTCTGACGGCTCAGCAGCCCGAAAACAACATAGTGCGCGTGGCTCTCCAGGCCATGGCAGCCGTACTCGGTGGCACTCAATCGCTTCACACCAACAGCTTCGATGAGGCGCTGGCCTTGCCTACAGAAAGGAGCGTCCGCATAGCCCTCAGGACTCAACAGATAATTGGCTATGAGTCAGGAGTTGCTAACACTGTCGATCCTTTAGCAGGAAGCTATTATATAGAGTGGCTCACGAATGAGATAGAGCGTCAAGCCCAGGAATATATCAAGAAGATCGACGACTTGGGCGGCATGGTAGTGGCTATAGAGAAGGGCTATGTGCAGCAGCAAATCCAGGATGCTGCATATTCTTACCAGAGGGCTGTGGAAGAAGGCGAACAAATAGTTGTTGGGGTTAACAAATTCCAGATTGCCGAGGAAGGCGAGCGCCCCGAGATCCTCAGGGTCGATCCTAAAGTTGCAGAAGAGCAGATAAAAAGACTTAAGGCCCTCCGCGCGAGGCGCGATAACCTGCGCGTCAAGGAGACTCTCGAGCTGCTTCGAGAGGTCGCGAGGGACAGCTCCATGAATCTCGTGCCTCGGATATTAGACGCTGTTAAGGCCTATGCCACTGAAGGTGAAATATGTGGCGTCCTTCGCGAAGAGTTCGGCGAATATCGCGAGAACGTCGTCTTGTGATGCCGTCAAATGAGTGGGAGGGGATAATCCATGGAAGGCCGCAAGATAAGGGTTATAATAGCGAAGCCAGGTTTGGACGGACACGACAGAGGAGCTAAGGTGGTGGCTCGTGCGCTGCGCGATGCTGGCATGGAGGTTATCTACACGGGCTTGAGACAATCACCCGAGCAGATCGTTGAAACCGCCATACAAGAGGACGCCGACGCCATCGGGCTCTCGATCCTCTCTGGTGCTCATGAGTACTATTTTAGAAGAGTGATTGAGCTGTTAAAAGAAAAGAACGCAACCGATATCATCGTTTTTGGTGGTGGCGTTATCCCAGAAGAGGATATACCAATTCTACTTAATATGGGCGTTAAAGCAGTGTTCGGCCCTGGAACATCCACCAAGGATATTATAGAATGGCTAAAGGGAGCGGTGGAATCAAGGCGCTTTGCCGAGGTGTAAATTATTAAAAGCTGAACTCTTGTGTGTCAAGCGGAGGTGAATTCTTTGAAGCCTATATGTGTTGATCATATTGGAATAGCGGTTAAAAGTATCGATGAGACATTAAAGCTATGGGAGGGAGTGCTCGGCATCAAGTGCACGGGAAGGGAAGAGGTGCCTGATCAGAAGGTAGTGACGGCCTTTCTTCCCTTGGGCGACACAGAGATAGAATTGCTCGAAGGAATCTCAAGCGATAGCCCAGTGACGCAGTTTCTGGAAAGGCGAGGAGAAGGCCTCCACCATATAGCGATACGCGTTGAAAATATAGAAGAGGCTATAAGAGAGCTCAAAGCCAACGGGGTTCGCCTGACTGACGAAAAGCCTCGTTATGGAGCTGGCGGGGCAAGGATCACTTTCATTCATCCAAAAGCCGCAAACGGCGTGCTGTTGGAACTTTCAGAGCGCAAACGTTAAAAAGGGGGTTGGGGTTATGCCTGAAAAAGGCATAGATGTCCTGTGCGAAGACCTCTTGAAGAAGAGGGAGACAGTAAAGCAGGGCGGCGGGAGCAAGGCTATAGAGAAGCAGCACGAGAAGGGCAAGCTCACCGCCAGGGAGCGAATTGAAAAGCTTTTAGACCCTGGGAGTTTTGTGGAGGTCGACGAATTCGTCGAACATCGCTGCACGCTCTTTGACCTCGATAAGAGAAAGTATTTGGGCGATGGCGTGATCACGGGATTTGGCACCGTCGGCGGGCGATTGGTTTACGTCTATAGTCAAGACTTTACCGTGATGGGTGGTTCGCTCGGCGAGATGCACGCCAAGAAGATCTGGAAGGTGCAGGACTTGGCTTTGCAGAATGGCGCTCCTATAATCGGCATCAACGACTCAGGCGGTGCTCGCATTCAAGAAGGGGTGGATGCCCTTTCCGGTTACGGCGGGATATTTTTCCGCAACGTAAAAGCGAGCGGGGTGGTTCCTCAGCTTTCGGTCATAGCCGGTCCTTGTGCAGGTGGAGCGGTATATAGCCCTGCACTTACGGACTTCGTATTTATGGTGGACAAGGTCGGTATTATGCACATCACCGGCCCTGCAGTTATAAAGGCCGTAACCGGCGAAGACGTGACATCTGAGCAGATAGGAGGAGCGCTAACTCACAACCAGACCTCAGGCGTTGCCCACTTCTTTGCCTCAAATGAGGATGAATGCTTCACGCAAGTTCGCACTCTACTTTCATACCTTCCGAACAACAACGTGGAAGAGCCACCCATAATTGACACTGGCGATGATCCCTATCGAGGGGATATATCATTACGCGAAATCGTCCCCACTAACCCGAACAAGGGTTATCGCGTTCACGACGTTATCACCCGCGTAGTTGACTCAGGCATCTTCTTCGAGGTTCAGCCTCTTTATGCCAGGAACATGGTCACTGGTTTCGCGCGGTTGGGCGGCAGGGTTATAGGGATAATCGCCAACCAGGCCGCTCACCTTGCGGGGTGCCTCGATATCGATGCCTCAGATAAGGCGAGTCGCTTCATCCGCTTCTGTGACGCTTTTAACATTCCCATAGTGACCTTTGTGGATGTCCCGGGGTATCTCCCTGGCACAGCGCAGGAATACGGCGGTATAATCCGCCATGGCGCCAAGATGCTCTATGCCTATTCGGAGGCCACGGCGCCTAAGATAACGGTGATCCTCAGGAAGGCCTATGGTGGTGCATATTTAGGCATGTGCAGCAAAGACCTCGGGGCCGATGTGGTCTTAGCTTGGCCTCAGGCTGAAATAGCGGTGATGGGGGCAGAGGGGGCAGCCAACATCATCTTTCGCAAGGAAATAGAGGAAGCCGAGGACAAAGAAGCAGCCTTAAAACAAAAGATAGAGGAATACAGAGAGGCCTTTGCCAACCCCTACATCGCAGCGTCTCGTGGTTTCGTAGATCGCGTGATACTGCCAGAAGAGACGAGGGGGGCCGTCTATCAGGCGCTGCTTTTGAACGAAGGGAAGCGCGAGCAGCGGCCTAAGCGCAAGCATGGCATAATCCCCAATTGAGGAGGCTTTTTAGATGGTGGACCTGGTTTCTCACTTTGAAGCAGGTATCTGGGGGGCGTTTTTGCTTTCCGTAATCGCTTTTAGCGCCGTGTTCGTCGTGCTAATAGGGCTTACGCTCATTATTTACTGTGTTAGATTCCTGTCTATTTCCAAAAAAGGTGTAAGTCGCGGCGATGCGGGCTCAGTATCTGCATCTGCGCCTCAAATCTCGCCTCCGTCCGTGCCAACTCAGCAACCTCCAATGATTACATCGCGGGAGGAAGGCGCCGCAGGAGAGGAGTTGGTCGCCGTAATTGCGGCGGCCGTTGCGGCTTCGGCGAGCGCGTGGGCACCGAGAGTGTCCATCGCTCCAGCGGTTGTGGCCAAATTCAACTTTTGGAAAGCAGCGGCGCGCGCGGAGCAAATGGAAGGCTTTGAAGATTGAAGGTATCCTAAAGTTAAATTGCCGTTCAAGAACCGATCAATATAGTAATAGTAGGAGGAGAAATTTATATGCCCAGAAGATTTCGTGTCGTAGTCAATGGCAAGATATACGAAGTAGAAGTGGAAGAACTTGGCGAAGGAAGTGTGCGAGTGGCCTCTCAACCTACGCAGGCTTATACTCCGCCTGCACTGGCTCCGGCGCCAGTGGCTCAGACTCAGTCCGTATCGCCAGCACCGGTTACCCCAGCAACTGCCCCATCTCCAGTGTCTTCAGCTCCAGCTCCCGCCGGTGCCACAACTGTATCTGCTCCCATGCCGGGTAAGATCCTCAAAGTCTCTGTGCAACCCGGGTCGGTCGTTAAATCTGGCGAATTGCTTTTGATTTTAGAAGCGATGAAGATGGAGAACGAGATTCTCTCCCCCGCGTCTGGAACCGTTAAAGAGGTTCGCGTGAAAGCGGGTGACTCTGTCAACACGGGAGATGCCCTCATAATTATCGCTTAGGAGGAAGTGGGATGGACCTTTATTTTATAGCTTTAAAAGGTATATTTAACCAGTCTGGTTTTGCGGGTCTCACTTGGGGTAATGTTGTGATGCTCCTTGTAGCTTTCGTATTGCTGTATCTTGCCATTGCCAAAGGGTTTGAGCCTCTCCTTCTTGTGCCCATAGCTACGGGATGCATCTTAGCCAATCTGCCGCTCAGTGGGATAATCAGCGAAGGCGGTTTCTTGCGTTATATGTCATATGGTGTTGAACACGAGATCTATCCGATCATCATTTTCATGGGCATAGGTGCCCTTACAGACTTCGGCCCCCTCTTGGCTAACCCTGCCACCTTCCTTTTGGGAGCCGCGGCCCAACTTGGCGTGTTCGTAGCCATATTTGGAGCCCTCCTTTTGGGCTTTTCGGTTAAAGAGGCTGCCTCCATCGGCATAATAGGCGGTGCCGATGGTCCCACTGCGATCTATCTCACGGTGAAGCTGGCACCGCAGATTTTGGGGGCTGTAGCAGTGGCGGCTTACAGCTATATGTCCCTCGTGCCGCTTATACAGCCACCCGTCATACGGGCACTTACAACCAAGGCCGATAGAGGTATAAAAATGGAGCAACTTCGCCCTGTTAGCAAGCTTGAACGGGTGATATTTCCTATAGTATCCACTGTGGCCACGGGGCTTATTCTTCCCAGTGCGGTGCCGCTGCTCGGCGTGCTAATGTTCGGCAATTTGCTTAGAGAGTGCGGAGTGACGGAACGACTCAGCCATGCGGCTCAGAACGAAATCTTAAATGCCACTACAATATTTTTGGGATTGAGCGTTGGAGCCACCATGGATGCGCCGCACTTTTTGACCTCTGCTACTATAAAGATCATAGCGCTTGGCCTGGTGGCATTCATCTTCAGCACCGCCGGTGGCGTTGTCTTTGGCCAGATTATGAAGGTGCTTTCAGGTGGCAAGATAAACCCCATGATAGGGGCTGCGGGCGTATCGGCTGTTCCCATGGCGGCACGTGTCGTTCAGCGAATGTGTCAGAGGGAATATCCTTCCAACTTCCTACTCATGCACGCTATGGGTCCGAATGTGGCCGGAGTCATCGGCACCGCTGTCGCTGCGGGTACGATGCTCACACTGCTTTCAACATAACGCAGAATTTTTGGCACGAAGAATAGGAATATAACACTGATATAAGGACGGCGGCAATTTCTGCGCTTTTCTGCGTTGCCGCCGTCCTTATATTGTTGCTTTCTATCTTTCTGGCAGACTTTCCTGGAAATAGCTGCTCTCACAGGGGTTAGAATGCGTAATCCACAGCGTGCGCTCAGCCATATCTATGATCATGGAGTAAACAGACGAAAGCCTCTTTCCTTCTGGGTCGCGAGGGTCTTCGTGGCGGCATATCGAGTCAGGCGCATTGGTATGATCTCGCAGAAACATGCTCATCATTTCTATATCGATACGACCACTGTGCTCTTGGATGAGTCGCTTTATGCGCCCCAACCTGTGAAACGTATCAGGCAGAATAACCTTGCCATGATCGTGCACCCCCACCAATCGCAAAGAGGTGAAGTGATTGGTATGGGCGATATATCCTTCATCGGCGTAGAGCACGTCGAAATCCTCAGGAGCGAATTCTATGTCGATTATCTCCCCATCTGCAGTGCCCACCAAGAAGTTGGCCGAACTGGCCCGCTTCGCTTGTGCCACAGCTTCCACCGCGTCGCCAAGAGTGGGCGCGTTTAAGACTTTTCTCAAGATAACGAATATAGGCACGCCCACTCCCCTCTTTCCGGTGGATAAGGCGTTATGGCACACGCCTAATCCGGCTGAGTTTAAGCCTTTACCGCTGACCATGCCGGCTTCGGCCAAAACCAGAAGCGAAGGAGCAGGAGGCTGAGCTATCTCGAGGAGGACAAGGGCGTCCCTTTGAGGGGCGATCCAGTCCCAATTTTGGGCCACGTAAGCCTTGTTGTCCTTGGCAATCCGTGGCGTTATGCCTAAGCTTGTGCAGCCATCAGCATCCAAGGCGATCTCGCTGCGGGCATTCAATGCGAGAATATCTTCAAAATCGACTCCCGACCCCGCAGCTATCCCTTTCATTTCTAAGATAATTTCAGGTGCATACCTTTCAATGTCTGGCAAGAAGGCCTGGGAGAGTTTGCGCGCCTCGTTCCATCCCATCCCGGAAAACGCCTCAAACATATGACTGTAATTTCGAATGCTGATTGCGATCTTATCCTTGACTGCTGCTCCATGTCTCTCTCCTCGCTCGAAGACTCCTCCCGATATGACGATGCGCTCGTATCCCTTCACCATCTGGTCTCCTCCTTTTGCGTATTTATGCTAAAAGCCAAAGGCACAAAAACGATCCTTTCGCATTTTTCTTGCAAGGGTTAATATACTACAAGCGGGACCTTAAAATGATTAGGAGGAAGGTGATAAGCTCACAAGATTAAAAGACACGGTTTAAATGTGGCCTGGCAAGTGTCCAAACTTGGCATTGAGTCATTGAGGAACTCGAAGGAGGAAGGCATGGATTTTAGTGAATTAACTGACAAGCTACAGGAGTTGGCGTATCAATACGAAAGGCAATATGGCGGTTGTAGTCAGTGCGTCGTCGGTGCTTATAAGACTGCTTTGGGGACGATAAGCGACGATGTCTTTCGGGCTGCGACTGGCTTGGCGGGCGGAATCGGTTTAACCGGAAGCGCCTGTGGTGCTTTAACTGGTGGCGTGATAGTCATAAGCACATTTATCGGTAGGGATTTCGACAACTTTGCCGATCCCAGCGGAGAGAGGCGTAAGACGTTTAGATTAGCGGCTAAGCTTGTAGATCGCTTCAAAGAGGAATACGGAAGTACAATCTGCCGCGATATACAAACGAAACTCATGGGCAGACCATTTAATCTCCGAGATAAAGAGGATTATAAAGAATTCCTCGCAGCCGGTGGTCATGAAGATAAGTGCCCCTCGGTTTGTGCCAATACAGTCAAATGGGTTGCTGAGATATTGGCAGACGAAGGCTTGCTGAAGGGAGATTGAGCCAGATGCGGTTAGAGGGCAAAGTTGCAATCGTTACAGGGGCTGCCGGTGGCTTCGGCAGTGAAGTCGGACGCGTCTTTGCGCGCGAAGGCGCATCTTTGGTGCTCGCAGACATAAACTATCATAAAGCTTCAAATCTTGCGGACGAGTTAAAGGCACAAGGTGTAAAAGCTGTGGCTGTATCGGTTGACGTAGGGGATGAAAAGCAAGTTTACGCTATGATCGATAAGGCTATAAGTGAATTCGGACAGGTTGACATTTTGGTAAACAACGCCGGAACGGGACACGGTGCCAGGATTCAAGATGTTACTTTGGATGATTGGAGTAAGCTGTTGCGTCTCAACTTAACAGGGACATTTCTTTGTTGTAAAGCTGTTATAGACCACATGATCGCTCGAGAATATGGGAAGATCGTCAATATGTCGTCCATCTGTGGTCAGACTGCAAGACCAGTGGGCGTCGACTATTCTGCATCTAAAAGCGGCATAATCGGAATCACGAGGACCCTTGCCCTTCAGGTGGCGCCATATGGAATCAACGTGAATGCCATAGCTCCAGGACCTATCGCCACTCCAATATTTGAACGCAATTGGCCCAAAGAGACGGTAGAAAAATTAAAATCGACAATTCCCTTCAAGCGCGAGGGGACCCCGCGCGATGTCGCCAACGCGGCATTGTTTTTGTCGTCAGATGAGGCCGGATGGATCACTGGCGAAGTTATAGCGGTCAATGGCGGAGCCTTCATCGGTTAAGAATTATGGTATCTGAAAGTGGTTGTTTTGGTGCGTTTGGTGGTGTGTCTGACGCGGTGTTTATTGGATACGATCTTTTTAAGGAGCGTCACGATTGATCGTGCATTAGCGAGGTAGAAGAATTTTTTACGATTGGTGGGAGGGCCGATTTCTTCCTTCTCTCCCACCTTTTCTATCTCGATTTATATGCCCCAAATTCCTCAAAAAGTCAACAATAGTCAAACTTGACAAGACCTCCCTGAACTCATATAGTATAGTCATCATATGGTCATACCATCCAGCCAAAGCAACTCGAACATAGCGCAAAATGCGAGGTGCGCTGCTGTACAGCCGGTATGGCAGGGTTTCGTGCAAAAGAATGGTTCAGAACTTGTAGATCTCGCTACCACCGCAGGTAGGTAACCAAGCTGATATAGCTAAATACGATTCAAATAAGGAGTTAGATCGTTTTATGACATTTTCAAAGATCCAAAAGAGCACGATTTCGCAAATCATCGTAGAGCAGATCCAGGAAAAGCTTCTCAAGGGGGAGCTGAAAGCAGGGCAAAAACTCCCTCCAGAGAGACAGCTGGCCGAGATGTTGGGGGTGAGCAGATCTTCGTTGCGCGAGGCCATGCGCGCCCTGCAATATATGGGTATATTGGAAATAAGACAAGATGGCGCTCACCTGTGTGAGAATCTGTCGCTCCTTTCCGATCACTTTAAACTGACCTATTTGCTCAAGCAGTTTTCCGTGATGGAACTGATCGAGGCCAGAAAACTCGTAGAAGCAGAGATAGTACGCCTGGCTGCGGAAAGGGCTACGGCAGAAGATAAAGAAACGATAACCGAAGCCTTTGAGGAAACGTTGCGCCATCAAGAAACCGGGGAAGAAAAAGAGTTTCTCATGGCAGATTTTGCCTTCCACCGCGCTATAGCCGAAGCTGCCCAAAATTCTGTGCTCGTAGAAATGCTAAACGCCATACGCGACCTCCTCTTGGAGGTCAACTTGGATGTCATAAAACGCCCGAATCAAATGCAGGTG
>CAYTKB010000057.1:0-11810 GCA_964438265.1 uncultured Acetomicrobium sp. | reverse complement strand
GGGATAGCTCACGTTCCGGAAGGCAGGATGGTCTTCCCGGCCTTCAGCGTTTTGGACAACCTCAGGATAGGGGCCGTGAGCAGATTCAACTCAGGCAAACCTAAAAAAGAGGTGCTTAAGGAAATAGAAGAAGACATAGAAAGAGTCTTTTCCCTATTTCCCAGATTGAAGGAGAGGAAAAATCAGTTGGGGTGGAGCTTGAGCGGCGGCGAGCAGCAGATGCTCGCAGTGGGCCGGGGACTGATGGCTCGGCCCAAACTTTTGCTCTTAGATGAGCCATCGCTGGGCCTTGCCCCGTATTTGGTAAAAGAAGTTTTCAATATAATAAAGACGATAAATGCCCAAGGCACCTCGATCATGGTAGTTGAACAAAACGCTCGCATGGCGCTCAAGGCCTCTCACAAGGCCTACGTGCTGGAAACGGGCGAGATCGTGCTCTCAGGACCTTCGAGCGAGCTATTGAAGAGCGACCAAGTGAGGGCGATATACCTCGGCGCCGGCGTAGAACAAAGATAAAACACATCAAGAGCTCTGCCCTTTCCCCGCAACGAGTTCTTCTTTTATGCGTTTGCCGGTTATGAAAAAGAAGGAGCGCTCCGCGATGTTTGACGCGTGATCTCCAACCCTTTCGAGGTGGCGAGCTACCAACATGAGGTCCGTGGCCTTCTTTATCGAAAGCGGATCGCTGATGTGAGTGCGTCCGGCGATCTCCACGAGCTCGGCCAATATAGCATGGTTTAGGGCATCCACCTTTTCATCTTTCAAGGAGACGGCCTTTGCCAGCTCCGCATCCATTTCGACCATGGACCGGATCGCCCCCGAAATCATCTCCTGACAGATCTCTGCCATCTTGGGGATATCCACCAGCGGCTTCAAAAGCCCTTCTCTATTCAAATCGAGCGTCCTCTGGGCGATATTCACAGCCTGGTCGCCTATGCGCTCGAGGTCCGTTATTATCTTGAGTACGGAGAATACGAAGCGCAGCTCCTCCCGCACCGGTTGGCGCATGGCTATGAGGCGAAGGCATTCCCGCTCTATTTCAATCTCCAGCAGATCCACCTTTTCCTCATCCACCCTCATGACCTCCAACGCCAAGTCGTCGCTATGTTCAAGGAGAGCCCGCATGGCTTTATCGAGTGCCCCCTGAGCAACTTCGACCATTTCTGAAAGAAGCTTGAATAGGCGGTCTCGATCCTCCTTAAAAAGTCTCGCTTGCTGCGCTTTCTCTCTTCGAAACATTCTCCTCCCTCCTCACTCGCTCGCCCGCTCTCGGTCTTCTCCCATCATCACGCCGCCTGCGAGTTCAGACGCCATTCTGGCTATGCCGCTCAAGGTCATGATCGCGCTCAACCTCTTCATCCCATATGCGCCATCGGCCGCACCGACGAGCGTCGAACGTAGTATGCGTTCCTCTTCTATATACCGCTCGTAGGAGGCTTTCGCCTTACGGACGAAATCCTCCTCGCCCAATGCAAAAGCACCTAATGCATCGCGCAGCGTCTCTAATAGCGCCGCCACCAAGCGATCGCATCCCTGAAGCGCATGGGCCACCGGCCATAGCCTGCTCGTAATGATCTCCGACATCTCCTTGAGCATGGCCAGGGAATAAGATACGCTCATATATTCCCTCCGCAGGCGCCCATCTTCTAAGGGAACCGCCATCGAGGAAAGATAACGCAGGCATGCCTCCAGCAGATCCCCTAAGGATTCTCGAATTCTCTGGGCGCGATCCGATTCGCCGCCGCACAGGAGAGCTTGCAATAACTCCTCGAGGTAATTGGCCGCTCGAACGGTCTCCCGCGAAAGCAAGGCGAGGGCGACGTCCGGAAAGGGCAATAGGGTCTCGTCGAGGTAAATCGGCTCGCCCGGCTCTTCTTTCACCGGGACCAGGCCGAGACAAAGAGAGCTCAACAGGTCCGCGAACGGCAAAAGCAATGCCGCGTTCACCAAAGCTACGGCCATCTGAATATATACCATCTCGTATAATATGAGAGGGGAAAGCCGTTGCGCCAAGCCCAGGTAAAGCTTTCCCAACGGCAGAGCTATAACCACGCCTAAAAGCCTGTAAATGAATGTGCCCCAAGCGACGCTGCGCGCGCGCCTCCTCTTCCCCATCCCGACGAGCATCACCGTGATCGATGACCCAAGGTATGCCCCGAGCACCAACGGAAATGCCGCCTTCAGGGGCAAAAGACCGGACGCCGCAAGCGCGACGCCCATGGCCATTACGGCAGTGCTACTCTGAAGCATCGCTGTAAGGATAAAGGCAGCGCCTCCCATGAGGATCGGTTGACTTGAAAAGAAGAGCAAGAGTTCCCGCGCCGATGGTTCCGATATCAACGGATGTACCCCAAGCCTTATGAGGAACATGCCGGTCAGCACCAGCGCGATGCTCCCGAGAGGCTTGCTCCACCTTTGAACCTCACGATTGCCAGATCTGGCAGCCAGCACAGATGCGACTAAAAGGGCAGGCGCATACTTCACGATCCCCAAGCTCAAGAACAGCACGATAAAGGCATTCCCTACGCTTGAACCCATCATCGCCACCAAAGCACCCGAAAGCGATAGCAGGCCCGAATCGACGAGCCCGACGGCAAATGATATGGCCACAGTGCTGCTCTGAGATAAGATCGACAAAAGGATGCCAAATAGAAACGACAAGGATTTCCTCTCTCCCAATGAAGCCAAAAGGCGCCTCGTCCTGTCGCCGAGGCTTTCTCGGAAGGCAGATGCGGAGTATTCCATACCGTGAAGGAAGACTCCGAGCCCTCCCAATAGCAGAAGTGCGCACTGCCACGAGGACACAAAACCACCTCCGTCACGACTTCAAGGAGATACCCGCGTGAGGTCTTAACTGAAGGCTTTTGTCAAGATGCAAGTGCTCGATTGACCGCCCGGGCCACTCGATCCGGCTCATAGGGTTTCAAGACGAACTCGACGACTCCGGCATCTATCGCCTCTTTTATGTTCCTGCTGTGCCCTAAAGCGCTGACTACTATGGCCTTGGCCTTCGGGTCGAAGCAGCGAATTGCACGGAGGGCATCGATGCCGTTCATCACGGGCATCGTTATATCCAACACCACCAAGTCCGGATGCAACGCCATATATCGTTCCACGGCCTTTTTGCCGTTTTCGGCTTCCCCCACCACGCAATGCCCCATCTGCTCCAAGAGCCTCCTGAGCATCGCCCTGGCTATCGGCGCATCATCGGCGATCAGGATGCGCGCCAAGGCTATCCCCTCCTCCAGCACACCAGCCCAATTTTTATCAGAAGAACACTTACAGCATCATGACGCATGATCTCAACCATGTCAAGCCAACCCTATTGACACAATTTTTGCATCGTGATATATTTTGACGCGTAAGTTGCATCACGAGGCAGAAAGGTGGGTAAAGGATTGGAGCAAGTCGTGGTAATAGCAGCTAAACGCACTCCCGTGGGGAAAATGGGTGGGTGTTTCAAAGACATATTGCCGGAAGATTTGTTGGTGCCCGTAATCAGGGAAGTCGCGTCTCCTACTGGATCGAACGAAGAAATAATTGACGAGGTCATCATAGGCCAGGCCAAGCCCACCACCGATGCTCCCAACATAGCCCGCGTAGCATCACTCAAAGCCGGCTTGCCAGAAGACCTTCCGGCTTATTCTGTCCACAGACAATGCGGCTCCGGAATGCAGGCCATCGCAAGCGCTACCTGGCAAATACAGGCCGGATATGCAGATGCCATCATTGCTGGCGGCGTTGAAAGCATGAGCACAGCCCCTTATTACCTTCGCAAATGCAGGTTCGGTTATGTGGCAGGCAACGGAGAGCTCGTCGACCCCAACACGGAAAGCCAGCCTAAATCCCAACCGGAAGAAACCTATGGGCGCTTCACTATGGGAGAGACCGCTGAAAACCTGGCGGAGATGTATGCGATCTCGCGAAAGGAACAAGACGAGTTCGCCTACAGGAGCCATATGAGGGCAATCAGGGCTATTGACGCTGGAAGATTCGCAGAGGAAATCGTCCAAATAACCATCGCTAAAAGCAAGGGGACACCCATCACAGTCGACGTAGACGAAGGGCCGAGGCGCGACACGAACCTCGAAAAGCTCGCTGCTCTCAAACCGGCCTTTAAAGAGGGCGGCACGGTAACGGCGGGAAACAGCTCAAGCCGCAATGACGGTGCTGCCGCACTTCTACTCACTTCCGAAAGGAAAGCGAAAGAGTTTGGCCTTAAGCCCATAGCTCGATTAGTTTCCACAGGCATAGCGGCGGTTGACCCTCGCATCATGGGGATTGGGCCCGTCCCCGCAACGAAAGACGCCTTAAAACGTGCAGGCTTACGTCTGGATGACATTGACATCGTAGAGTTAAACGAGGCCTTCGCCGCCCAAAGCTTGGCCGTGCTCAGAGAGTTGCCCTTCGATCCGGAGATTGTAAATGTAAACGGTGGAGCTATCGCCTTGGGACATCCCCTCGGTTGCTCTGGTGCCAGGATCACGGCGACGCTCCTCCACGATATGGTCAAAAGAAAAGCCAAACTCGGTCTCGCCGCTATCTGCATTGCCGGCGGACAGGGGATGGCCACGATATACGAAAATCTGATGCTTTAGCATAAAGACGCGCAAAGGGAGGCGGTAAGCGATGCCGATCGATTGCAAAAAACTGAAATCGATAAAGGAAGCTATTTCACTCATAAAACCAGGCGCTCGCATTATGGTAGGGGGGTTCGGCAATGCAGGGGTTCCAAACATGTTGATCGAAGTCCTCACGGAAAGCGGCGTGAAAGATTTAACGATAATAAGCAACGACTTGGGTTCCCCTGGCGTGGGGTTGGGCAAGCTGCTCAGGAATAAACAGGTCAAAGGCGTCATCGGGTCTTACTTCAATTGGAACCCGGAGGTGGCGGAAGCCTTTAACAACGGCGAAATCGAGGTCACTCTCATTCCTCAAGGAACCATGGCCGAGGCCATCCGCGCCGCAGGAGTTGGGATACCCGCTTTTTACACCCCCACAGGCGTGGGAACGGAGTTGGCCAAAGGTAAAGAAACTAAAACCTTTAACGGCAAGGAATGTGTGCTACAAGAAGCCATAGGAGCCGATTTCTCCCTGATAAAGGCCCACAAATCAGACGAGCTGGGCAACCTCGTTTATTACAAAACGGCCAGGAACTTTAACCCTCTCATGGCTATGGGCGCCGTCGTTACCATCGCGGAGATAGACGAAATAGTCCCAACGGGGTCATTGGACCCGGAGTGCATAGTTACGCCGCACATCTTTGTCGACATCCTGTGTCTGGGGAGGTGAATTTAGTGACCATCGTAGAAAAGGAAGCGGCGAGAATAAGGATCGCTAAAAGGATAGCCCGAGAGCTTGAGGAAATGCCGAAACCTCTCTTCGCCAACCTTGGCGTCGGGATACCTACCATGGTTCCTGAATACATCAAGAGCGAAGAAATTTATATTCAGGCGGAAAACGGAATCCTCGGTGTGGGCCCACCTGCCGCACCCAGCAAAGAGGACCGCAACCTCATCGACGCAGGGCGACGTCCTATAACCGAAAGGAAGGGATGTTCTTATTTTGACAGTGCCACTTCATTCGGGATGATCCGCGGAGGCCACATCGATGTCACCGTGATAGGCGCTTTGGAGGTCGACCAAGGAGGCAACATCGCCAACTGGATAATACCCAACGGCAAGCAGTTGGGCGTAGGTGGAGCCATGGACTTAGTCACAGGTGCCAAGTCTGTAATAGTCGCCATGACCCATATTACGGGCGACGGGAAGTCCAAGATACTTTCACGTTGCACTCTTCCAATAACCGGCTACGGCGCGCTGGATTTACTCGTGACCGAACTGGCGGTTATGAGGTTCGTTGAAGGAAAACTCGTCCTGGAGGAAATAGCCCCAGAAATCACCCTGGATGAGCTGCGCCAGCTCACAGATGCACACTTTCATGCAGCCAACGAACTCAAGGTGATGAGGGACTGAAGTTTAAGTAAAGAATCAAATCAATATAGTTCAATATAATATTGCGCTAACAATATTATATAAAGTTTACATTTCTACTCCATTCCTAAAGAAAGGAGGCGACTTAAGAATCTCAGTAAATTATCATAAGCACTAGCCCGTTTCATTCTTATCAGATTCAAAAGCAACTTTTCTGGAGGTGACAGTAATGCTTCATGCAATGACTAATTTTTTCGTACGACTTGTCAGAAAGTATCTTCCACAACCTTTCACACTTGCAGTTATGCTTAGTGTAATAGTTTATATTATGGGTATGTTAATAATGAAGAAAAGTGCCCATGAAATGAATCAGTATTGGGGGAAGGGATTCTTCAGTCTATATGGCTTTACTATGCAAATGGTACTTGTACTTGTTACAGGGCACGCACTGGCAAGTGCCCCCGTCATGCAACGGTTGCTGAAGGCTTTGGCAAACATTCCAAAAAGCCCGAGGCGAGCGGTACTTTTTATGGCTTTTGTGGGCTGCCTTACGAGCTATCTTAACTGGGCTTTCGGATTAATTGCTGGCGCTTTGGTCGCAAAAGAACTTGCAAAAAACAACATAGGGAAAGGATTGCATTATCCCCTTCTTGTAGCAGCAGCATATGGAGGAAATGTAATTCGCGGCCCCTCTTCCAGCATTCCTCTTGTTATTGCCACCCCTGGTCATTTCCTTGAGAAGCTCATGGGGGTTGTTCCGGTTACCGAAACACTCTATAGTTCTTGGAATCTTATTATTACAATCGTACTAGTTGTAACTATACCTACAATCTTCTACTTAATGTATCCAAGAAAAGACGAATTAGTCGTAGAAATAGACCCAAAGCTGCTCGTCGAAGAACACATAGAGAGAAAAAAGGAAGCTATCGATACCCCAGCACAAAAGATGGATAACAGTATTATCTTAACAATCCTTGTCGCTTTTGCCGGTGGCTGGATGCTCTATGATTATTTTTCCAAGCAACCCTCATTCAATCTTAACCTCGATATTCTGATTATGATCTTTATGGTCTTTGGAATCATCGCTCATAAAACGCTAGCTGGTTATGCCAATGCTATTAATAACGCTGTCAAGACAAGTGGCGGCATTATCCTCCAGTTTCCCTTCTATGCAGGGATGATGGGTATGATGGGGAGCTCTGGGCTGGCAAAGTGGCTTTCGGACCTTTTTGTAAGTATTTCGACGGCGCACACTCTTCCACTTTTTACATTCTGGAGTGCGGGAATATTAAACATATTTATTCCATCAGGAGGTGGTCAATGGGCTGTTCAGGGGCCCATTATGATGCAGGCTGCTCATGAGATTGGAGCATCGAGTGCAAAAGTCGCCATGGCCCTTGCGTGGGGAGATTCGTGGACTAACCAAATACAGCCATTCTGGGCATTGCCTCTTCTGGCTATCGCCAATCTTGGCATTCGGGATATAATGGGCTACTGCCTCATGAATGCCATTCTCGTAGGTATTATTGTCTCGGTAGGATTCATTATCTTCTGACTACAAATGACTCACAAAATTGTTGCTAAATTATCATAACTAAGGGAAGAATGACGTTTTCTCTCCCTTTTTATGGTGAAAGGGTATTTAAATGATGAATTTTGGTGATATAATGATTTATTCCATTGGTTGTTCGTTGCCATGGGGTAGCATTGGCATTTGTCTTCTTTGGGCTTTGCAAAAACTTTTTCCAGACAGCAAAAGCCGGGGTTATATTCTATATAGTATTCCTCCTATCGCTGGGGGGCTGGGAAGCTGGATAGGGTTCAACGGGCAAAGTTTACTTTTTCCCTTATTAACTAGCTTGCTTTGGTATGTAACAGTAATAATAGTATTGATAAACACTAATAAGCAATAATTATCCATTTTCTTTAACATATACTTTCGTAAGTTCTCAAGGCAGCCTACTGCTTTTGGTTTAGGCTGCCTATTTTTGTGCATATCACTATAACTTTATAAGAAAGCTTGTTGGAAGAGCAATATTATGGAAGCTAGTAATGTGATGAAACTAGTATTTATTTTAATATCCGCCACCAGCTCGTAAGTATCTTAAAGAGGATGGCGTATAATAATTTTAGTCAAGGTTTACCGTACATAACAGAGAGGACGTAATAAATATGTATGAAGGGATAAAGGAAAGGATCATGCGGAAGCTGCCGGAGCTGTCGTCGGGACAGCTCGCGGTGGCCCATTTTTTGCTCGAGAGGATGCCGGAGGCGGCTTTCATGACCGCTGGCGAGTTGGCCGAGAGGGTGGGGGTGAGCGAATCCACCGTGGTGAGGTTTGCCAGCGCCATAGGTTATGACGGTTATCCAGAGATGAGGCAGGCCATCCAAGAAGTCATGGTAGAGCAGTTTTCTCCAGAATACGAATACAGGAAATATTTAGAAGCTACAAGCAAGGACGAAAGCTTGGGAAAACGGGTTATGGGAGAAGATTTAGAGGCACTGACTATCGCAGTCAGCAAATTAGAACAAGAAAGATTAGACCAGCTCGTCAATATGATTGTGGAATCAGACTTTGTATACATCTCTGGCTTCAGGAGCGCCTTCTCTTTGGCATATTATCTGCACTTTTACCTCTCCTGGTTTCTGCCGAACTTGGGGTTGCTGGTGGGAGACTTCGTGAAGGAGCAACTGGTCAAGTCTTCCTGTTGTCAGAAAAAGCCGCTGGTTTTAGGCATAAGCTTTCACAGGTACGCAAAGGGCACATACGAAACGTTGAAATTCGCCAAGTCGTTAGGGATCAAGACTGCTTTAATCTCTAACAGCCTCACCTCCAGCACAGCACAGCATTCTGACCTGACGATAACCGTCCCGTGCAACGCAATATCTTTCGTAGTTTCCTACACCACGGCCATGAGCTTGCTCAACGCGCTGATTGTGAGCGTAGCGGCGAAGATACAGCCTAATTCTCAGGAAATACTATATCGTCTTGAGGACGTTTGGTCCGAAGGGAATACCTATGCCGGATGGACTTTTAAAAAAGAATCTTTCGACTTGTCTTCTCTGATGCACCCTAAAAATGACAAATAAAGCAGCAATTTTGTCTCATGTCATGTTAGGGTCAGTTTATGATAGCGCTCAGTCGGAATGTGCAATTCGGGAAAGAATCACCGCTTAAAGCGGACGATCGTGACACCTTCTCCTCCCTCTCCCGGGCCGCCGAGCCTGAAATCTTCCACGTATGGCAGCGTCCGCAACAACTCCTGTACGGCACGGCGCAATATACCTTCGCCGCGGCCGTGGATCACTGCAACTTCGCCATAACCTGCCCTGAAGGCCTGATCCAAGTAGCGTTCGACCATAGGGATAGCTTCGTCGATTGTCAGACCCCTTACCATTATAGAAGGCCCAGGGGGCTGAACGGGCTTCTCCACGCGCATCTTCAGCGTTTCTTCCTCAGGAGCGCTCTTTGCCGTCGCTATCCGCTTTACAGGGACCTCAAGCCTGACGGCACCGGAGCGCACGACGGCCCTGTCTTTCTCTATCGATTCGACGATGCCCTTGACAGCCATGCCCGCAATAGAGACGGCGTCGCCAACCCTGGGCGCATTCCCTTCGACGGAAAAGAGTTTTTCGATCCTTCTCTCTTCTCTCTTTTCGCTGGACTTAGCGATTTCCTTAAGCTTCCTTTGGTGGCGGTTCGCTTCACGTAGGGCCGCATCTTTAGATGCCCTTTCAATTTTTTTGATATACGCGCGCGCAGCTTCTTCCGCATCGCGTATTATCCTTTGAGCCTTCCTGTCAGCGGCGGCCAAGGCCTTTTCTTTCTCAGCCTCAAGGCGAAAGAGGCGCTCCTCAAGCTCTCTCTTAATGAGGTTAACCTCTTCTCTTTCTGCGAACAATCTCTCCTCGAGGGCTTCCAGGCGAGCCTGTTTTTCCTGAAGTTGCCCTATCATTTCCTCTACGGAGACCTCGTGAGGGCCCAACTCCTCGCGAGCCCGAAGGACGACATCTTTCGGAAGGCCGAGCCTCTCCGCTATAAGGAGGGCATTGCTGCGGCCGGGGATGCCGAAGAGCAATCTATAGGTGGGAGTGAGTTTTTCGCTGTCGAACTCGACGCTCGCCGTCTCTATTCCCGGCGTGGTCAAGGCGTAGCGCTTGATGAGGTTATGATGAGTGGTAGCCAAAACCATGGAGCCTATCTTCAAAAAAGCCTCCAATATGGCCACGCCCAAGGCTGCGCCTTCCTGGGGGTCGGTACCGGCACCGAGCTCGTCGAGCAGAAAGAGAGACCTATCGGTGGCTTCGTTTAGCATCTCTACGATATTTTTCAGGTGAGAGCTGAAGGTAGAAAGGTTTTGCTCTATGCTCTGCTCGTCCCCTATGTCCACATCGAGATGATCGATATCCCCCACCCAGGAGCCGGCGCTTGCTGGGATCGGCAAGCCCAGCCAGGCTAAAGCCACAGCCAGACCAGTACTCTTCAATGCCACGGTCTTGCCCCCGGTGTTGGGCCCCGTTATAACGAGGATGCGAAAATGCTCGCCGCAGCGGATGTCTATCGGAACCGCACCTTCCCCCAAGAGCGGATGTAGCAAGGAGTGGAAGCTGAAGGAGCTCTTTCGGGATGTCTCTGGTAAGGTCCAGCGTCCCTTTTCCATATATACCGTCGCAGCGTATAGCAGATCGACCATTCCCAAAAGGTCTTCGCCCTCCAGAAGATGGCGCTCGCGGCGGAGCAATATCTCCGTAAGTTCCCTTAGAATGCGGCGCTCTTCCTCTCTTTCGTCCCTGACGAGCACGGCAATTTCGTTATTCAGGCGAACCAGAGAGTGGGGTTCCATATACACGGAGTTGCCCGAGCCAGATAGCTCCAACGCAACTCCAGGAAACGTGGAGACGCTTTCTCGTTTGACCAAGACGACAAAGCGTTCGTCCTTCAAATAAAGTATCGGTTCTCTTAAAAGGGCGCTGAATCTGCGGTCGTTGACGAGGTTTTGCCCTGCGGCTCTGGCGCGCTCCTTCGCATGGGCGAGCTTAAGGCGTATATCCTTGAGCCTCGACGAGGCGTGATCGTAGAGCCTGCCGTCGTCAGAGAGGACGGATAACGACTCGGCCTCCGCGCTGAAGTCCCTGGCGCCCTTAAGTAAATTGGCCAGCTCGGCATATCCCTCTTCCCTGAGGGTGGGCACGAGTTCGCGCATAGCCGACGCCAGTCTTATGATTTTCTTGAAGAGGAGGAGCTCCTCCACGGAGAGGATCCCCGTCGTTTTAGCTCCTTCAATGAGCGGCCTTATGCTGGATATTCCATCGGACCAGGGAAGATCGCCGTAGATTTGCGTGTAGCGCTGGTATTGCAACAGGATAGCCTGACGATAGGAAAGTTCCTTGAGGCTCGACGCCGGCTCGAGCCTCCTAAACGCGGTCACACCCAGTTCGCTCCTGCAATTTCGCCAGATGAGCGAAAGGACTTTTTCGACCTCCAAGCAATTCTTGGCCCTGGACGAGATGATCATTATATATCTCCGTCGCGGAAGAGGTCTCTTCCTCCAGGGATTGCAAGCATCTGATCGATTTTTACGATACCGTTTTCGACGAGCCAAGCGCTCACATAAGGCCAGGCTTTAGCGGTGATGACCATGGTACGGCTATCATGCAACCAGCTCGGCGGCACGACGGGGACGAGCGATGCTGCCACAGCGTAAAAGACGAGGCACAATAAAAAGGTCTTGCCCACGCCGACCGCAGCGCCAAGGACGTAGTCCAGGCCGGAGAGCCTGGCGAGCCTCAAAAAACCCCTTATAACTCTGGCAGCTAACGCCACGAGGAGGTTGATAGCCACAAATATCGCCACCAACGACACGACAAACCTGACTC
>CAYTKB010000056.1:0-12009 GCA_964438265.1 uncultured Acetomicrobium sp. | reverse complement strand
AGGATCTCGCCGGTTATAACGCTCGCTGTGGAGTGGTGGTCCAGTCCGACCTCATTCACGAGCAGAATGAGGGGGCGAAGAGACCCTATCTTCTGGCTCGTCTTTATGCTACCGTGGCGCGCAACTATAAAAACGACGTAATCGGGCCCAGGGAGCTTAAAAAGGAGGCCATAGCCGTCGCCACGGGTGGCGTCTTCGGAAGCGACTTTATACTGCACCGCGTCCAGGAGTTGGCCGGTGTCGAATTGAAGCGCCTGGAGGCCTTCAGGAGCGTCGGAGCCATAGGGGCAGCCCTGTTGGCCCTGGAGAAAAAAAATGATTTCGTGGTGGACTTTTCTCGCATGGGGGAGATCGCCTCTTATGCGAGAGAGCATCGCCTATACGCCGAGCCGCTTAAGGGTTATCTCGACAAGGTGCACGTATTTCCCGATACGCCTGTGGAGCTACCCTCGAAAGATACCCGCGACGTGACGATAGGTGTGGATGGAGGCTCGACCACCACAAAGGCGGCCGTCATAGACATGGAAAGCGGGGCTCTACTCGATAAAATTTACATTAGCACGCACGGCGACCCGGAGGGGGCGCTGCGCAAGGTCTTCCAGCATCTCGCGCGGAGGAAGGATCGCTACAACGTGAGGGGTATCTGCACGACCGGTTCCGCCCGCAAACTCTACGAGCGCATCCTGGTGAGCAAGTCCAAGGCCAAAGCCTTGGAGGAAGAGGGTTACGCCGTGCCCGATGGCGCCGTGGATGAGATCACCTGTCATGCCTACGGGATCAAATTCCACGACCCCGACATAGATACGGTATTTGAAGTGGGCGGCCAAGACATGAAATTCACCACTTTCAAACGTAGGGACGGCAAGGCCACCGATGAGGTGGCCGAAGCGAGGATGAACTATTCCTGCCAGGCCGGAGCGGGGCAAACGCTCGAAAACATGGCGCTACTGTTGGGGTTGGATGTCAAGGACTCCCTCCAGGAGTACGCCCTCAAGGCGGATCGCGTCCCCTTGATCGACGCCACGTGCGGCGTCTTTATGGAGATGGAAGAAAACCGTCTCATCGCCGAGGGTTTCTCCAAGGAAGAAATCGCTGCCGCCATAGTGCGAGCCACGGCGGCCAGCTATTACCACAAGTTCGTAGGCGGTCCGCAGTATGTCCAGGAGAAGCCTTCGTGCCAGGGCGGACCGGCGCTAGGCCTGGCCTTTTTGGTTGCCATGGCCCAGGTGACGGGAAAGGACATCTACGCCTATCCGCACAGGGAGCTCTTCGGAGCCTGGGGAGCGGCGCTCGTCTCCAGAGAGCGCGTGAAGGAGCTCGAGCTGCAAGGTAAAGCGGTGCGCTCGGCATATCGCGGTTGGGAGTGGCTTGAGGAATCCTTCGCCCGACGGGAGGTCTTTTGCCTCGACCACTTCGGCCCGCTATCGTGCGGCGTGCGCAATTGCAAGCTCAAGATATTCACTATAGGACAAGACGAGGTGATCACCGGCGGCTTTTGTCCCAGGGGGAACAGCGAAGGGAGTGGCAATGCCAAGAGGGATTACGTGGAACTCTACCACAGGCTCTTGGATAAACACTTCGACGGCGTGCTTTATCAAAAGCTGGAAGAGGCGAAGTTGGATGGGCCCCCAACGATCGGCATCCGCCGAAGCGGAGTGACGCTCGGCGAGTTCGGCGTATGGGCAGGTGCGCTTTTTAAGGCCCTCGGCTTTTTGCCGGTGCTGACGCCGGTTTCGGACGAGCGCATAGCCCAGCTCGGCATTAACTTGGCTCATACGGAGTTTTGCATAGCCATGAAGCTGGTCGTCGGACATGGGGCGCTCTTGAACAGCGATGAGCGGATACGCTACATCTTCAATCCCTCCTTCATCGAAGAGGTGCGCACCTCAAAGCCGAATAGGAAGTTCTGCATCTATACGGAGGCCGAGGGCTACATGCTCCAGGACATATTGGGGATCGATCGTAGCAGGGAGATCATACCGGTTTGGCACTTAGGCGATGAAGGTCAAATGATAGATTCGTTGAAGGGGGAACTCGAGCGGTTGGGGCTTCCGGCCTCGGTCGAGCGCATAAAAGAGGCCTTTCGCTACGCCGACTCTAAGAAAGAGGCCTTTTTGAAGGAAGTGAGCGAGTGGGGCGATCGCTTCCTTGAGGAGCTCGAGGAGTCGGGCGAAGTGGGTTATGTAGGGCTCGGCAGGGAATACGTCGTCTTGGACCCCGAAGCCTCATCCCGCTCTGGGCAGATGTTTTCCAGGGAACGGGGGATGCGCTATATTCCTCAGGCCTTTTTGCACCACCTTTACGAGGATATACCCATAGACGACCTGGTATTCAACGAGTATTGGTATCAAAACGCAGCCATACTTCAGGCCGCGGTCTTCGTGGCTCGTCACCCCAAGCTGTTTCCGATCAGGCAGATGAATTTCGCCTGCGGACCAGACTCAATGAAGTTCTATCATGAAAAATTGATATTCGACAGGGCAGAAAAGCCGTTCCTGCACCTGGTCACAGATGCCCAGACCAACAACGCCCCCTTCGTCACCAGGGCTGAGGCCCATGAGCGCGTGGTTTCGCGCGCCCGCCCTCGCAGGGATTTGGATATTTATGATTTCGCCCTTTTCAAGGAGAAATCGAGCGGGAGTTTGAATTTAGGGAAGAGGCGCTGGTTGATACCGTATATGGGCGAGGCCAGCCGCTTCGGTGCGGCCGCTGTGCGCCACTTCGGCCTTTCGGCCTCGATCATACCCACTAACACGGTCGAATCGCGCGAGTATGCGAACAAGTTTATAGCCACGGAGACGTGTTTCCCCTTGAGGGGCGTAGTGGGAGACGTGCTGGCTCATCTGGAGGAGCTTGCGCGAGAAAGGAGTAAGGATTGGGTTAAGGAGAATTGCCTCGTCTTTTTGCCCACCACGAGCGGGCCGTGCCGCTTCGGCAAATATGGCGAGGTTTTGAAGATATTTTTGGCGCAGTTGGGTTATGAGGGCCTGCCGGTGCTCGGCCCTTCATCCGATAGCGGTTATCTGGACTTCGAAGTGCCGGCACCACTTAAGGGGTTTTTTAAGCAATCCAGGGCTCTCATTCAGATATTCAACGCCATAAAGATGAACGACATGCTCGATGACCTGGTGCGGCGCTTCCGCCCCTATTGCCGGGACAAGGCCGCCTTCGATAGGCTTTACGAAAAGGAGATCGTGGAGCTGGAACGCCTGATCGAAGAAAAAGGGGCCTCCGTGGGCACGCTCAAGGAATGGAGCAGGAAGGCTAGCCGGAGGTTTGTCGCCCTCGCCACCGAGGCACATGAGCGCTTTCCTCTCGTCCTTTATGTGGGCGAGATTTATACCAGGCAGCACGACCCCTACGCCAATAATGTCATTAGACGTCTCGAGGAAGAGGGACTTGAGGTCATCCGCGGCTCGATTTCCGAATGGATCGAGTACGTGAACTACACTACGTATCGAGAGAACCCTCATTGGATCCACAAGGTGGCCGACCTCTATCTGTCCTTTGCTGATTGGCGGTTTCACAGGCTCTTCGGCGAGACGAACGGGGAGAGGAAAGTGCTTCCCAAGCCGGAGCAGATAATAGAGGGGGTTGAGGCTGCAGGTATCTATCACGGCGACATCACGGGCGAATCGCCGCTTGTCATAGGAATCTTTCGCGAACTCATGGAAGGTCGTCTCCCCTCCAAGAACGGAGCCAAGGTGTGCGGCATCTTCCACGTGGGTCCCTTCACGTGCATGCAGGAAGGGGTGGCGATGGCCAAGATGGACGCCATGCTCAAGGAGGCTCAAAAGAAGAACCCGAATGTGATAGTGCCCGTCATTCACGCCTTTTTTGGCGATTCGGCCAATCCTAACTTGGAGGCCGAGATAGCGGCCTTCCGCGAGCAATGTTATCTCAAGGCGAGACTCGCATGAGCTGTCGTTCGGTTGACTCGTCGATGGGTTCTCGTTAAGATGGTTGGAGTGTAAAGTTGAGGCAGCATTTGATACTTTCGTCACATTCTTTGGAGGTGAGCTTTTAGATGAGCGTTCAGTTGGCGATATTGGTAGGGTATATTGTTCTGCTCTATGCGGTTTCGTGGTATGCTACACAGCTTGTAAAGCGCGGCGGAGGAGGAGCCTTGAACTATCTCCTGGCCGGAAGACATTTCCCGACCGTGGTCGTAGCCACGATGATCACTGGGCTTGCCGTGGGTGGCGCCTCGACCGTTGGCGTGGCTGAGGGAGCCTACACCCAGGGGCTATCGGCCGGTTGGTATAATGCCGCCTGGGGGGCCGGTGGCATCGTAGTGGGGCTCTTGGTCGCTGAGGCTTTTAGGCGCATGGAAGTGCGCACCATCCCAGAGATGATGGAGCGGATGTATGGTCCTTCGGCCAGGTTGGTGAGCATAGTTGCACAGCTTCTGATAATGATGGTGATCACTTCGCTTCAGTATGTGGCTGGCGGGGCGATCCTTACGGCTTTGCTCCCCTCTATTTTCACGTTTCAGCAAGGCGTGCTCTTGACTGCCTTGGTCTTCGTGGGCATCACGGTGATAGGGGGTTATTGGGCGGCCGGGCTTGCCAACGTGATCAACGTGATCTTGATCTATGTCGGCGTGGTGGTGGCCCTCTTTTTCTCCTTCTCCAATTTTGGTGGTTTCGACGCTGTAACCTCGCGCCTTCCTGCAGGAGGGTCTTGGTTTCATCCGATAAGGGGCGTCGGGCTTTCTGTCGTAGTTGCCTGGATGGTCGTCATGATCACCCAGACCTTTTCGGTTCAGGCTATCTCGCAGATAGCTTTCGCCGCTAAGGATGGCCGTGCGGCTCGCCGCGGCTTCATCATAGGGGGCATCATAACGCTGCCCGCCGGGTTTTTGTGCGCCTTTTTTGGCATCATCGCGGCGGCTCAATTTCCTGGACTGAAAAACGCTGCCATGGCTCTTCCTACCTTGGTGACCCAGATCACGCCCTTGGTCGGCGGATTGCTGCTGGCTGCTCTTTGGGCCGCCGACATCTCTACGGCTGTGGGATTGCTTTTGGGATGCTCAACCCTCGTCACGGAAGATTTCCTGAAGCGGCTCGTGCCGGGGATGATATCGCCAAAGAGGGAAGTCCTCATATCTCGCCTTGCCGTATTGCTGGTGAGCGCAGCTACGCTGTGGTTGGCCCTCACATCCGTCGGGATTTTAAAGACCGTCACTACGGCCCTCGCCATGACTTCGTCCTTCACGCTCCTGATCTTGGCCAACATCTACGTTCCGAACTTGTGCAGGAAGGCGACGGGTTTTTGGACGATCCTCGCTTCTGTGCTCGTATGGTTGGCCTGGACGTGGCTGCCAGCCGTGCGCATCGTCCCGCACGTGATATACCTCGAGTGGCCCGTTTGCCTTGTGGTGTTCGTCCTTTGCGCCGTCTTGAGCAGGGAACCCGCGGAACGGCTGATAAAAGCGACAGCCGAAGCGGGCAGCTGAAGCGCCGTCTTTGGCCGTAAATCATTCCATAGGAGGCCTTTGTAATGTATAAGGTATCGTATGATAGATTGATCGAAATAACATCGCAAATACTCGAAGGTTTTGGTTATCCTCCCGACAGAGCTGCGATAACGGCGGAAACGCTCGTCGAAGCCGATGCTCGGGGCGTGCCTTCTCATGGGGTGGCGCGCCTTGAGTTCTACAAAAGCAACATCGATTTGGGCTTTGCGGTGCCGGCTGCGGAGCCCGAGGTGGTCGCGGAAACCCCCTTGAGTCTGACCGTAGATGGTCACAAGGGTGTAGGGCCTTACGTGTCGCTTTTTTCCGTGAATCGGTGCCTGGAGAAGGCAAAGGAATCCGGCGCAGCCTTTGCTGCCGTCCGCAAGTCCAACCACTTTGGCATGGCTGGCCTCTGGGCTGAGAGGTTCGCCAAGGAAGGCTTTATAGGTATAGCCCTGACGAACACGATCCGTGCTGGCATCCCCACCTTCGGCAGGGAGCGCATGTTGGGGACGAATCCCATATGCGTGGCCATTCCAGGTCATGGCGATGATATGTTCATGGTCGACATCGCCACATCCACCGTCTCCAGGGGAAAGGTCGAAGTCTACGACCGCCGCGGCAAGAAAATGCCCGAAGGATGGGGCGTCGGGAGCGACGGGCACATCACCACGGATCCCGGAGAGATAGTCAAGCTCATGCGACCCGGCAATCCCTTCGGTGGGCTCCTCTATCTCGGAGGAGAGGGAGAGCTCTTGGGAGGGCACAAGGGATATGGCCTCGCCCTTTTGGTGGAATTGCTTTGCGTCGGGCTTTCTTTAGGTGATTTAAGCCGCGATGCTCTAACCGTAAAAGATGCCACGGTATGCCACTTCTTCGGCGCCGTAAATCTTGCGCTCTTCGGTGACGCTGCGGCCATAAGGCACAAGGTGAGTGAAATTCTCGATGCCATGAGGAAAAGCGCGAAGGCGGAGGGGCAGGAGCGCATATACATTCCGGGTGAGAAGGAGACGGAGAACCGAGCGAAGTCCTTGTGCGATGGCATTCAGCTCGATGATGCCACTTTAAATTTATTGAATAAGTATGCAGCGGAGCTCGGCGTAGAGCCGCTCGCGTAGCTGACGTGGCAAAACCTGATCGGTTGATCGGTGAGGAGGGGTGCGATGAAGGCGAAGACGGCTTTAAGATCGGCGGGCGAGCGGAGGTTGGAGAGCCCTTTTGAGCGATACCTCACGCTGTGGGTGGCTTTGTGCATAGCTGGCGGTATCGTCTTAGGCAGGGTTGCCCCCGGTCTTGCCCGCAAGCTCGACGGGTTCGCCATCTATGTGGGCGAAGCGCCGGTCATATCGATCCCCATCGCGATATGCCTCTTCTTCATGATGTATCCGATAATGGTGAAGATAGACTTCGGTTCGGCCATAAAGGCGGGCAAGAGCGGTAAGCCTGTGGCCTTGACGCTGTTTTTGAACTGGGCCATAAAACCCTTCACCATGTATGCCATCGCCCTCTTCTTTTTGGGCACGGCCTTCAGAGGGTTTATCGGAGCGGAGGCGATGGACTTGGTCAAAATGCCCTTTGGCCTGGATCTCCCTGTGGGCGCCCTTCACGGATCTGGGAGGGTGGTTCTCCACGAAGGTATGAAGATGCTCGAAGTTCCGCTCTGGCGGAGCTATCTCGCAGGTTGCATACTGCTCGGCATAGCCCCGTGCACGGCCATGGTCTTGGTGTGGGGATATCTCGCCAGAGGTAACGATGGCCTCACGCTCATTATGGTAGCCATCAACTCTCTCACGATGCTCCTCCTTTATGGCCCTTTAGGAGGATTCCTATTGGGCGTAGGGCGTCTTCCCGTTCCATGGCAGGCGCTCGTCCTTTCCATATCGATTTACGTGGCACTTCCCCTCGTAGCAGGTTATTTCACGAGGAAATGGATCATCAAAGCCAAGGGAGAGGTTTGGTTTAGGGAGAAATTCCTTCATACGCTTACGCCGATCACCATAATTGCGCTCCTTACGACGCTCGTTCTGCTCTTCAGCTTTAAAGGCGATGTTATCGTCGCAAATCCCTTGACGATATTATGGATAGCCATACCGCTCTTCATCCAGACGAACCTCATTTTCTGGCTCGGCTATGGCCTCGCCAGGGTCCTTAAGTTGTCTTACGAGGATGCGGCGCCGGCTGCCATGATCGGCGCCTCTAACCACTTCGAGGTTGCCATCGCTACGTCCACGATGCTCTTTGGCCTCTCTTCAGGCGCCGCCCTGGCGACGGTGGTGGGCGTGCTGATCGAGGTGCCGGTGATGCTTGCGCTCGTAAAGATATGCCTCGCCACCTGCCATTGGTTCGCAGAATGCCACCTCGACCTGCCCCATTGCAAAGCAAAGCTGGATTATCCTGCGCATTCCTCGGGTCGTGTTAGCAGATAAATACGATTGACTTTTCGCCTCTTTAAGCTACATTAAATACAGAAAGTAACGGTTTGTATAAGACAAATTTTATAATGCGGAGGCCTTAAAAATGAAACTAGGCTTAATGGGCTTTGGCCAAGTAGGGTCAGCTTTTGCTAAGGGGCTTCGTAAAGAAGGGTTTCCTTACATTGTAGCATACGATAAAATGCAAGACACTCAACCATACGGAGATATGATTAAACGTAAAGCAAAAGAAGCTAATATTGAGCTTTTGTCAGATGTGGAGCAGCTTGTAAAGAATTCAGACATTATAATATGTGTCACCTCTGCAAATGTTGCTATTGAGTCGGCGCAGCAAGTTTTGCCGTTTATCGCTCCAAATCACATTTATGCCGACCTCAATTCTGCCTCGCCTGAAGTAAAAGATCGGATAGCTAACCTTATCATGGAGACTGGGGCTAAGTTCGTGGATGGCGCTATCATGAGTAGCATCTCGCTTTATGGATATAAATCTCAAATTTTAGTGTGTGGCGACGGTGCTGAAATATTTGCGAAAGCCCTATCAACTTGGGGTATGAATATAAGAAAAATTGGGGATAAACCCGGTCAAGCATCGGCATTAAAGATGGTCCGCAGCGTATGGGCCAAAGGCATAGAAGCACTTTTGATCGAATCCCTTTTAGCTGCTTATGAGTACGAGATCCTTGAGCCGGTTTTCGAGTCCATATGCGAGATGATGCAGGAAGATTTTGCAACCCTTGCAAATATGTTGATCACCACAGATGCTATACACGCTCAAAGGCGAGCTCATGAGATGGATGAAGTGATACAAACTCTACAATATGTCGGAGCCGATTTTACCATGTCCCAAGCGACGAGAAATAAACTTCAATGGAGTGCCAATCTTGGCATGAAGGAGGAATACAAGGGAGAGATGCCTAACGATTTTCGTGAGGTTTTGGTGAGGTTGGCACAAAAGGCGCGTAAGCTTTAAGCTCGATAGATGTAATAGGGTGTAACTGTAACATATTTTTATATAAAAGAGGTGGAAGAAATGATGAAGGGCAAATGGTTTGGTGTAGCTATCTTGGTATCCTTGGTTGTTATGTTGATGCCGGTCGGAGGGGCAGATGCTGCGGATAAGGTTTACATGCTCAAGTATGCCACTACTGGTCCAGCGGATCCTGTAACTTACACGCCCTATAGTGTTGGCTTTCTCTTCAAAACGCTGGTAGAGGCTCAATCCCAGGGAAAGGTTAAAGTTGAACTTTTCCCTGGTGGACAGTTAGGCAATCAAAGAGAGACAATCGAAGGAGTCATGATGGGAACCGTTGAGATAGCTTCAACTAACATAGCAGCCCTTTCTGGCTTTTTCCCTCCGGCCGATGTCTTTTCGATTCCGTATCTCTTTTCTTCGGAGAATGAAGCTATGGCAGTGATTGATGGCCCGTTCGGAATTAAATTCATTGAAGAGCTGGCAAATAAGCACGAGCTTAGAATTGCAGGCGGGATAAGCACTATTGGCTTTAGACATTTAACTAATAATACTAAACTTATAAAAACGCCTGGTGACGTTAAAGGCTTGAAGTTTAGAACTATGGACTCACCAATCTTTGTTGAAATGTTTAAAGCTATGGGCGCACATGCCGCGCCGATAGCTATAACAGAGACGTATTTAGCACTTCAATTGGGCACAGTGGATGGTCAAGAAAACCCACTCAGTGTTACAAGGGCAAATAAGTTTCACGAAGTGCAAAAGTATATAACTTTAGATGGGCACACCATGGGCATGCAGGTTGCCCTCATGAATGAGTCCCATCTTAGATCCCTTCCAGATGATGTTAGGAAGGTAATATTGCGTTGTATGCGAGATGCCGTTGTAGCCGCAAGAGGGATTGACAAACTAGGTCATCAAATCGCTCTTGATGATATGAGAAATAAAGGGGTGCAAGTCTACGCACCCACGGAAGACGAGCTCGAACAATTTAGCGAGATTACACAACAACCTTGCATAGAGTTGCTAAAGGCCAACATATCTGAGGATTGGATAAACGGTATATTGAAAGCGGTAGAAGAAGCTAAGGAAAAGGTGGAAGCTGAATATAAGAAATTTGTTTTTTAGTTTGCAAGGATAAAACAGATGTCCTCGTTTGCAGATAGGCAAACGAGGACTCTTCACTCCCAAGATCACCTATATGTGCGTTTGTCGTTTTTGAAAGGAGCGTTGATCGTGCGGAAAGTATACAAGTATGTAACGCTGACTACACAAGGTTTTCTTGTACTGGCAACTGGTGTTATGACGGTAATAGTAATACTCGAAGTTGTTTTAAGGTACGGCTTTAATACAGGATTCTCATGGAGTGAGGAATTGTCCAGGTTCTTGTTTATCGCTTTGAGTTTTATAGGAGCCAGTGAGGCTTTGCGGAGAGGACAACATGTATCCGTTAGTATATTTATAGATATGTTGCCCAGTGGTGTAAAAAGAAAAGTAAGATTTATAGTGCGTGTTTTTATGGTATTGTTTTTATTATTGTTCGCTTATTCTAGTTTTTTGTTGCTTAAGAAGTTTCACTTCCAGTTGGCTCCAGCACTGAGAATCTCCATGGCATGGCCACATAGCGCTCTCTTTTTGGGTGCTATCCTTATGCTGTTTCAATTGTTATGGATAATGCTGAAGGGCTCCAATGGAGAAGAGGATTCGAAATCTCTTCTGAAAGATGAGGTGTGAATATCTTGCCATTGATGGGGTTTAGTATAGCTTTTATAGCATTTTTGATATTCGGAGCACCTATAGCGTTTGTTTTGGGTTTGGCTTCGGCTACCTATATTGCTATAGCAGGTAAATTCTCATGGGCTGTAATGGCGCAGAGGATGTTTTCCATTGTTGACTCTTTTCCATTATTGGCAGTGCCGTTTTTTATTCTGGCGGCCAAGCTTATGGAAGAAAGCGGGATTTTAGATTCCCTGCTTGAGCTTGCTGACGCTTTGGTTGGACATGTTAGAGGTGGCCTGGCGCATGTAAACATTGCGGCCAGCATGCTGTTTGCTGGCATAACAGGGTCTCCTACGGCTGATACTGCTGCTATAGGTTCTATTCTAATTCCAGCTATGGAAAAAGACGGCTATGAAACAGACTTTAGCGCTGCAGTAACTGTAGCCTCGTCCACAATAGGACCTATTATTCCGCCTAGTATACCGATGGTCATTTATGCTATGTGCGAAGGTCGAGTTTCCGTGGCGGCCCTCTTTTTGGCAGGAGTGATACCCGGCATTTTGGTAGGTTTGACGCAGATGGTGGTGGCATATTTTATTTCGATTAAGAAGGGTTATTCGGCTACGCGCACAGGATTTGTAAGTCTCAAAGAGTTCGTTGTTATATTTGCCAGATCGTTTCTTGCCTTGCTGATGCCGCTCATAATATTAGGGGGTATATTCAGCGGAATATTTACTCCTACGGAAGCAGCCGCTGCTGCTGTTGGTTACGCTTTGATAATTGGCTTTTTTGTTACTCGCAAATTGAAAGTGCGCTCATTGGTACGTCATCTTTTAGATACGGCAGTTGTTACTTCTGTAGTTATGTTTGTGTTAGCTGGGTCCAGCATTTTTGGCTGGTTGATAACTGTAGAAATGGTACCCCAACGGATCGCCAGTCTGATTTTAGAGTTCTCGCGTAATCCTCTCGTATTTCTTCTGTTGGTTAATATTTTCCTCTTGATCGTGGGATGTTTTATGAACACAACTGCTGCTATCGTAATACTCACTCCAATACTTAGCCCAATCGCTACATCTTTGGGGATTGATCCTCTGCACTTCGGATTTGTAGTTGTAATGAATCTTATTATAGGGCAGATTACACCCCCAGTTGGATCTTGTCTCTTTGTGGTTATGGGGATATGTAATACCACTATGGAACGTGTGACTAAAGCCTTGCTGCCGTTCTTGGCGGTAGAAATAGGGGTGCTCTTTTTGATTACTTATGTACCTATTGTTACCTTATGGTTACCTACTGTACTGGGCTTTCATTGATGCTATGAATGAAAGTGGCCTGGAATTTCCAGTTGTGACTGATGAGATTATTTAAAAAAGGGGGGGATGATTATGTCGTTCCTGGTCAAGAGGCCGGAAGGAGAAGGGCTGATCCCG
>CAYTKB010000055.1:0-12063 GCA_964438265.1 uncultured Acetomicrobium sp. | reverse complement strand
TATATTGGGAATGCTTCTTTCGTATTTAGAAATGATACATGGGAAATATATAGCTGCCTCTTTTCGTTCTACTCTGCAAAGCATTGGTTTGATTTCAGGGGCACTGCTTGCCTTTTATTTTAAGGACCCGCTATTTTTAGCTTGGGGATTTACGGGGGCTTATGGCATTTATTTACTATGGGTTTTAAGTCGTCTGCGCGGCATTAGAATATTACATCGCCCAACAGGTTTATCGTGGGATTTGACCAAAGAAGCTTTATGGACCTTTTGGCGATGCGTGCGACCTGTGCTATTTGTACCTATATTGATCCAGGGGAGTATAGCTGTCGAAAGAATTGTGGCATCCCTGCTTGGAATTAGAGCAATCGCAGCTCTCGATTATGCCAAATTTATCACAGAAACTGGCGTAATTATTGTCGCCGCACCTTTGGGCATGGTTGGATTGTCTACCTTGAGTGGATTAGATCCGGATTTAATGCGCCAAAAAGTAGGACAAATAGCCAATATTGTTTTAATCTTGACGATACCAATTTCAACCTTCATATTGTATTATCATACTAGCATCATTAATGTGATATATGCAAGAGGTGCTTTTGATCATGAGTCTGTGGCTATTACTGCTAAAATACTATTCGGTTTTTCGATAGGTCTATGGGCGCAGTTATTATCATACTATTTTATAAGAATATTGAATGCCCAGCTGCGCAATGCAGAAATATTGTTGTATATTAGTATATCAATGCTTTTAGATATCTTAATTAAGTTTTTATTGTATAAAAGTTTAGGGCCGATAGTATTAGGACTAAGTTTTAGTATAAATTCTATAGTATTATTTTTATTTACAGTTAATGCTTTGAAGCTGGGTAAAATATTGCGTCTTAGCTTACTATGGATGGCTATAGGGACTATCTTTTATGTTATGCTGTGTTTTGTTGTGTCGCATTATATTGATATTATGTCTCATTTATTTCATTTAATTTTAGCATCTGGAGTATTTTGTTTGTTTTGGATTCTTTATATGCTTTTAATTCCACATTTACGGGTAAATATTTATTTATTAATTGGTAAATTGCATGATTTGATTGGGGATCGGTTTAAATTATTACTAAAAAAGTTTTGACTAACGTTATTAAAGATACTAAGTATGATTTTTATACAACAGACAGTAGCTAACATTCGTACTATTAAGGTTTTTATCCACTTATAGATCGAGTATTGATTATGATTCTGATCGTTCTTCAAATTTTATCACTAGACTTTTAAGCGTGGTTGGTCTAATAGAGGCTTCATTATATGTTGTAATAATTTCTTGGTTATAGCTAAATTTATTAAAATTTCGATCTTATAATATATGCAATTTCATATTTTATGGTCTTTTAACTCTAATAATAACTCACAGCATAGCTATATTTGACATAAATTCCTACATAACGTGGTCTTTTCAATTTTAATTATAATTCTATTGTATTATTACTACAATAAAAACAAACAATTACGATAACAAGTTAAAGAAGCGTGATTTCTTTGAACAAAGTAGTTATAAATACTCGCGTTCTTTCTTCAAGGTTAACTGGGGTGCAAAGGTATACGCTGGAGCTTTTAGTGAGGCTCCCAGATAAGCTTCAACCCGTTGCCCCGAAAACGTCTTTGCATGGAGTTCTGGGTCATGCCTGGGAGCAGTTTGTTTTGCCTGCAAGGTTAAAAGGAGGGTTGCTTTTTAGTCCTTCTAATACCGGTCCGCTTTTGGTGGAAAAACAAGTCGTTACGATTCATGATATTACACCGTTAGACCATCCTGAATGGTTGAATCCGAAATTTGCTAAATGGTATCAATTTTTGACCCCTCGTTTGGCACGTCGAGTGCGAAGGGTTATTGTTGATTCTGAGTTTACAAAAGATAGAATTTGTGAAGCTACATCTGTAGAATCAGATAAGGTCATTGTCATTCCTCTCGGGATTGATTTGCGTTTTAGCCCAAAACTAGAGGAGGATGTTAATCGAGCTAAAGAAACTCTCGGCATTCCGAATATGGAATATGTGCTTACCGTGGCAACTATCGAGCCGCGAAAGAACCTGCAGAGGTTGCTTGAGGCATGGCATAATGCTTGCCAAAAGTTGCCTAAAAACGTTTGGTTAGTGGTAGCAGGAGCGAAAGGACAAGGATCGATTTTCCGGGACGCATCGTTTAATGGTTTGCCTCCCAATGTTTACATGGCTGGGCATGTCCCTGATGAACATTTACCGGCTTTATATTCAGGAGCGCTATTCTTTGTTTACGTATCCCTATACGAAGGCTTTGGCCTTCCTCCCCTTGAAGCGATGGCCTGCGGTACGCCGGTTTTAACATCCAATGTAACTTCCATTCCTGAGGTGGTGGGGGATGCTGCGCTCACGGTGGACCCTTACGATGTCGAAGCCATCGCCCATGGCATAAAACGCCTGACAGAGGATGGCGAGTTGCGGGCAGAGCTATCGCGAAGGGGTATTGCTCGTGCTAAGATGTTTACCTGGGACAAAACGGTTGGAATCACATGGAAGGTGCTCGAAGAGGCGGCCAATTAATGCAAAAGGAGGATGAAGAAAATGGCTAAAGTTGCATTGATTACAGGCATCACAGGGCAAGATGGAGCATATCTGGCCAAGCTATTGTTAGACAAGGGCTATAAAGTCTTCGGTGCTCACCGGCGCACTGCGTCTCTGAATTTGTGGAGGATGAAGGAGTTAGGCATAGCTGACGAAGTCAATCTTGTGCCCGTGGATCTCTTAGAGTACAGCAATATCCAACGCACCATGGATAAGGTGCAACCAGATGAGGTGTATAATCTTGCTGCTCAGAGTTTCGTAGCCCTTTCTTTTGAGCAGCCCATTTATACCGGAGATGTAGACGGCCTCGGAGTAGTCCGCTTATTAGATGTCATCCGTATGGTCAACCCTGAGATACGTTTTTATCAAGCATCGACATCGGAGATGTTCGGTAAGGTTCAAGCGATTCCCCAGAGTGAAAATACCCCCTTTTTCCCGAGGAGCCCTTATGGAGCAGCTAAGCTTTATGCCCATTGGATTACGATCAATTATCGTGAGGCTTACGATATGCACAATTCCTGTGGAATCTTGTTTAACCATGAATCGCCATTAAGAGGGCTTGAATTCGTGACGCGCAAGATTACTGCCGGTCTGGCCCAGATCAAGCATGGACGAAAAGGCCCATTAGAACTCGGCAACCTCGATGCAAAGCGCGATTGGGGATTTGCCGGTGACTATGTGGAGGGAATGTGGATGATGCTCCAGCAGCCCCATGGCGATGATTATGTATTGGCCACTGGGGAAGCCCGTTCGGTTAGGGAGTTCGTCGAAGTGGCAGCGGATGCTGCAGGGTTTGATATCGTATGGGAAGGAAAGGAAGAAAAAACCAAAGGAATCGATACCAAGACTGGGCAGGTGATCGTGAAGGTCAATCCGGAGTTCTACAGGCCCTCTGAGGTGGAATTTCTGTTGGGCGATGCGGCTAAAGCCCGCAGTGAGTTGGGTTGGATACCTAAAGTGGTTTTCTCCCAATTGGTGGAGATGATGATGGAAGCTGACCTTCGTCGTGCTGCTTCCGGCAAATTGTTGTTTTAGCCATGCGGGTTGCTATTGTCCACGATTGGCTTGTTACATACGCTGGGGCTGAGCGGGTATTAGAGCAGATCATAGCGTGTTTTCCAGAGGCAGATCTGTTTGCCGTTGTGGATTTCATCCCAGATGGTGAGCGAAGGTTTCTAAAAAATAAGCCGGTTGGGACTTCTTTCATACAAAAGCTTCCCTTCGCGAAGAAGAAATACAGGATCTATCTACCCTTTATGCCCTTAGCGGTTGAGCAGTTTGACCTCTCTAACTATGATCTCGTCATTTCGAGCTCTCACGCCGTTGCAAAAGGAGTTGTTACCGGCCCTGACCAGCTTCATATAAGCTACGTTTACTCGCCGATGCGGTATGCCTGGGACTTGCAGCACCAATATTTGAGAGAAACAGGTATGGATCGCGGAATCAAGGGATGGCTCGTAAGGCGTGAGCTGCACAAGCTCCGCATGTGGGATTTAAGAACTGCTAACGGTGTTGACCATTTTATCGCCGACTCCTGCTTTGTAGCCAGGAGAATTTGGAAGATCTACAGAAGAGAGGCAGTTGTTATATACCCCCCTGTGGATGTAAATTTGTTTACGTTAGCTGAGCAGAAAGAGGACTTTTACCTCACTGCTTCGCGCATGGTGCCATACAAGCGCATCGACCTCATCGTCGAGGCATTTTCGCACATGCCCTGTAAGCGCCTCGTCGTGATAGGCACGGGGCCCGAGTGGGATAAGGTAAAGGCTAAGTCGGGAGCACACGTGGAGCTTTTGGGTTACCAACCATCTGAGGTGCTCCGGAGCTATATGCAGCGGGCCAAAGCCTTCATCTTTGCCGCAGAGGAGGACTTCGGTATCGTCCCAGTGGAAGCTCAAGCTTGCGGCACGCCCGTCGTAGCCTATGGCAAGGGCGGGGCACTTGAGACGGTCGTAGATGGCATAACGGGGCTTTTCTTCAAAGAGCAGACGGTTAGAAGTCTCATCGAGGCCATAGAGAGATTCGAAGGGACAGTAGATAACTTTGACCCCGTGAGGATAAGGGAAAACGCCGAGCACTTCGCAGCCGAGCGCTTCAGAAGCGAGTTTTCGGAGTTTGTGAATAAGGCGTGGAGCGAATTTATCGCTTGTCCTTCTTAAAGTCGTCGGTTATCCTTACGATGTCATCTTCACCCACATATTCGCCGTTTTGCACCTCTATGATTTCAAGTGGAAGTTTGCCAGGGTTCGACAGGCGATGCAGCGTGCTTTTGGATACGAAGATGCTTTCGCCTTCATGGACGAACCTCTCCTCGTCGCCCACTTTAGCGAGGGCAGTGCCACGAACGACCACCCAGTGCTCGCTCCTGTGATGGTGATATTGAAGGCTCAAACGTGCGCCAGGCTCTATTACGATGCGCTTTATCTTGAAGCGATCTCCCTGATATAGTATTTGATACATTCCCCAAGGGCGGACGTTGATAGAAGCCTCCGTGGCCTCGCGCCTTTTTTCTTCCTTTAACTTGGAAACGACCTCGCGCACGCCTTGGGAGCTACCTCTTTTTGCCACAAGCAATGCATCCGGGGTGTCGGCTATAATGAGGTCGCTTATGTTTAATCCCACGATCAACCTGTTGTTACCAAAAACTAAGTTGCCCTCGCTTGAGGTGAGTTCCACATCGCCACACTTGACGTTTCTGTCTTCGTCTTTGTCCAAGGCTTCATAGAGGGTATCCCAAGAGCCTATGTCGGACCAACCGGCCTCGAGAGGAACAGCGACTATATCTTTTGCCTTTTCCATCACGGCGTAGTCTATAGATATGGAAGGAAGCTTTTCAAAGTGCGAGCACAATTTTTCATAACCTTCACTTGCGAGCTTTCCTACCTCCGGCATGTATTCCTTCAAGGCCTCGAGCATCTTCTTTATCTGAAAGAGAAAGAACCCACCGTTCCACAGGTAGTTTCCGTCTTCGAGGTAAGCCTTTGCTGTATGTTCATCTGGCTTTTCGACAAAGCGGGAGACCTTGAGATAACCTTTGCTCTTTGAAGTTTCGGGCACCACCTGTATATAACCGAAGCCCGTATCTGGCCTCGTGGTAGGAATGCCAAACGTCACCAAATACCCTTCTTTTGAAGCTTCGTAGCCTCGCTTTAATGCGTCTGCGAAAGCGTCTTCATCTTTTATCACGTGGTCGCTTGGGCTTACAAAGACCGAATCATCTGGACTTGCTCCGTGCTCTAAGATATACGTTAACCCCAAGGCTATGGCTGCGCAGGTATTTCGGGCCATAGGTTCTACTATGATAGGGTCGTGGGAAAATTCCAACAGTTTACGCATCTGGTGGCGAAGCAACGCCCCCCACTGGGACGAGGCTGCAATATAGAGGTGCGATGGAGGGACGAGCAAGCTGAGACGCCTTACAGTCTGCTGAAAGAGGCTCTCTTTTCCTGCGAGGGCGAGGAACTGTTTCGGTAGCTCCTCACGCGACCAGGGCCAAAGACGGGTGCCGCTACCTCCGGCGAGGATTAAGGTGTAAAGGTTATTCATGATAGATCGCCTCCAACGTTAATAGGCACCTTTGCCGAACAGGGCAACGGGGATGGTGCGCGCAAGGATATATATATCGAGCCACACAGACCAGTTGCGCACATAATAGGAATCTAATGCTACACGTTCCTCAAATGAGAGATCATTGCGCCCGGAAACCTGCCACAGGCCGGTTATGCCGGGCTTCACTTTTGCGTAAAGGGAGTAGGATTTCCCATACATTTCTATCTGGCTTTGAAGAATAGGCCTGGGGCCTACTGTACTCATCTCACCTTTTAAGACATTCCAAATTTGTGGTAGCTCATCTAGGCTCGTCTTACGCAATATCTTGCCGACTCGGGTTATGCGCGGGTCGTTGCGCAGTTTTTGATCTTTCTCCCACTCTACCTTGAACTCTGGATGCTTTGCCAAATGTTCGTCGAGGATTTTATCAGCGTTTACGACCATGGTCCTGAACTTCCAGGCTTTAAAAGGCTGCCCGTTGCGGCCATATCGCAATTGACCATAAAAAACAGGACCTGGTGAATCGAGCTTTATGGCTATGGCTATTAGCGGGATCAAAATTAGCGCAAATATCAAAACGAAGGCGGCCAGTACAAAGTCGAGGACGTTCTTTACCACCCTCGATCCTGTGCGCAAGAGTTGCTGGCGCACCTCAAGGCAGAGTATGCCGTTCAGGTCTTTAGGGTAAACCCACAGGCTTGCAAAACCGAAGAGATCAGGAATTAAGAGTAGGTGAGGGAAAAAAGATGCATAGTGTTCTATTAAATAGAGCAATCTTTCCCTCGGCACGCCGGGCATGGCGAGGATTGCATATCGGAGCTTTAGCTTCTTTGCTAAATGAGGGGCAACTTCCACCCCACCGATGACGGGAATGCCTTCGACATCGCCGCGCTTTTGAGGGTCATCATCCAGCACTGCCACTGGGTTTAGACCAAGTCCAGGCGTTTTTGACAGCGTTTTTACCACCATGTGCCCGGTTTTTCCGGCGCCCAAGACGACCACCGGGACTCCCCACCATTTTTTGCGGGCGTAAACGTGGCGTGTCACTGCTCTCCCCAAGGGAACGAAAAAGATGGCGAAACCCCATGAGAGCATGAATATTATGCGGGAGTATACGAATCCTAAACGGGAGAGGAAAATCCAAGCCGCCAACATCGCGAAAACTATGGTCGTAGCGATCGTAATCCTCCGTATCTCCTCGACCGAAGGTACGCCCACAGCGGGGTAGAGGCCCGTCGCTGCGTATGCCAGCAGAAACAGGAAGACGAAGGGCCAGAGTTCTATGTATAGCTCGGGCAGCAGCACTCCTCCTGCCAGGTCCCTCAAAAAATACGCCAATACCCACGAGAGAAAGACAGCCGCGGCATCACTTCCAAGATAAAGGCCGGACATAATCCACGGCCGAACTTGCGCCGACGAGACTATATCTACCAAGCCTTTCTCGCCTTTTGCGAGTTTCGCTGAGTCGATTGCCCTCTCAAAGTTGATCTTGTCCACGAGGTTCACCTCGGTCAATTCTCGTTTTTTCACTGGCATGACGACTCCTCAGGCTAAAACCCGAGATTTTTCGCGTTGACCTTCCAAAGTCAGCCCTTTTTGGGTGATGTAAAACGACAATCACAATGCTATTATACCAGCGACTGCTGACAAACGGTGGTCTTGTACCACTGACTCTTTGTATGGCGGTATGGCTGCGGCAGCAACGAAAAGGGCAAGCCATTTGTGGTCGGTGATTCTTATAGAGCCTAACGCCGTCACATAGGCGATAAAGATCAACCTTGCCATCGATATTGCCAAAGCTATAGAATCCCTTTTATGAACCACTCCTTGGCAATGCATCATGGGTCATGCAAAGGCTATTATGAAAGATATTGTTGTGGGATATGGCTATAGAAGAGAAACTTTGGAAGGGGAAGCATAAGTGTCGAAAGAAATAGAGCGCGAAAATGTATTCAAAGTCAGTGTGGGGCAAAACCTCCTGGAGTGGGGGTTTTTATGGGCGATATTTTTTGCCCCTTGGGGGCCTGCGCCTCGATATTTCGGGTGGCTTTTGGCCTTCATCGGCCTGATCGTTCTCAAGGTTAGGGGTGAAAACCTTAATCGATTATCCTTGGCCCCTCTAGACAAGGCGCTTTTGGCGTTCTTTCTCGCCTGGTCTTTCGTTGCAACCATCGCCTTTCAAAGGGATCCGTATCTGTTTGGAAAGGGTTTCTCGCTTCCTTTGGAATTTGCCTTCGGCGTATGGCTTGCCTTTTTTCTGCTCCAGGAGCCTAAAGTTTTGAGGCGTTTCAGGACGACCGTTTGGGCTACTGCAATCGTCACCCTTGCTTGGACCATCCTGTGCTTTGCACTGACAGGCAATATGGAGGGCCCCTTTTCTCATCACAATACTATGGGAGCCCATGCGCTTTTCCTTCTATCGCCGACCCTGGCGTATTTTTTAGATGATGGGCTCTCTCCGCGGGAGATAACGCTGGCGTTTTTTGCCCTCTTGAGTTCGTGCGTAATGTTGTTTTTAAGCTTCAGCTCGGGCGCTTGGGTTGGAGGGGCTGTGGTGTTGCTTTTTTCGTTTTTTCTTCTGCGCCGCGATGTGTGCTTGTGTTGGAGGCGGTTTTGTCTTTTGTTTTTATGTGGGACGTTGTTGGTAACCATATCTGTCCTGGTCGACAAAACGCTGGTGCAGCTTCTCTTTAGGGAATTGTCACAGCTTGCCTCTGCGGGCGACGTAGAGGCTTTTTCCAACAATAGATCTCTCTTATGGCAGGCCGCATGGAATATGACGCAAGATAGCCCTATCTTGGGGCACGGTTGGACAAGCTTTAAAGAACTTTTTCCTGCCTTTGCACCTGAAGGGTGGAAAGAGGGCTTACCTTCAGCTCCGCATAATGGCTACCTGACACTTTTGGTGAGTGGCGGCTTTCCCCTCTTGTTATCTTACCTTGCGCTTCAATGGCGGATGATAAAAAGCGCCTATTGTGCCCTTAAGGGTGGCATACACAGACATCATGCTGTCGCAGCCCTAAGCCTCGTCATAGGGCAACTCGTGTATTCCATGGGGGGGAGTCACTTCGATGCCCGCCAGACTGTGGGCTGCATCGCCTGGGCCTTTATGGGGCTTGCCCTCGCCTTAGGCAGAAAACAACCCAGATTCTATCATTTGCAAAATCATGCAGGTGGTAATCCTTAGATTAAGGTTCGCCACAACCTAACCTGAGGCAAGTTAGGAACTAAGTGAGGAGATAATTGTATGACGAAGCTATTGTGAATATCCAAAAAGCTGAAGGCAAGAAGGGAATCAAGGAGGGAAAAGGAAAGAGAGTCATAGGTAAATTCCAAAACTTGGGGACTTGCATCGATGACCGTTTGTGTTATCATAATGCGGCTGATGTGCGTATATGTGCGACATCGGTTGCGCGCATCAGGCACTCGTTATAAGGGGTCCCATCGTCTAGTGGCCTAGGACACCGCCCTTTCAAGGCGGCGGCACGGGTTCGAATCCCGTTGGGACCGCCATTGTGCCGGTGTAGCTCAATCGGCAGAGCAGCGCACTCGTAATGCGCAGGTTGGCGGTTCAAGTCCGCCCGCCGGCTCCATAATGCGGTAAGGAGGCCACCAATGGTGGCCTTTTGTCATGTTTGGTCATGCATACACGTGCATACGGCGGAATGTGGAATACGGTAAAATATACTTGGAGGTGTTTCATCGAATTGATAAAACCACGGCGCATCTTGTTCGCCAGACATGCCCAGACAGATTGGAACGACTCGTCTCGCTATCAAGGGCGCACAGATATCCCTTTGAACGGGGGAGGTCGTCGCCAAGCGGAGAGCCTCGCCAGAAGGCTCGCCTCTTGGAAGGCCGACCGAGCCCTTTCGAGCACGTTGGCCCGCGCCAGAGAGACCGCCGAAATCGTTATCGGGAAGATGCCCGACCCTCCAGCCTTGGAGCTATCCGAAGACCTCGTGGAGCTCGATTTCGGCGAGTGGGAAGGTATGTCCGTTTCCGAGGTGAGGCAGCGCTATGGGGAGCTTTACGAGCGGTGGAGAGACGACCCAGCCTCAGTCGATCCTCCCAAGGGAGAGCCCTTCGATGACATGATAAGGCGGGTGAATCGGGCCATATCTCCCATCCTGTCATCCGACGCGGAGCAGGTGCTCGTGATCTGTCACGGCGGCACGATAAGGGCTGCCGTGGTGTCGCTGCTCGGTGCTCCTTCATCAATAGCCTGGCGCATTCGCATAGACAACTGCGCCCTCTTTGCTGTCGATATCTTAGACGGCAGGCGCTCTTTGGCCTTTGCAAACGACGCATTGCACCTCTTCGCAGGTGATGCGCAAGCGGAACAGATTCCGCTGCTTCCGTAGAATGGCTGAGTCTGTGCGCTTTTCATGTTGTGGTATCATTACGGGGTGAAATAGGAAGAATTTCCTAACTCGCGAGAGGAGCGGCATTATGGCAAGAAATAGCTCCTCCCAGGGATTAGATCCGCAGGAGGAAGCAGAGCTTTGGAGGCTTTGCCGGCAGGGTGACGAGGAGGCGAGGGAAGCCTTGATAGTCGCCTATCGTCCGCTTGTCTTTTGGTTGGCAAGGCGTTTTTCTCTGGACGACGGCACTGCTAAGGATTTGCTCCAAGAGGGGATGCTTGCTCTTATTAAAGCCGTCGATGCCTATGACATCTCGCGCGGCAACAAGTTCACCACCTATGCCTTCTATCGCATCCGCGGGCATATGATAAACTTCCTCGAGAGGAGCGAAAAAAGGGCACCGTATCCTGTCGATGTGGAAGAGGAAATTGCTCAGCCTGGCGGGCAAGGCACGGTCGAATGGCGCCTCCTGTTGGAAGAAGCGATGGGCGCCCTCACGCTTAAGGAAAGGGACGTCATTCAAGCCTTGGTGGTGGAGGGCAAAAAAGCTGGCGATGTGGCGAGAGATGCTGCGGTAGACGTCAGTCACGTATATCGCATACGCCGCAAGGCGCTTGCCAGGTTGAGGGCGGCTTTGGATTTGCCTGCGCCACTGGGTGAGCAAAAGCGGGGATAAAGGCAAGAGAAGCATATCGTCGGTAGGCGAAAAGCGGGGGGATAATCATGGAAGGGCGCTTAAGGCGGATAGAGCGGTGGATAGAGCGGTGTATAGCTGCCTGGCGTGCCGGCAAGCCGGAGGCGGCTATGGCAGAGCTCACGTGCGCTAAGGCAGAGCTCGACATGGCCGGTGAAGAAATGTGGCGCTTTTGCGCCTCAAAAGATCGCCACAAGAAACCCGTTTCGCCTCGGCGGCTCATTCGGCCGGCGGGGGTACTCCTCGGTGTGGTTATCGTCTTGGCCACAGCACTTCCCCTCTCCAACCTTCCACTTTCCAAAGATCAGGGAGGGCGCATCCAGCGCCTTGGCTTCGATGCTCCCGACCTTCGCTTGGAATTTGTGACCGAGGACGAGGGCAGGCTGTTGAACCTCCTCAGGGAGAGCCTTAGTTCCACAAGAGAAGAGCAATTTGCCGATTTTCAAGTGTCCGAACCTTCTTTATCTTGGGGCAAGAAGGCAGAGGTGACAACGCCCTCGGGACCGGAAGCGTCACCGCGATCGACCTTCGGTAGAGGCGAGGCTCCCATTTCTGCCGAAGCGTCCTCTGTGCCTTTAGAGGAGTTTCTTACCCTCGTGCAGGTTGGCGAACGGGCGCTGAGGGGTGAGAACTCGCCCATTATCTTTGAAAAACCTTGATCCTTCTGGAGAGTGATTAGATGGTGAGGCACTTCGTTGTTATGATAGCTTTGGCGGCATTTTTGGCCGTAGTAATTTGTGGAAGCTCGGCGGCGCAGCAGCCTGTGGTTGTAGAGCTTGCTGCGGAAGGAAACAAGGAGATAGCCTCGCAGTACATCCTCGGGGTTATCGGGACCAAGGTAGGGGACCCATTGAGCAGGGAGCAGATCGACAG
>CAYTKB010000054.1:0-12427 GCA_964438265.1 uncultured Acetomicrobium sp. | reverse complement strand
TGCTGTCCAAACCCACGAGGGAAAGCGCAAACCCTAAAACCGCCACCGCAAGGCCCTTGAGCAGCTCCTTTCCCGAAACTGCAGCTATTATCGTGAGGCCGAATACAGCCAAAGCGAAGTATTCCGGCGGGCCGAAGAGCAGGGCGAACCGTGCTATCTGAGGGGATAAGAGTACGAGGAAGGAGAGGGAGATCATCCCTCCTAAGAACGAAGCCACCGTGGCCCCTCCCAAGGCCTTTCCAGCAAGGCCCTTTTTAGCCATCGCAAAGCCGTCGTAGACGGTGGCGATAGCGTTAGGATTCCCCGGGATGCCGATCAGAATGGCCGGTATGGAAGCCCCTATGACAGCCCCCAAATAGACGCCCAAAAGCAGCGGCATAGCTTTCTCCACAGGAAGATAATAGGCGAAGGGCATAGCAAGCGCCAGGCCCATGGTGGCAGAGAGGCCAGGCAGTGCCCCCAAGATTACGCCGAATGCCGTGCCTCCACAGAGTAACATGAGGGATATAGGTTCAAAGAGCATCTCGAGAGCGGCTAAGGGTCCTTCCATGCCCATACCTCCTCGATCGGAGCGTCAATCCAACGGAGATAGGATAACACAAAAATACGATGAAATCCCTACTGCAAGGCCCTGGCGGCGTTAAAGATAGTTATCAAGGCCACGCCCACATCGGCGAAGACCGCTTCCCACATAGTGGCCACCCCGAGAACACCAAGGAGCAGGAAAAAAGCTTTCATTCCCAAGGCGAAGGTTACGTTCTCGCGCACTATTCGACCAGTGCGCGCGGCGATCTCTACCGCCACGGCAAGCTTTGAGGGTTTGTCCTCCATGAGCACCACATCGGCGAGTTCGATGGCTGCTTCACTCCCCAATCCACCCATGGCCACGCCCACATCGGCCCTGGCAATGACGGGCGCATCGTTGATCCCATCGCCCACGAAAGCAAGTTTTTGTCTTCGACCCAAAGACGACACTAACTCTTCCACCTTGGCCACTTTATCCTCCGGCAGCATTCCGGCGAAGTAGGCATCTAAGTCCAGATTTTGCGCCACACGGTGAGCCTCGGGCTCGCCGTCACCCGTGAGCATGACGACCTTTTTTACCCCGAGCTCCCTCAAGCGCACTATGGCTTCCTTGGCGTCGGGCTTAACTTCATCAGAGATGACGATATGGCCGACCAAAGAACCATTCACAACCACATATACCGCGGTCCCGCCCAAGTCGCAGATATCATGAGGGACCCCCTCTTTGTGAAGAAGACGGTCGTTTCCCACCAACACTCTTTTCTCATCCACCAATGCGCTCACGCCATAACCAGCGATCTCCTGGTAATTACTCACGGCGTCCAGCCGGACCTCCTTGCCGTAGGCCTCTTGTATAGAGCGGGCGATAGGATGGGAGGAGAAGGCCTCAGCATGGGCAGCGAGCAAAAGCAGCTCTTCCTCGGAGAAACCGTCGCGCGCCGCGAGCTGCGTCACGCGGAAGACACCTTTGGTGAGCGTGCCGGTCTTGTCGAAGACCACCGTGTGGAGATCGGCCAGGGCATCTAAAAACCGCGCCCCTTTGACCAGGATTCCCCGGCGGGAAGCTTTGCCTATGCCGCCGAAATAGCCCAAGGGGATGGAGATGACCAACGCACAGGGACAGGAGATGACCAAAAGCACCAAGGCGCGGTAAACCCACCCGGAAAACGCCTCGCCCGTGATCAACGGAGGTATTACGGCCAAAGCCAATGCGCCGAAGACCACGAGGGGCGTGTAGTAGCGCGAAAATGCCGTGAAAAATTGTTCTATGGGTGCCTTTCGGGCCACCGCACTCTCCACCAGCTTTAAGATCCTGACCGCTGAAGACTCACCGTATGGCTTGGTCACCTTAACCGTTAACACTCCATCGGCATTGAGCATACCAGCCAAAACGCTTTCGCCCCTCTCAACTCTACGTGGCACGGGCTCTCCTGTGAGAGCCGAGGTGTCTACAAAGGAAGACCCCTCCAACACTTCCCCGTCCAGTGGCACCCTCTCTCCGGGTTTCACGACGATGATTTGTCCTGCCTTCACCTCCTCCGGACTGACGCGCCTAATCGCTTCACCTGTCTTTAGATTGGCATGATCGGCCCGCATGTCTAAAAGAGCAGCTATGGAGCGCCTCGAACGGCCTTCTGCCCGCTCCTGCAGGTATTCCCCCAAGGCGTAAAAGAGCATCACTGCCGCGGCCTCGGGCAATTGGCCTATGGCAATGGCTCCCATGGAGGCTGCGCTTAAAAGAAAGTTCTCGTCGAAGACCCGCCCGTGAAAGAGGTTGCGCAGAGCGGTATGGATGACGGATATGCCGACCAGAAGGTAGGCGGAAAAGAAAATGGCGTATTTAACCCACGCAAACGGCGTGCGGCTTACCTGTTCACCCCAGATGAGACCCGCCAAGAATAGCGCACCTGCTACTGCGATTTGCCAGAGGTTTCCCCTTTCTTCATCTTCTTCTACGTGTAACGGCCCCTCATTCTCCTGGTCGAGGGATCGAAGGTCCAATTCAACCCGAGCAACGCAATCACAGGTTTCCTTTTTCGGTCCTCGAGACGGTTTTTGCGCTCCTTCTCTCCTGCGGTTTGAACTCATCTTCCGACCATCCCCATCGCGCAATTTGCGCACAGTTTCACCCTGCTGCATCCTATATAGCCAAGCCAACTAAAAGCAGTACGTCTATCGCTGCTCCGCGAAGTGAGCCTGAGCCTCTCGGATCAGGCTCAGGACATGCTCGTCGTCCAAGGAGTAATAGACCATCTTCCCATCGCGGCGATACCTCACCAGGCGTAGCATCTTGAGGAGTCTCAGGTGATGAGATATGGCGGGCAGGCTCATACTCAAGACCGAAGCCAGGTCGCAGACGCAAAGCTCCTGGTGAGCCAACAAATACAAGATCTTCGTTCTGGTCTCGTCCCCGAGCGCCTTAAAGATCTCCGACAGTCCCGCCACTTCCAAAATCTTCTCCCTGAGATAGTCGAGATTGCCGGAAGGGCAAAACTCCTCGCACAAGTCTTCTTTTCCCTCTCGAGTTTGCCGAGACAAAGAGCATCACCACCAACTATTAAGCAACTTTTTAAGTGTAGCTTAACAAAGACTCTCTCCTTTTGTCAAGCTAAGGCTACGATGACAATTGCCATTTTTCGGCGCAGCTCGAATGAGAACAACGGAACCCCTAAAAAACACGGTCAGCGTAGGAGGCATAAAATGCCACTTGACCGTTCGCTTCTATTGAGATGAGGTCGTCACTTGTATAGCGAATGGCACTTGTGGCACTATCACAAATGGGCAAAAGAAATGGGAGGCGGCCGTAAAACGGCTCAACCTCCCGACTTCTGGTTTTTACTTCGCCAAACCTAATTCCTTCATAAGGTTGCCCATTACCTCGTCATCTTTCTCTAAAAATTCGACTGCCTCGGCGCTTGGTATCCAGATGATACCGTAACCCACCTGGTCCATGAAATTCACAAAACGCTCGCTTTCGACAGCCCTCTTCAACGCCGGTTCCAAAACACCGACGACGTCATCGGGAAGCCCCTTAGGGCCAGCTATGCCGCGCCAACAGCCGAGGCTCCAATCGACGCCGAGTTCTTTCAGCGTAGGTATCTCGGGGAAGGCTTTGATGCGCTCATCCGCCATGACTGCGAGCCCCCTGATTTTGCCGGCCGAATAGAGGCTCATGCCCTCGGGCAAGCTGCACGGCGCAAAGTCCACACCACCGCCTACCAACTCGCGCAATCCTTCAGCAGCTCCGGTGGAGGGGACCCAGGTTACGGCATTAGGTGGAAGGCCCATGGAAGATAGCCACCCCGCCATGGATAGATGCCATATGCCACCCGTGCCCGTGCCGGAGGCGCGCAGCTTGCCCGGGTTTGCTTTTATCTCATTCACGAGGTCTTCCATCTTGTTCCATTTCGAATCGGCTGCGACCCATATTGCTGCAGGATCGTAGTTCACCATCCCTATAGGCCTAAAGTCCTTGTAGGTCACTTCGGCCATGCCCATCCAATGCATCATGTTGAGTTCGATAGTGATGATGGTTAGCGTATATCCGTCGGGTTGAGCCTTAGCACCTGCCATGTGACCTATAGCTCCACTGCCTCCAGTGCGGTTTACCACGTTAAACGGAACGCCCAAATCCTCCTGCAGGATGGCGCCTACAGTCCTGGCAACCTGATCCGTTCCACCGCCCGCACCCCAGGGGCAAATAATCTGGACAGGCCTTTCGGGATAAGCCGCATGAGCTCCTCCTGAGATCATCAGAAGCGCAAACATAGCGATGAGCCCAACAGACATCACACTCCACCTATCTTTACATCTCACTCTCTTTCCCCCCTATCAAATTTGTGCGCTCATTTACATTGTTATCCTAAGGCATTGAACTACAAGTGTCAATTGTTCAATTTGCTCCAAAATTTAGCAGGTTCATCTTTGAGACATAGGGCACGTTCGCTGGAATGGCAACAAATGTCGCATTCGCCAAGTACAAGTGCAGCTCTCAAGCTTGGGAGCCAGTTCTACTGTCGACGCGACGACCGACATGGGCGCCTTTGCGCCGCTTATAGGCCAGCATTTCCGGCACCCGCCCGAGAGAAGGGCATTGAGAGGTTGGCCGGGACCAAACATCATTGTAGATGGTTCTTTCCTCTCTGACTGCCACTATTTTGAAGCCCTTCGGCATGCTCTTAGATTCACCCACAATTTCCAGCTACAAACACAGTGGGAATTACCAAAAAATCAGTTAAATATCCATAAACTGCGTCAAAAAGCTTCTAAACACCCATATAGTGATAATTAATCACCTGTTGTACAATTTTTGCAGAGATATATACAATAATAAATGGCTTAAAGAAATTATCACATGCCCAGATATGCTTTTCTCACTATATCGCTATCGAGCAATTCTTCTCCTTTGCCTTCGATAACCACGCGCCCATTTTGGATGACATAAGCTCTATCTGAAAGCTCAAGTGCGTTATATACATTCTGCTCCACGAGAAGTATTGTAAGGCCCCGCTCTTCTCTGAGCTGATCAATGACATCAAACACCTGCATAACCAACTTAGGCATTAGGCCTAAAGACGGTTCATCGAGTATTAGAAGCTTTGGATTGGCCATTAAGCCTCGTGCTATGGCCAACATCTGCTGTTCTCCTCCAGACAGGGTGCCGGCCCTTTGCCCTTTGCGTTCCCGCAATCGCGGGAAGAGCTCATAGGCCTGCTCTAACCTTCTTTGGATCTCTTCAGGCGACGTCTCAAGATGAGCTCCCAAGAGCAAATTGTCGTGGACTGAGAGCTTGCCAAATATGTGCCGACCCTCTGGAACCAAAGAAATGCCACGTGCCACCCTCTCATAAGAAGGAAGTTTTTCTATTTGTTCATCCAAGAAACGAATCTCCCCATGATCGAGCCGGAGAATGCCGGCGATGGCTCGGATAATGGTCGTCTTGCCAGCGCCATTTGACCCTACGATCGTGACGATTTCTCCCTTATCAACCCTAAAACTGACGTCATGAATGGCAGGAATGTGATCATAGCTGACTCTGATGTTTTTTACGTCTAACATATCGTTTCTCCCCTAAATAGGCCTCTATAACCTTTGGATCGTGAGCTATATCTTTAGGGGCACCTTCTGCTATCAAACGCCCCGCGTCCAAAACCACGATCCTGTCAGCTACAGGCATGATGGCTTCCATAACATGTTCGATGATGAGCAAGGTTATCCCCTGGGCGCGAATGTTTCGTATCAAATCGACTGCCTGTTGTATTTCTGTAGGAGTTAGGCCGGCCATTGTTTCGTCGAGCATCAACAATTTAGGCTGAGTGCCCAAAGCCCTTGCTATCTCTAACCGTTTGCGATCGGGAATGGTCAATTCGCTGCCCATACGATCTCTTTTATCCCAGAGGCCTGTAAGCTTGAGCACAGAAAGGGCCTCCGAACGGGCATCCTTGGGTCGACTAAATCGACAATACGTGCCAGCCATCACGTTTTCTAAAACAGTCATTTCATATAGGGGCTGAGTGATTTGAAAAGTCCGCACGATACCTCGTTGGCATATTTCATAAGGTTTTAATCCAGTTATATCTTCACCGTTAAAAATTACGGAGCCAGATGTAGGACGTAAAAACCCGCTGACACAGCTAAAAAGCGTGGTCTTGCCCGCCCCGTTTGGACCTATTAACCCGACTATTTCGCCAGGGTGAATGTCAAAACTCACATCGTGGTTCGCCAGAAGCCCGCCGAACTTCATAGTCAAACCTTGAACGCGTAAGAGCGGTTGTGCTTCCAACTTAACCTCCCTCTCCCTCCAAATGCGGCCTCAAGCTCGGTTCTGAGCCGTTGCGTGATCTGCGCTTAAGCAAGCCCATGATCCCTGTAGGTTGTGCAATAGCTATCAACATTATGATAGCCCCATAAATTATGAGATCTATCCCTTGACCAGTGCCACCAACAAGCGCCCTGGCATATTGAGATAACGGCATTAGGGTGACAGCGCCTAAGACGGGACCCCAGATTGTCCCCGCTCCGCCTACGGCAGCTATCATGACGATCTCCACGCTTAAAATATGTTGCGTAACGCTTTCTGGATCTATATACAAAACATACTGTGCGTAAAAAGTTCCAGCGATGGCTGTAAAAAATGCGCTGATCATAGCGGCTATTACCCGATATCTAACCGTATTAATTCCTAAGGCTTGTGCTACTTCTTCGCTATCCCTGATCGTCTTAAAATAGCATCCTACCCTGGAACTTTCTATGTAATAGCAGACAAGAATAGCTATCCCCATTAACCCAAAAATAATAAAATGATACGGAATTTTGTCCCTAAACTGTAAAAACCACCAAGAATCTCCGATTAAGGGAAGCGGTATCCCCACCGCCCCTTCGACAAATTTCCAGTTAGTGACCAGGATTTGAAGGGTTCGGGCAAAGGCAAGTGATGCAATTGTGAAATACGGACCGCGCAATTTGGAGCAGGGATAGGCCACCCCAGCTGAAATAATTGCAGCCAAAAGACCACCGCATATCATGCCTAACCAAGGACTTATATTAGCGCGCGTCAGCAATACTGTCGAAGCATATGCACCTATTCCAAAAAAGGCGCTTTGACCGAAAGAATATAAACCCGTATAACCTCCCATCATGTTCCAAGCAACCCCAAGTAATCCATATAGACCTACCATTATCAATACATGCCTGTAAAAGGTGTTATTGTATAGATATGGTGCAATTGACACTATAGCGATATATAAAAACACTTTAGCGATGGGTTTATCAATTGTTTTTGCCAATTTATAGTATCCTCCGTAGCAATCTTAGTTTACCAACCAAACAAACCAGTGCCTGGGCGTAATACAATCACTACCATATATACAATAAACACAATGGCGTATTTCACAGCTGGACCTATAAAAAAGCCACCCAAAGCCTCAATAATACCTATAAGTATTCCAGCAACAAAAGAGCCTTCTATGCTTCCAAATCCACCCAATGCTACAGTAGCAAAGGCAATCATGGCAAAAAATGAGCCGACATAGGGGAAAATATAATAGAATGTCGCTAAAAGCACTCCAGCTGCACCAACACATGCTACACCCAAGCCAAAGGTAATCGTATATACATGCTGAATGTTTATTCCTACTATTTGAGCGCCCTCCGGATCGATGGCAGTGGCTTGGATAGCTCGTCCTGTCTTGGTGAAGTGCGTTATGTAATACATAATTGCAAAGATAATGATAGAACCTACCGAGGCGATGATCTCAGGAATGCCCACATGGATTCCTAATAGTTTGACGTTGCCTATGGCGAAGCTTAAATTTCGTTCGACCAGCCGATAGTTTGGACTCCATAATAGGAGAGCAAGATTAGCTACAAAAACACTCAGCCCAAAGGTCACTAATATTTGACTTATTCGGTTTCCTTTAAGAACGCGCCTGATTATGACCTTATAGACCACAACGCCGATCAAAAACATGACCGGTACTGCTATAACTATCGACACCAATGGATCTAAACCCAGCAAGACCGAACACCAATATGCGGCGAACATGCCCAACATCAAAAACTCACCATGAGCAAAATTGACGATGTTCATAACGCCGAAGATCAGCGATAAACCCGACGCTATGAGTGAATAAACAAACCCCATTAACAAACCCGCCACCAGAGCGTGAGTAAAACCTATTAGCAACCACCTTCACCCCCCAAATCAGCGATGCCATTGCACCGCTTGGGTGGCAGTCGCCTTACCTTAAGAAGGCAACTGCCACCTCTGAGCTTTGCGCTTTTTAATTCAAACTCATCGATTCCTCGCCAAAGCCAAAAACCTTATCATATTCAACCTTAACGACCTTCCCAGCTAGGAAATGGGAAGACTGACTTACGAGTAGCGAATTCGCTCGGGAATACCGTATAGAACTTCTGGTCTTGGATTTGACAGATAATATATTGGGCATGAACGTTTTGGTGAGTCTCTGGGTCAAACTTAATCCCTTCCCATGGAGACAAGCAGTACTTGCCAGGTATGTCTGTCTCAAGGAGAGCCTTGCGAACGGCCTCGGGTTCAGTGGTGCCAGCTCGGTTAAACGCATCAGCTAAAGCAAGAGGGGCATGGAAGGAACGCACTGCATCGGCCAGCATTTCTTGACCGAACTTCTCTTTAAATATCTTCATGACATCCGCTATCACTGGTTTATTTACCACCTGATCTGCGCAAAAGCCTTGGCGCAGGAACAAATAATTACCGTCGGCTCCTACAGATTGCAAATAAGCCGGTTCACCCGGAGCTGCAGTGTTATGCCACACTTTTGGAGCGAAACCCATTGTCTTAAATGTTTTAGTAAATAAGATTTGGTCTGAAATATAAGCAGCCATCATAACAACATCAGGCTTGGCAGACATCAGTCTGGTCACTTCACTCGTCAAGCTTGTGGCGCCAGTAGTATAAGCGATGTTTTCTACCACTTCAAAGCCGTATTTCTTAGCCGCTTCTTCTTCGGCCCTGGACGCAAAAGTGCCGAATTCAGTATTTTCATAGACCAAAGCGACTCGCCTTAAGCTAACGCCGAAATCCTTTTCCAGTTGCATAAGATGCTCAAACTGTTGAGCAGCGTACAAACCATCATGTGGGTCAGTGCGGAAAAACCATTTAAACTTTCTCTCGGTCAGCATTGGAGAAGACGAATCTCCATTGACGTAAGGGATCCCATACCGCTCTGCTACCTGGCTTGCGGTCTTCGTAACCGAGCTTTGATAACAGCCGACCAAAGCTACGACTTTTTGAGAAGTGATAAGCCTCTCCGCTTCGCTCATCCCCGTCTTTGGATCGCCCGCGCTGTCGGCGAAAACTACCTCGATCTTCGCACCGCCGAGGGAAGGGATACCTTCTGTGTCTGCAAACAAGAAATCGAAATCATATTTGTTGTTGATGATATCCACCGCCATCAATGTGCCGTCTCTACACATCTTCGCTGTACCAGCCATAGGACCAGTGAACGGATAGATAGCTCCTATTTTAATCACATCCGCTGCCACAGCAGCCCCGCTCAAAACCACAAACAGCGAAAATACACATATTGCCACTACCGTTTTCCTCACTTCATCCGCCCCCTTTTGCTATACTATTAAGTTATATATAATCAGTCGTACCAACCCACAACAATATAGATTTAGTTGAACTCCTTATATATTTCCCACGCTAAAACATCTCAAACTCTCACTTTTTATTAAGAATGGTATGCGTTAATATTTTTACTGGATACCATTAAAATCCAACGATCTCAGATAAAGAATCTTAAGTAAGTCAACGACCGTCTCGAATTGCAAGGCTTAAGGTTCTATAAAAGAACAATCAAAGAGTGGACAAATGCTGATGAGTGTTCAGAAAACAGAAATGTAACCAAAATAGACATTGAATCACTGTTACCTACCAGAAACTTATTTTTATGTCAAGGAGCTATTATTGCGCTTTACAAATGCTTTTAATCGCAGACTCTGTAATATCCCATCTCATAACTTCATATTGCTATTTGAGTCTTCTTCATAATGTCATTGAAATATGCTGCCGACAACAAAACATTCAATGATTACTCAACATTCACCATGAAATCGCACAGGAAATGTCATAGTTCGCCGAACAAATCATATTGTTATAATTATACTCGAACTTGCGCCCTTTAGCAAGGTACCCCGATTGTATACACTTTCGTAGCGGCAAAAATTGGCCAAGGATTGGTAAGAATAAGGATTTTAGCCAACTTGCCATTATTTCAATTCGCGGCTCACAATTATATCGAGCACTTTGAGCTCGATCTCCACACTCTACGCCGATATAATACGGCTGTGAGATAGCTTCTTGATGACACGATATACTGTCATTTGACCGCGCACAAATGCCTTTCAATTATTAGACTGTACATTGCCTATGAACGCTGGGATAGAGCTGATAGTTTGATCTTGGCTGAAAATATAGACGGCACAGAGGCCCATATGACCGCCTGTGCCGCCCACATTTTCGATCTAACTAAACCCTAAAGGCTTATTCGTCTAACAATACGGCTCCTTTTACGCCGGACGTTGCAAAATGACGATAGCGCCTCAAGAAATGGCTTTTTACTTCTTGCATGTAGGGTTTTAAAGAGGCACGCCTGGTATTTAACTCTTCCTCGTTTACCAAAAGATCAAGTTTTCTCGCTGGGATGTCTATGGATATTATGTCACCGTCGCGGACTAGCGCTATAGGTCCTCCAGCGGCCGCTTCGGGAGAAACGTGCCCTATCGAGGCACCCCTTGAAGCACCGCTAAAACGCCCATCTGTTATGAGGGCCACTTCTTTGTCCAAGCCCATGCCTGCAAGGGATGCCGTGGGGCCCAACATCTCTCTCATGCCGGGGCCTCCCTTTGGCCCTTCGTATCGGATGACTACAACATCTTTCGGCTTAATTTGCCCACCCAGTATGGCAGCGGAGGCGTCCTCCTCACAGTTAAATACGCAGGCTGGGCCTTGATGGCGCAACATTTCAGGTGCCACGGCCGATTGTTTTACTACGGCACCGTCAGGGGCGAGACTTCCCTTTAAGACTGCTATGCCTCCTTCTTTATGATATGGATTGTTTAACGGTCTTACCACATCGTCGTTTAAAACCTTGACGCCTTTTAAATTTTCGGCCACGGAGTGTCCTGTGACAGTAATGCAGTCCCTGTTGATCAGCTTGGCCTCGGTTAAGCGTGCCATGACAGCTTGCACTCCGCCAGCAGCATAGAGATCTTGGACATGGTGAGGGCCGCCAGGGCTCATGTTGCAGAGGTGGGGGCATTTGCGGCTTATCTCATCCAAAAGCTCTAATGGGAGGTTGATTCCCGCCATGTGGGCTATGGCGGGTAGGTGAAGCGTCGTGTTAGTTGAGCCTCCGAGGGCCATGTCCACTGCGATGGCATTTTTGAAAGTTTCAAGGGTAAGGATGTCTCGAGGCTTTATATTTTTTTCTATCAGCGTCATTATAGCCCTTCCGGTGTCTTTGGCGAGTCGTTCTCTCGCCGAAAGCACCGCTGGGATCGTGCCGTTGCCGGGGAGGGCAAGGCCCAGGGCTTCCATCATACAATTCATGGTGTTCGCCGTGAACATACCGGCGCATGAACCGCAGGTCGGGCAGGCCGTTTCCTCTATGCGATCGAGCTCATCGCGCGAAATCTTGCCTGCGGCGCAGCTTCCCACAGCCTCATATAGGGAAGAGAAGTCTATCTCCTTCCCTTTGTATACGCCTGCGAGCATCGGCCCACCGCTGATCACAATAGAAGGGATGTTCAGGCTCGCCGCCGCCATGGCCATGCCGGGGACAATCTTGTCACAGTTCGTCACCAAGACCAAGGCATCCAAGGCATGGGCCTCGACCATCACCTCGATAGAATCCATGATGAGCTCCCTGCTCGGTAGTGAAAACTTCATCCCCAAGTGGTTCATGGCTATGCCGTCGCATACGCCTATGACGGGAAATTCCAGAGGCAACCCGCCGGCGGCATATATGCCCGCCTTGGCAGCATCGGCTATGCGCTGTAGGTGAATGTGCCCAGGTATGATGGCATTATAAGCGTTTACCACTCCCACCCATGGGCGCTCAAACTCCCATCGGGAGTATCCGGCGGCCAGCATCAATGACCTGTGAGGAGCCCTCTCTATTCCCGCTTTTACCCTATCGCTTCTCAAAATATACACCTCCTGTAATTGACGCAATGATTTCTTTGCAACGAAGCTGCAGCAATCCTACCACTGGGCGCCTATGCCCGCAAGCAACGGCTTTAGTGTGATTGTAACAGGATTTTCATATGCTTGTTATAGATTCCACCTACAATTCAATGACAACCTAATGCCGTAATCAGTAGATGAAGCAACCTTAGAGGGCTCAATGCGCGT
>CAYTKB010000053.1:0-12432 GCA_964438265.1 uncultured Acetomicrobium sp. | reverse complement strand
TAAAGCCATTGCATGATTTTTGTGAGAAATTAGATATCGTATTAAGGACTTATTCTATTTTAGATATTCAGAAACTATACAAAAAATGTTTAGAGGAACTCAGTAAAAGCACGGGGATATATCTCGGCCCACCTGTGGCTATGGATGTCGTCTATCTCCGCTGGCTCAATAAAGTCATTAAACCCTTCCACGATAAAAACGCTGACGAGCTATCCATTACTGACGTAAGAAATATTTTCAAATCCAGAACAAGTTTTGGAGTATATACATCTTTAACAAAATATTTTGAATTAATAGAAGAAAAGCAAAATGGGATGGCAGGATTAACAGATTATGGCAAGAGGTTTAGAGATAATTATAATGCTGAAATAATTAAGTCAAGAGCTAGTATGCCAGATTTAAGCACAGAGCAAAAAAGAATTTTGTTAGAAGTTTTAACCAATGGGGTTTTTACAAAAAGTAAAGTAAACATATACTATTTTCTTAGATTCGTGCATCTCACAAATGGTGATTGGTTGCCCAACTCTGGCACATCTGAGGATAAAGAGAAATTGAAATTTATTAACTTTTTATTTGGTACGAGCTACAAGTGGACTACTATAAGAAAACTTCTCTTATTTACCTGTAATCAGTGCGAGGAGCTTGAATTGGTAGAAAAGATGAGGCTTCCTAAATCCAAGTATAATAGAGTGGTCTTAACAACTTTAGGCTCTCGAGTTTTAGGCTACTTAGAGTTATATTTACACTTAAGAAGGGAACAACTGCAGATACCATTACAAATTTGAAGAGATGATTTAAATGAGAGAAGAAAGCAATTTAGACTTTCTGGAAAAATTTCCAAAAGACCGTAATGGATTATATATTATATATGAGCTTTATACTTTTGACAATGTCTTCAGATTGCTTTTGAAAAACGGCTTTGATCACAAAGAGGCACTTTGTTTTATTCTCGCGAATTGTTCATTGAGTGCTTTTGCTTTTCAAGAGAGGATTCACAATAAAAGCTATAAAAAACTTTCGGATAGGGATGCGCTACCTTCTGATTTGGCTGCTTACAAAGCAAGATTAGTTTATGATTTGATAACATGAAGTGAATATACGCAAGGAACACGCCCAAAGGTCGTTGGCCAAATGAGCGAATTTATTAATGAGTTTGAAGGAAAAACGTTGTCTGAGTGGGAAGAATGGTATTTAAAGAAAAAACCAGAAGCGATTAAAAACGCAACAGAAAAAATACTGCAAAAACTGAAAGAATTCAAAAACTCCTTGAACAAAATTGATCAGACGATGGTCGAACAGTGGGTAAAGGATTTAGTAATCGTGAAAACTTTTGTCGGCTTACGATTTCAAGAAGCGATACTAAAGAAAGGTGCCAAGATAAAGAAAACCAGCTATCGACTATCCGAGCCCAACGAAGAAGCAAAAGGAATCGATGGCTACATCGGAGAAATCCCTGTATCTATAAAGCCACATACTTATGGTGCTAAAGCATCCTTGCCAGAACACATAGACGTCAAGGTTATTTATTATAGAAAAATTGATGGTGACATTGAAGTGGATTATGGCGATTTATTATAACACAACTTGTTGTCTAAGTAGCAAGGAATAGAGCATAGATTTGTTGTTCGTATAAAAGGTTTATTTTAAACTAGTGCGTAAAGCGAGTTGATGCGTATGGCAAAAGAACCGCGCCTTGTAGTGGTTTCAAACAGGCTTCCTGTGGTCTTAGAAAAGGACGACAACTCTCAAAGACTTAAACCTGGTTCTGGGGGGTTAGCAACAGCCTTAACGCCGATATTGAAGGATCGCGGCGGAATATGGATAGGATGGCTTGGGACCACGGAAACGTTGAGCATACGCCAATTGCGCACTATACTGGGCCCAGCCTCAGAGGAGTGGGGTTTCCGCCTGTATCCTGTACTCCTTTCCGACGAAGAAGTGGACCAATTTTATTACGGCTTTGCGAACGAGGTGCTCTGGCCTCTCTTCCACGACTTGCAAACGAGGTGCCGCTTCGATCCTGCTTACTGGAGGAGCTACGTAGCGGTGAACGCGAAGTATGCCAGGGTGGTGGCAAGGCATACGCAAGAGGACGACTTGGTGTGGATTCATGACTATCATCTCATGGGGCTCTCCGCCGCTCTCAAGGAAATGGGAGTAAAGAGGCGATATGCCTTTTTCCTCCACATACCATTCCCCCCTCCAGACCTTTTCTTAAAGCTTCCCTGGCGCGAACAGTTGTTGCGGATGCTATTGCAAAACGACCTCATAGCCTTCCAAACGTTGAGAGATCGCAGGAACTTCCTCGGATCTTTGAGGGTCTTGGACCGCAGGACAACTGTATCGGGCAGGGGCCCTGCTATCAAAGTCACGTCCATGGGGTATACAGCAAACGTGGCACATCTGCCCATATCCATCGACTTTAAGAATTTCTCGAGGCAGGCCAAGCAATCGGATGTAGCTAACCAGGCAAAACAACTGAAAGAGACATACCACTGCGAGCATCTGATAATCGGAGTAGACAGGCTCGATTACACAAAGGGAATTCCGGAGAGGCTAAACGCCTTCCGCCTCGCCTTGAGACGATACCCAGAACTTCGAGGAAACACGACATTGGTACAGATTGTAGTACCCAGCCGCGAACGTGTGCCCGCTTACGGTGCCCTCAAGGGGGAGATAGACGCCCTCGTGGGGCAAATAAACGGAGAGTTTACTCAGGGTGGATGGGTGCCCATAGTCTATCGCTATCAGTCCATACCGAGGGATGAGCTCGTGGCGCACTACAGAGCTGCCGATGTGGCGCTTGTAACCCCCCTGAAGGACGGCATGAACCTTGTGTGTAAGGAATATTGCGCTTGCCAGGTAGAAGATCCGGGAGTATTGATCTTGAGCGAATTTGCAGGTGCCGCTTCGCAATTAGGAGGCGGCGCCCTGCTGGTAAACCCTTATGACGTCGAAGGCATGGCAGACGCCCTATATCGCGCCCTCACTATGCCCCTCTCACAGAGGAGAAGGCGCATGAGGCTATTGCGGAGAAACATAACGCAGGAAGACATATTCTGGTGGGTCGACAACTTCCTCCGCACTGCGGCGGGCAAAGCGCTGCGCGACTTTCCGGAAAGCACACTTCCTCCGCTCTTTCCCCGGGGGCGCCGCGTCATAAGGCAACAAGAAGCCGAATGACGAGGCGCCCAGCGCCTAACCTCCACCTATGGCCGGCAGCAGTTCCACTGTCGCTCCATCTTTTAGGGGTTGATCGAGGCTTACTTTCGTTCCATCGACAGTGGCCATGTAGAGCTCCGATTCGGGTATACCCAGTTCTTGTAAGATAGCCCGCACGGTTAAAAAAGTAGCCTCTAAGGTTACTTCCCTGCGCCTCTCTTTATCGTACCAACACAGTTGCCCTTTCAGGCGCACGGTTACCCGCACTTACATCACTCCCAGATTCTGCGTATAGCTTCTTGAGGCGGCGGAGGCGTCAAAATAGCTACGACGATGAAGGCAGCAAGCGCGATGAGGAGAGACGGGACGATTACGTGCATTCCCCACACCCGCCCCACATAATTGCTCAAAAGGAGAAAGGAAACTAACCCCACGACCATGGAAGCAAGGGCCCCAGGGGCATTCGCCCTCTTCCAATAAAGGCCGAGGATGATGGGCCATAAGAAGACAGATTCGAGCCCTCCTAAGGCGAAGAGGTTTATCCATACAATGATGCTGGGCGGCTTGAAGGAGATCGCGAATACGACGATCCCTATGATCGCCGTCGTAAGAAAACTCAAGCGCCTAAGTTTTCTCTCCCCTTCGAGATTCCTGATAGCCCCCGGATTGACGTAGTTGAGGTAGATGTCCTTCACTATCGCCGAAGAGGCCAATATCAACTGCGAGTCGATGGTAGACATGATCGCCGCCAACGGTCCAGCTAAGAATATGCCGGCCAAAAAAGGGGGCAGCACCTTTATCGTAATGGTCGGGATAACAACATCCGCTCCCTTTATATTTGGGTCTATGGCCCTCGCGAGAGCTCCGGACAAATGCATGCCGAGCATCAAAAATCCTACTACAAATGTGCCTATCACTATGGCCTGATGCATGGAGCGTGAATCCCTGTAGCCCATACAACGCACCGCTGTATAAGGAAGGCCAACCGTCGCAAAGCCCACGAGCACCCAGAAGGAGAGGACAAAGGGTTTCGCTACTGCGTTATTCGGGCCAAAAGGGGTGAGGAGTGCCGGGTCTACAGCTTTGATCCGCTCTATTATAGAAGGCATGCCTCCTCCGAAATGAATGATGCCCCAGAGTATCGCAGCTGTGCCCAAGACCATGACAACCCCCTGCAGGGCATCGGTCAAGACAACGGCTCTAAAGCCACCAACTGTAGTGTAAAGAACTACCGTAACAGCGAAGATGACGAGGCCAAGTTCATAAGGAAAACCTGTAATAGCCTCAAAGACCCTGGCCCCACCGATGAATTGGGCCACCATCGCAGCAACGAGAAAGATGATTACGCCCAATGAAGCTATGATTACAACGGCCGGGCTTTCATAGCGGGCCCTCAAAAAATCGGTCACCGTCACGGCTTTGATCTTTCTGGCCACTATGGCGAATTTCTTCCCCAACACACCCAGCGTGAAATAAGCCACAGGGACTTGAACCATGGCTAAAAGTACCCATCCCAGGCCGACGTTATACGCCACCCCAGGACCTCCGACAAAGCTGCTGGCGCTGGTGTAAGTAGCAACCAAGGTCATCGCCAAGACAAATCCTCCCATGGCCCTGCTGCCCAGGAAATATTCTTCTACAAACCCACCTTTCAACTTAGCTATAACCCTATTGCTGTAAACGGCAAGGCCATAGACAACCACCAGATATAAGATCACGGGTAACAACAGCTCGAAACGCGCCACAGTCTAAACCCCCTCTCTTGACGCCCCTTGAGAGGGCGCTCCCTCTGGATGGCTATCCAGAGGGAGATCCTTGAAGCACGTGGCTACCATTATCCACGCCGCAAAGGAAAAGACCAGAAAGCCCACCACACAGCTCCAGAAAAACCAGGAAGGCAAACCCCACACATAGGTATACTCCTCCACTGGACGAGAACCCAACCCGTAGGCAAAGGCATACCACCAAATGAAGTTCGCCGCAGCCAGGGCTATAGTGTAAAGCGCCTCCTTTCTGGCCTGACCGTAACGCGGGTCTTCCTTCACCTGCGCCAACATAATCTACCTCCTTCTCTAACACGCTCTATTTAGACTTATAGTTCTGCTGGATCACAGATATCAGGTTTGTAACGACCTTATTGGCAGGTGTGGAGACGCCTATTTTCCCGCCTTCCTTCACTATGGCACCATTTATGACGTCTATCTCCGTGCGGCGCTTATTCATTACATCCTGGAGCATCGATGATTTATTCGCAGCTGTCAGGCGACAGACTTCCTTCACATGAGACACAGGGTCATCGTAGGTCAGGCGAATGCCTTTCTTCTTGGCTACCTCCGCAGCCTCTTCTACCACCATCTCCAGGAGTTCTTGGGTCTCTTTAAAGTCCAAAAGTTGACCGTTTAAGAGGCCGGTGAGTGCAGTCAGAGGATTTATTCCTACATTCACGATGAGCTTCCCCCATATAGCGCCTTGTATGTTGTCGGTCACCTTTGTCTCTATACCTGCGGAGTTTAATGCATCGGCTATGCGTCTTATCCTCTCGGTAATGCGCCCGTTAAGCTCTCCTACGAGCGTCTCGCCGACGCCAGCATGTCTGATTTTACCAGGGCCGAGCATGGTAGAGCCGTGAGATGTAACGCCGGCCGTTACCCTTTCTTCGCCCACGACAGAGGCGATCTTTTCCACATTGCCCAGGCCATTTTGAAGCGTTATGGCCGTAGTACTTCCCCCGAAGAGCGGCAGAGCGCCGCGCGCCGCTTCCTCCGTAAGGGCGGACTTCACGAAAACCAAAACGAGGTCTACAGTACCGACCTCGCGAGGATCCGTTGTCGCCTTGATATCCTTGATGAGGCGTTCTCGGCCACCGACCTCTTCTATCGTAAGGCCATTTTTGTTTATCGCTTCCACATGTTCTTTCCAAACGTCAATTAGCCAGACCTCATGGCCAGAAGCAGCAAGGCTCCCACCGAAAAGGCTTCCCATAGCTCCAGCTCCTACAACCGCTACCTTCAATGTGGCCACTCCCTTTCTCTATAATGAATTACAAAACCTCCCTAATACAGACGCTTTAATTCCTCTTCAGTTACGCCGCCGAAGACATGCTCAGGCCCAGGAAACTTTCCCTCCTTGACCTCCTGCTTGTACTCATCCAGAGCTTTTACAATCTCCTCCCCCAAGTTGCGATAGCGCTTCACGAATTTGGGCAGGAACTTTTCGAAGAGCCCAAGCGTGTCGTGGAAGACGAGGACTTGGCCGTCGCAATACCTACCACCTCCTATCCCTATCGTGGGGATCGAAAGCTTTTCTGTGACGAGCCGCCCTACCTCCTCGGGCACACACTCGAGCACTATGGAAAATATCCCGGCTTCCTGGAGAGTCAAGGCGCTTTTCAAGAGTTTTTCGGCCTCCTGTGCCCCTTTGCCCTGCACTTTGAAACCCCCGAGCTTCGAGATAGTTTGAGGCGTTAGGCCAATATGCCCCATTACAGGTATGCCGGCATCGACGATGGCCTTGGTAATTTCAGCCATTTCCACGCCACCTTCGAGCTTTACTGCATCACAACCCCCTTCTTTCATAAGGCGGGTCGCATTTGCAATGGCCTGTTCCTTCGACTGGTTATACGAACCGAAGGGCAGATCTCCTATGACCATGGCGTTCTCTACGCCGCGCATGACTGCTTTTGTGTGGTGGATCATTTCCTCCATAGTGACAGGGACGGTGGAGTCGAGCCCCATCACAGTCATGGCGAGCGAATCACCCACCAGGATGATCTCGATCCCAGCCTTGTCCACGAATCGCGCAGTGGGATAATCGTATGCGGTAATCATTGAGATCTTTTCTCTCTCGGCCTTCATCTTCTGCAATTGCTGAATCGTTACCTTAGACACGTCGATTCCTCCCTCAACTTGTAATTTCTCATATTTTAACATCTCTCCAAAGTCAGTGGGTAGTAGGCGGTCTTTGCGCTACCAACCCACTACCCACTCTTTGCTGCACGTTAACGCGCTTCGGATCGATTACTTGATCGCCACTGGATTGCCTATCCCTTGCGTCGTGCCAGTGATCTTGGGGAACGTGAAGACGAACATAAATTCATATACGCCGTCTTCAGCGCAATCCTTAGCAAGCCCATCCAAAACGAGGTCCTGCCCCCAGGTAAAACCGCGCTTGGCTATGGTTTCACAGTGGACTGGCCAGGCTTCGTCGGGATCTTCCATCGGAACGACCTCGGTGGACCATTGATCTATGCCTATAAAGGCTATGCGCTTCTCGTACATCCAAGGCACGACTTCTTTACCGATCCCAGGTTCGCCAGATATAAACTTTTTCGGGTCTTCTTTATACCAGTACATCCATCCTGTGTTTATGAGGAGCGCGTCTCCCGGCCTAAGCTCCAATTTGTGTTGTTTTAAAAAACCTTCTATGTCGGATACAGTGATCACTTCTCCAGCCTCAAGCCTCCTGCCCTTATAGGATTCCATGTCTACGAGGACTCCTCTCGTTATCACGGGCGGCATGGACTCTATGCCGTATTTTTTTACCAAGGCCTTATTGGTATCGAGCACATCCTCAAGCTTTGCGCCGTTATAAAAGCGTATATCGCCTGGGGCATATTCCACGCCCACATGACTCGGCACGTCGATCTGAGTCCCTACGCCGGGGCATCCTTCAAACTGCTCCTCAAGCCACACAAACTTGTTCTTTCCCAAAGGCTTGATGACCTTATGGGCTAGCGCTTGAGTTTGCCAGAAGCGCGGGGGGAAACCTGGGGATTCGGCGCTGTACTCCGTGCCCAGTTCTATAACCTTTCCCTTCTTGACCAGCACGGCAGCTTCTGCGATCTTTTGGGGGGTTATTTCGTTGAGCGTCCCCAAGGTGTCGTCAGGACCGTATCGCGAAGGCCACCACGGCTCCATCGCCGGGGCAGTTTTTTCCTCGGCTATGACAACAGGAGTTAAGAGAAAAAGCACCAACATCACAAACGCCACTACTAATCCGCACCGCTTGAGGCGCATCTTTCATCCCTCCAATTTTATTGTAAGGTTTTTTATTGTAAATTGTGAAAATGATATCGCGATCCTTGACGGTCTGTCAAGGTCGCGTTAGAATAATTTTGAAATTGCTGAGGAGTTGGGCATCGTGTCATTTATTCCCCCTGACATAGTCAAAGACATAAAGCGAGCAGCCGAGGAGGTGATGCGAGGCACAAATCGCGTGAAGTAACCTCCAAAAAACGAAGCGAAAGGAGGCATTTAAATGGCCATCGAAAAAGAAAAGCTGTTGTGGATGTACAGGAACATGGTTACTATTCGCCTCTTCGAGGAGTGCGTGGCCGAATATTTCGCCGCCGGCAAGATTTACGGCTTCGTGCACCTCTACGTGGGCGAAGAGGCGACAGCAACCGGCGTCTGCGCGAACCTGCGCAAGGATGACTACATCACGAGCACACACAGGGGGCACGGCCATCTCATCTCCAAGGGTGGCGACTTAAAACTCATGATGGCTGAACTTTTCGGCAGGAAGACGGGATACTGCAAGGGCAAGGGCGGCTCCATGCACATAGCTGACGTAGAGCTTGGGATCTTAGGAGCCAACGGCATCGTGGGAGGGGGGTTCCCAATCGCCACCGGGGCCGGCCTCACGGCCAAGTACAATGGCACGGATCAAGTGGCGGTGTGCTTCTTCGGCGACGGCGCCTCAAACCAGGGGACGTTTCACGAAGCCTTGAACCTGGCCTCTATATGGAAGCTTCCCGTCATCTTCGTGAACGAAAACAACATGTACGGCATATCAATGTCCCAAAAAAAGTCGATGAACGTGCCGGACGTGGCAGCCAGGGCCGCGGCCTACAACGTCCCAGGCGTAGTAGTGGACGGAAACGACGTCTTGGCCGTATATGAAGCCGCGGGCGAGGCGATAAAACGCGCACGCTCCGGCGAAGGACCGACGCTCTTGGAGTGCAAGACCTACCGCTATCGCGGTCACTTCGAGGGCGATCCCACCGTCTACCGACCCAAAGAAGAGGTCGAGGAATGGAAGAAAAAGGACCCGATCCCTCGCTTCGAGAATGAACTTGCAAAGATGGGAATCCTCGCCCCGGATCAGGCACAAACCATAAAAGCCGAGATAGGCAAGCTCATAGACGAGGCTGTGAAGTTCGCCGAGGAGAGCCCATGGCCTTCTTCGGAAGAAATCACGGAAGACGTCTACGCCGTATAAGGTGGTGAGATAGATGCGCAAACTCACGATGCTCAAGGCGATAAATGAGGCTCTCCGTCAGGAGATGCGGCGCGATCCCAAAGTTTACGTAACCGGTGAGGATGTGGGTGTATTCGGCGGTTGCTTCGGCGTCACCGCAGGCTTAATAGAGGAATTCGGCCCCGATCGCGTCCGCGATACGCCCATTACCGAAAGCGCCATCGTAGGGTCCTCTGTAGGTGCAGCAGCCACCGGCCTGCGCCCAGTAGCAGAACTCATGTTCATCGACTTCATCGGCGTTACCATGGACCAGATCTTTAACCAGGCCGCCAAAATGAGGTACATGTTCGGCGGCAAGGCGAAAGTTCCCATGGTCCTCAGGATGCCCTGCGGTGCCGGGGGGTCAGCGGCAGCTCAACACTCTCAGTGCTTAGAGGCTTGGCTCATGCACGTTCCCGGCCTCAAGGTGGTGGCCCCTTCGATGCCCTACGACGCCAAAGGACTTCTGATCAGCTCTATCAGGGATGACAATCCGGTGGTATTCATAGAGCACAAATTCCTATACGGAGTTGAAGGAGATGTGCCGGAAGAATCTTATACGATCCCCCTGGGTAAGGCAGATGTGAAGAAAGAAGGCAAAGACGTCACGATAATAGCCACCATGGCTATGGTGCACAGGGCATTAGAGGCCGCTGCCGACCTGGAAAAGGACGGCATCAGCGCGGAGGTTGTGGATCCGCGCACGCTGCAGCCCATCGACAGCGAGACGATCATAAACTCCATAAAGAAGACGCACAGGGCAGTCATCGTGCACGAAGCGGTGAAGTTCGCCGGTCCTGGAGCAGAGATAGCGGCCATGATAGCGGAAGAGGCGTTCGACTACTTAGACGCCCCCATAAAACGAGTTGCTGCACCGTTTACGCCTGTTCCGTTCAGTCCGCCCTTGGAAAAGGATTTCGTACCGAGCAAAGAGAAGATCGCTTCCGCCGTCAAGGCGCTTCTTCAAGAGTAAGAAATCAGGGGGGCGGCGCTTCCCGCCCCCTTTTTGCCAAAGAAATAGGAAGAGAAAAAGATGGCCAAGGAGGGGCTATTTAATGACGCGCTCCAGGTGGCCGTGGTGGTCAAAGGCCTAGAAGCGTCCCTACCTGAGGCTACGTATCCATAATCCATAGGCAATATCGCAGGGAGGGGTTATCTATGAAACTTGACGGCAAAGTGGCGCTTGTAACAGGCGGAGGCAGGGGTATAGGCAGGGGTATCGCCCTGATGTTGGCAAAAGAAGGAGCTGACGTGGCTATAGCCGACGCGGAAGTCCTGGACAGCCCTAAGAATCAATATGGCACTAAGGAAATAGGGGGATATTCCGCGGCACTTGTGGTGGCCGAGGAGATAAAGGCCTTGGGGCGCAGAGCCATAGCCATAAACGCCGACGTGAGCAAGGGCGACCAGGTGCAAGCCATGGTAAAGCGCACAGTAGAAGAATTGGGGTCTATCGATATATTGGTGAACGACGCCGGCGCTATCACTATATCTACCACTGAAGAGCTCGAGGAAGAGGCCTGGGATCTCGTGATGGACGTAAACGCTAAGGGAACTTTTCTCTGTTCTAAGGCTGTTATTCCTTACATGAAAAAGAAGGGCTGGGGCAGGATTATAAACGTGGCCTCTATCGCCGGCAAGAGAGGGACTCCCACGTTGCCCCACTATTGCGCATCTAAGCATGCCGTCGTCGGCTTTACGAACACGCTGGCCAAAGAGCTTGCGCAAACAGGCATCACCGTAAACGCCATTTGCCCAGGCATAGTGCGCACCCAGATGTGGGACCTCTTGGCCGAAGCATGGAGAAAACCAGGCGAAAGCTGGGAGGAATCCTTCAAGCGGAGTGTGGGGAGTATGATACCTCAAGGGGTAGAGCAGACGCCGGAAGACATGGGAAAGCTCGCACTGTTTTTCATCTATTCGGATCACGTCACGGGACAGGCCATAAACGTTGATGGTGGCTCAGTAGAACATTAGCATGAATACTTTAGAGATAGGTAAACTACTATCAAGTTTCACAAGCCCTTGCGAATAACTCGTTCCACGTAACAAAGGGTTAAAGCAAGTGCAAGAGGACATCTTGATAACAGAACATGTACATTTCGAGCTCGGTTGTATAATTAAAAACACTTCACGCAAACGAAATGAGGAGATGTGACATGGCATTAAAAGCAGCCTTTATATTCCTGGCAGATGGAGCAGACCCTACCGTCCACCGTGCCGTTGTGACGACGCCTTCGGTGGAGTTGATAGTGGTTGGGGTCCGCAACTACAGCGAGGCAGAGGTGGCGGCCAAAAGGCTGATAGAAGAGGGCATCGTGGCAATCGAGCTGTGTGGCGGTTTCGGCCACGATGGAGCCGCCCGTATAGCCAAGGCGACGCGCGGGAAAGCCGCCGTAGGTGTGGTGCGTTTCGACAGCCATCCAGGTCTTGGCGGCAAGAGCGGCGACGAAATCTTTTCCTAAAAGGGAGCTCGATGGCGACGTGTCTAAAGTGGGAATAATTGCCAATCCGGCCTCGGGCAAGGACATACGCAGGCTCGTGGCTTATGGTTCTGTGTTCGACAATCAAGAAAAGGTTAACATTGTGCGGAGAGCTCTCCTTGGCCTCGAAGCTGCGGGAGTAGAAGAGGTCTTATATATGCCTGACTACTATAACATAGTTCCAAGGGCCTTGGACAGCGTACGCTTGCACATGAACGTCGAACCGTTGGATATGCCATGCGAAGGAAACCAGAACGATTCAACTCGCGCTGCCAAGCTCTTGGAGGAAGGTTGCGCAAAGTGCATCGTGGTGTTAGGGGGCGATGGCACTAACCGTGCCGTGGCCAAGGGGAGCACCGCCATTCCTTTTATGCCTATTTCCACTGGCACGAACAATGTCTTTCCTTTCATGGTGGAGAGCACAATAGCGGGTTTGGCTGCTGGCTTTATAGCCACCGGTGCAGTCTCTGTCGATGAGGTTACCTCAGCCACAAAGCGCCTCGACATACTCTTGGACGGAGAAGTCGTAGATTTGGCCTTGATCGACGTT
>CAYTKB010000052.1:0-12593 GCA_964438265.1 uncultured Acetomicrobium sp. | reverse complement strand
ATGACAGCCTTGATTTGCCTTTCATTCAGCCCGAGGTCGCGGAGATATTCCTCAGTATAAAGGCTTTTTCTAAAAATAACGGAGAAACCGCCAGTAACTTCTTTAAAATCAGGCAGTGGAATTCCATGTTGTTTGCATAGCTCTATTATTTTTATAGTGCCACTTCCATATTTTTCGATATACCCGATATCATAGAATACTTGAGCAATCTGCCTGTTTCTTATCACAGACTTGTGCTCTTTTTTATACAAATCTTCGATTGTTATGCCGGGCAGCAATCTTCCTGGATTCCAAACCTCTATCCTGTCGTCATAGATCTCAACTTGAACATTTGAAGGGGCCGCGTAATCTCTATGCACTATTGCGTTTATGACGGCTTCTCTCAAAGCTTCCAGTGGATAGTCCCATACTTCCTTTCTCTTGGGCTTTCCCTCGAACTCGTATCTCACGCTGATGTTCCTGGTGATAAACTTCATTACTTCGTCAACTTGGCTAATCAAATCGGTCTCAATCATAAGGTCATCGATTATCTGAGTTTTATCCATCCTGAATCTGCCACAGTGCGCAGCGGCTTGTAACAGTGGTTTTTGCGGCTCTTTACCGAATAACAGAACAGCGGACCATGTGGCCTTTCTATCTTTAACCAGTTCTAATTTTTCGAGGACCTCTTGAGGGGTTTCGTCTATTTTTCTCCTTCCGGTGGCATTGGCCTCCCTTATATACCTTTCAACCTTTTTCAGGTCGATGTCTTCGACGGTTTTATCTGTCGCGGGGAAGGCGTCCCAGCTTGTCCCCATCGAATATAGATGAACCTCGGCTATCTCCTGCGGCGTCATCATGCGATTGCTGTTTCCGACCCTTTTATAACATCTGCCATTTATAGAGACAGGCTTAATCGGAAATTCTTTAATCTTAATCACGACGATGTTTTTGCCGTCTATTTCGCTTCGTTCGATTTCTGGAATAATTCGGGGTTCGGTGTTTTGGGAAATCTCGTTTGTCCAGACTTTGAGCGTTTCTTTTGCAATTTGGACGCCATTTATTTTGCCTTTGTCGGAAATGCCGATAAGGATAACCCCGCCCTTCGTATTGGCAAAAGCGTCGGCAGCTTCTATCGCTTCTTTGCCAAAGGCCTCTTTAAATTCTATCGTGTCAGATTCGCCTTTTTCGATCAGTTCCATAATCTCGTCTTGGCTCATTTTGCTACCTCGCTGTTTAGCATATAGATGGCGCAGGCAGGGCTTTGTCTTTCCAGTCCTTTACGATATATCTTACAATATCAACCTCTTCGTCGGGCTCGAGTTCTGCGGCAGGGTTTGGGACAAAATAGAGTTTTGGATTTGTCGCGGCGTTAGCGACGACGTAAAGCCAGTATTCCTCTTTTAACCTCTGTGCCATGAGCCATTCGTTTGGCGTAATGGCGACCGCGCCTTCTTTTGCCCGTGCTTTAACTTCTATGTAGCGGTAGTTTCCCTTTTCGTCATAAGAGCGGATGTCGTAACCCAAATTTTGAAGAGATACGTCTTCCGGAGTTCTGCCGCACTTCCTTTCGTGTTCCATTGCGGTCCTCATCCCAATTTGTTCAATCTCTTCATCGCCTGCTGCTATAGGAGGCAATTGCCCGGGAATGACCCTCACCGCTCCGAGAATTTTTGGCTCCGTGGGGTAAAGGTGCGTCTCGGCCTCGATCTCTTTTTGTAGGCGCTGCCTCTTGTTTTCTAAATCCTCCTTTTTCTTTTGTTCGTTTTGTATCGTCACTTCAGGTATGTTTTCGCCTTTCATCTGCCTTTCATAATAAGAGGCGAGCTTCCCGTCGGATTCAGCTATCATTGAATCGAGAGATCGGATTCCGTATTTTTCTTTTATTTTGGCGTCCCGTATGCGCCTCTCTAAAAGTTCTTTCTTGTAGCTCTCGAGACCTTCGCTTATAACATAGAATACTACGACGTCTTTATCCAGTGAGATTTCTTGTTTAGGCTCTTCTTTTTGGGGTGCGGCATCAGCAGCGTCGGTAGATAAAGGTTTAAGGTCCCACAGAATAGCGGAGCTTACGAAAGATAGAGGTTGAAAAGGCGGATTCTGTGTATCTTTTTCGTCGCTTTCTTCTGCTTTGTAGCCTTCAGACCCCAAGTCCTGATAAACCGCAAACAGCCTTTTGCCTGCGACCTCATTTTTCCCGTCTTTTATCTCTGCCTCTAAAAACCAGACGACCCCATCCTTTTTGCCTTCGGGGTCTATAAATGTGGCTCCGTCCGCTGCGCTTTGGTCGTAACCGCTCAGGATGGTATTTACGACTGCCTCTAAAAGCGGATGCCCCATCGCCACGAATTCTGCCTTAGCGTTAGCCGCAGTGTCCTTATCGAAAGACACTTTTGCGTATTCTATTCCTACTTCCCCAAATTTAGTCTTAAATTCATGAGGTTGGTTGCGGACCTCAAAAGGCACAGAAGCGATGCGCCAGAGGTCGTCTTTCCTTTTTTCCATCTTGATATTGAGCGCTTTGGCGGCTCTTTTAAAGAACTCTTCTACATACTCCGGAACGAGCCTATTTTCCATGGCCCTTCGCTGCTCGCCGAGGATTCGGGTTAAATCGATGTGCCTCACGGCGAGGGCTTCAAGGCTTGCTTCTCTCACCTTACTTATGGCCTCCTCGTCTGGGATCCTTTCAAAATCTTGTAGGATATCGTCTATCGTCCTGCGGTTGGCGATGGCCTCTATAATCAGGTCTTTCAAGCTTTTTCCTGCCAACACTTCGCCGATAACGTCAAAGACCCTGTCAGAGCCAAGGTGGCTTCGGATGTTCGAGAGCTTATCAAATAGCCTACTTAGGATTCGCCCTTCTCTTGTATCTATCGCTACCAAGTTATAGATGTGGACTTCATTTCGTTGGCCGTATCGGTGAACCCTGCCCATCCTCTGCTCCAAACGGTTTGGGTTCCACGGGATGTCGTAGTTGACCATAAGCCAGCAAAACTGGAGGTTTATGCCCTCCCCGCCGGCCTCTGTCGATACCATAATCTGCGCTTGGTTTTTAAAATCCGTTTCGGCTTTTATCCTTGCGTCTAAATTCATTCCGCCGTGAATATACGCTACGGAATAACCCCAACTTCTGAGTTTTTCGACCAGGTATTCCAAAGTGTCTTTGGATTCCGTGAATATCAATAACTTCGTCTCTGTCTCTTGGAGTTTTTCCGATTCCATCAGTTTCTTCAGTTCGTTGAGTTTCGTTTCGACTCCCTTTTTTTCGACCTCTTTTGCCATATCCACAAGGCTTTCAAGCTTTTCTATTTCATCTTTGAGCTCTTCGAGCGTTTCGGCAGATGTCAGTTTTTCGAGCAGTTCTTCTTCTTTTTCCCATCGCTCTTTCTCTTCCAAATCCTCGATATAGTCTTCGTCGATCGATGCATCGGCGGTGTATCCGGCCTCCTGGATGAGAGACCCCTTCTCGTACAGTTCTATGAGGCGCTTGTACCTTCTTTCCAAAGATTTTCTTATGGCGCGCAAGCTTGAGGCGAGGCGCCGCTGGAGGATGGTAAGGGCAAATGTCACGTTGCGTTTCTCTTTTTCTAACGCTTTGTTGAAGTGCTTTTCAACATATTCTGTTACGGCGTTATAGAGCTTCTTTTCATCGTCCGACAAAGGATATTTTATCGTCTCCACAGTTCTTGGCGGAAAAATCGGGGCTCCTTCAAAATCTTTTAGATCTTCCTTCAACCTCCTTAAAAATAGGGGGTTATCTTTATTTTGGATGGATTCAGAAAGCATAGAAGCGTTGGCAAAGAAGCCCGGCTCCAAAAGGTCGAGCAGGAGGCGGAAGTTTTCAGGGTCTCCCCGATGGGGCGTTGCTGTAAGGAAAATTAGATAAGTCGTGATGCGCGAAATGAGCTCGCCAAAGGCATATCGCTGTGTTTTGCTGATCTTTTGGCCGTATTTATAGGCAGACATCTTGTGCGCCTCATCTACTATACATAGATCCCATTTGACGTCTTTGAGAGCAAATCTCACATCCTCCTGCTTGGCAAAGTCCATGGAGATTATGACCTGGTTTTTGTCGGCAAAAACGTTTTTGCCCCATTCTGTATTCATTACGTTCCTGTCTACGATTGAAAAATGCTCTTGAAACTTTTCTTTCATTTCCCTGAGCCACTGGTCTTTTAAGTGCCCGGGGACGACGATGAGCGTCCTTTCCACGAGCCCGCGGTATTTAAGTTCTTTTAAAAGGAGGCCAGCCATTATAGTTTTTCCAGCGCCAGGGTCGTCTGCCAAGAGAAATCTGATGCGGGGGTTTTGCATCATATAGTTATACACAGCCTCAATTTGGTGAGGCAAAGGGTCGATCTGAGAGACGTTTACCGCGTAGAGTGGGTCGAACTGAAAGGCGTTTCTTATGCGGTGGGATTCGAGGTAAAGGAAAAGCGACTCTCCGTCGGATGAGAAAGCGAAGGGCCTCTCTTCTAAGATTTCGACGAGCCTTGCATCTTCTTCGGAGAGTAGTGGGTTATAAAAGCACTGAGTTTCAAGTCCTACGGCTTCGATCCTCATTTGGTTTCTGCCTATAGATTTGGCTGAAATCACCCTTACCCTTTCGGTCCAAAAGGGCCCTTTAAGGATGTTACCAGGCTGAATCTGTGCCATCTTTATCGCCTCCGCTTCCTTTAGGCTGATTTCGAGGTATTTAAAAGGTTGTTATGCGGATTATGCCGCTTAGTGAGACCTCCTTTAATAACTCTTCGACGGTTTTGCTTAAAATTGGGTGCCTCCAGTGTGGGGCAATTTGGGATAGCGGCAAAAGCACAAATGCCCTCTCGTGCATCCTCGGGTGCGGGATTTCTAACTCTCCATCGCGTATCGCAAGATCGTCGATGTAGAGTATGTCGAGGTCGATCTCCCGTGGCCCCCACTGCCCCCTATCCTGTCGCCCTACGGCCACTTCTATCTCCTTCAGCTGCGCCAACAAGAGCTGCGGGCCCATGGATGTCTTGACCAATACACAGGCGTTCAAGAATCTCGGTTGGTCGGTCAGGCCGACAGGGGGGGTCTCAAAGACGTCGCTTTTTTTGATGATCTCTATGCCCTTTCTCTTCATGAGGGACAAGGCGCGTCTGAGCGCGCCGAGCCTGTCTCCCACGTTGCTTCCAAGTCCGATGGCTGCAAAGCTCATAACGGCACCCCCTTTATCGCTTCTATTACCTTAAGGATTTCCGCGTTTGCTTTCACGTCGTGGACCCTCAAGATCTCTACACCCTTCCAGGCGCACAAGCTGCTTGTTGCGATCGTGCCTAATAAGCGCTCCTCGGGGTCCGGCCGGTTCAGGATTTGGCCTACGAAGCTCTTCCTCGAATGTCCGATCAGGATGGGCAATCCGAAGGTGCGGAAGGCCTCTATATGCTTCAGTATAACCTCGTTATCAGTAAGGCGCTTGCCGAAGCCTATCCCTGGGTCCAAGATGACTTGTGACCTCTTTATCCCACAACGCTCGGCCAGTGCGAGCCGCTCTTCGAAGTAGGCGGCGACTTCGGCTATTACGTTTTCATAATAGGGATCTCGCTGCATGTCCTGGGGCGTTCCCTTTATGTGCATTAGTATAAGTGGAACGCCCAGTTTTGCTATAGTCGATGGCATATCGGGATCGAAGCCCAGCCCCGATATGTCGTTTATCATATCTGCGCCGGCTTCCACGGCGGCTTCGGCCACTTGCGCTTTGTACGTGTCTGCCGAGATCACCACGTCGGGCAAGGCATCCCTGATTGCCCTTATGGCCGGTATGAGTCTCCCCATCTCTTCGTCTAAAGACAGAAAAGAAGAGCCCGGGCGGGTAGATTCCGCCCCCACGTCTATGATAGCAGCCCCTTCTTCTACCATAGCGGTGGCTTTATTCGCGCACTCGCCTAAATCGACGCGGCTTGCGGCGTAGAAGGAGTCGCGGGTGACATTTATGATGCCCATTACGAGCGTCCTCTTTCCGAGCTCGAGCCTTCTGCCCCTCGGAAGCCCGAGCTCCCACTTTTTGCGTGAAAGTCCTTCTATGGCTGCGGAGAGGCCTTTGCGCACCTCTTCGAGCCCCCAATACGGCATGGCGGCAAGCTTCTGCACGAGGCCCTTTAGCTGTTTGGGCGTGCCGAGGAGGATCACGTCTGAAGTCTCCACCTTGCATTCGATGCAGCGCTTATGCACCGCGGCATCTCCTCCCAGCGACAACATCTCCTGCTTCAAGGCGTTCGCGGCCCTGGACTCGATAGCTGGCAGGAAGAACGCCCACGTCTTTCCCTTATTCACGAAGTAAGGGAAAGATCGTGGGTCTGCGCCGAGCTTTTCGACGGCCAGGGCCAGTTCTTCGGAGTCTGCGAAGTCGAAATAGCAGATGGCCATGCTCTCGGCGCCCCCGCTAAACCCACTCCTGGATGAAGCTTTCCAGGTGATCGGTCTCGTTGAGCTGAGTGAGGCAGTAGCCGCGCGCGCCGCTGTGGACCAGGACGCTGTAGGAGGCCGTATCCACATGGGTCCTCCAGAAATAGGGCGGCGATATCTTCAGGCATGCCGCGATCAGCGGCTTTATGACTGCTCTATGACTCACGACGACGAAGGGCTCTTCCCTATGCCTTCGGATCAGCGCCTCGAGCCCTTCGAAAGCCCTCTTTTGCACGTCGCCGAGGCTCTCGGCCCCGGGGAGGCGGAGGTCTTCGGGGCTCAAGAGCCACGTCTGCCACTCCTTTGGAAATTCCTTTTCCACCTCGACCTTCGGGCGCCCCTCCCAGGGGCCCAAGTTTATATTGTTGAAGCTTTCATCGGAATAGAAAGGGGCGCTGCAACGTTCGGCGACAATGCGGGCCGTCTCCATGGCCCTGCTCAAAGGGCTTGAATATACGGCGGAGATGCCCCAGCGCTTCGATATCGCCGTGGCGAGCGCCTGCGCCTGCTTTACGCCGTTTTCGTTCAACGGAAAATCCCTTCTGCCGCGAAAGAGCCCCTCCCTATTGCCCGGGCACTCACCGTGCCGCACGATTATGGCCGTAGTCATAGCCTCCATTTGCTCCGTTTCTCCTTTCGAGGATGTGTCTGTGGCGTCTTTCCTTACACCATTCCTTTATATCATTTTACCGCGGAAGGGATAAACGGGAAGCCGTGCCGCACTTTTTAGGCCCGAGAGTGCCAGAGAAGTTTGACCAGTCTTGACAATCAGCATCTATATTGGTAACCTATTTTTGACTTAAGGGTGTCTTAGCACTTCTCTTATGAGAGTGCTAATAGAGCCTTTGGAGGTGCAGATATGGTCACCGAGAGGCAACTTGAGATTATCCTTGCGATCGTTTACGAATACATAACGACGGGCGAACCGGTCGGCTCGAGGGCGATTTCTAAGCGTTACCTTACGGGCAAGAGCCCGGCCACCATACGCAATGAGATGGCCGATTTGGAGGAGATGGGGTATTTGTGGCAGCCTCATACTTCTGCCGGTCGCGTTCCGACATCCAAGGCCTATCGGCTTTACGTGGATGCCATACTGCAGAGAAAACCTGCGCCGCCGCAGGGTTTGGAACGATGGCTAAAGGAGATCAAGAAGCGACGCAGAAATACGGAGGAGCTCCTCTCTTATGTCTCTACGCTGATGAGCAGGACGACGCGGTGCTTCTCGGTAGCGGCCATCGGCGCCTCGGGGAACATGCAGCCGAGGCGGGTGGATTTCGTCCGACTCGACAGCGGACACGTGATGGTTTTAGTCGTCCTCGAGGGAGGCTTGGTGCACCATCGCGTCATTGCAGTGCCTGGCGATATTTCGCAGGAGAAGCTCGATGCCGCCGCGAGGAAGGTCAACGAGTTGATAGCAACTCGGCCGTGGAGCGAGGTGCGCGCCGCTTTGTATCGACAGATCAGGGGAGAACTGGAGGACTACTTCAACGCCTGCCTCGCCGCCATCGACGAGCTGGATGCCATGGCTCTGCGTCAAAATTATCACTTCTTCACGCGCGGGGCGAGCGAGATACTGAAACTCCCCGATTTCCAGGATGTGGGCCGCATCAGCGCCATCCTCGCCCTCTTAGAGGAAGAGGAGTCGTTGCTGCGCCTGTTGGAGAGCTACTCCCTGAAGGAAGGGCTCCATGTCATCATAGGAGAGGAAAACGCCATCGAGGAGATGCGCGACTACTCTCTACTCTTCGATGTGGTGGACGCTGCGGGGTGCAGGATGATCTTGGGCCTCATAGGGCCGCTGAGGATGGATTATGAAGGCTCCATCGCCACGCTGGAGGCGATATCCAAGGATCTCAGGGAGGATAACATGTAAATGCGGAGGGGATAGACGTGTTGGAGGATAGATTCGATAAACCCTTGGAGGAGCAGGCTCAGCCTTCTTCGGCACCGGAAGGGTCATCCAAGGCGAAGAAGGGCAGGGCACCTACCAAGGAGGAGTTAAAGAAAGAACTCGAAGAGACCATGCAGGAGCGAGACAAGTTGAAAGAAGAAGTCGAAGAGGCGCGTTCATCTTATGCGGCTTTGCTCGACGAAGCGAGTCGCATAAAGGCGGATTTCTACAACTACCGCCAGCGAGCCGAAAGGGAGATCAAGAGGGAGCGCCAGCGAGGCGCTGAGGATATACTGATACAATTGTTGCCTGTTCTCGACAACCTGGAGCGCGCCCTGATGCACCTGGGCGAATTGGACGACTCGCCCATGGCAAAGGGCATCTCCATGATCTATAAACAACTCCTCCAGAGCTTAAACGAAGCGGGCCTGCAGCCGATACCGACGGTCGGGCAGCGTTTCGACCCCGCCCTCCATGAAGCTGTGGGCATCGTTGTGACCGATGATGCAGAGCGCGACGGCGAGATCCTGGAGGAGATAGAAAGAGGTTTTACCTTTGGCGGTAAAGTCTTGAGGACCGCTAAGGTCAAGGTAGCGAGATATTTCGCCAAACCGTAGGAGGGTGATCCATATGAGCAAGATAATAGGCATAGACTTGGGAACTACAAACAGCGTCGTAGCTGTTAAAGAAGGAGACAACATCACTGTCATACCGAACGCCGAGGGCAGCCGTCTTACACCCTCTGTTGTGGCCTTTACGAAGGAGGGGGAAAGGCTGGTCGGGCAGCTCGCCAAGCGCCAGGCTATCATCAACCCTGAGCGAACGATTATGTCCATCAAGCGCAAGATGGGCAGCGACTATAAAGTGGTGATAGATGGCAGGGCTTATACCCCTCAGGAGATCTCGGCTATGATCCTCCAGAAATTGAAGCACGACGCCGAGGAATACCTGGGCGAACCCGTGACGAAGGCGGTAATCACCACGCCTGCCTATTTCACCGACGCTCAGCGCCAGGCCACGAAGGACGCGGGTGAGATAGCAGGGTTAGAGGTGGTGCGCATCATCAACGAGCCGACGGCGGCGTGTTTGGCCTATGGCGTCAACAAGGAAGGAGAGCACAAGATCCTCGTCTTCGACCTCGGTGGAGGCACCTTTGACGTCTCAATCCTGGACGTGGGCGAAGGGGTCTTCGAGGTCCTGGCGACCTCCGGAGATAACCATTTGGGAGGCGACGACTGGGATCAGCGCGTTGTAGATTGGATGATCGCCGAGTTCAAAAAGCGCGAGGGTGTCGACCTGAGCCAGGACAGAATGGCACTCCAGCGCCTGCGCGAGGCTGCAGAAAAAGCAAAGATCGAGCTTTCGTCCATGCCCGAGACCACGATATCGCTGCCCTTCATCACGGCTACCAATACAGGACCCAAACACCTCGAATTGACCTTGACGCGGGCGAAGTTCGAGGAGATGACGGCCGATCTGCTCGAGCGAGTGGTTGGACCAGTGCAGAGGGCTTTGTCCGACGCAGGCCTTACGCCTAACGAGGTAGATAAGATCCTCTTGGTGGGCGGAGCTACGCGCATGCCGATGGTTCAGCGCAAAATCCGGGAGCTCCTGGGCAAAGAGCCGACGAAGGGCGTCAACCCGGATGAGTGCGTAGCCGTCGGCGCAGCCATACAGGCGGCCATCCTGGCCGGCGAGCACAAAGACATCGTGCTCGTCGACGTGACGCCGCTTTCGCTCGGCGTCGAGACCTTGGGTGGCGTGTTCACTAAGATCATAGAGCGTAACACGGCCATCCCCGTCTCTAAGTCGCAAGTATTTACCACTGCAGCCGACAATCAGACACAGGTCGAGATTCACGTTCTTCAGGGAGAGCGTCCTATGGCTGCCGACAACGTTACGCTGGGGCGCTTCGTCTTGGACGGCATACCGCCCGCACCGAGGGGAGTGCCTCAGATCGAAGTCACCTTCAATATCGACGTGAACGGCATATTGAACGTAACGGCCAAGGACAAGGCCACGGGCAGGAGCCAGCACGTGACGATTCATTCATCCCGCCTATCCGAGGCCGAAATAGAACGGATGCGGAAAGAGGCAGAGGCAAACGAAGAGGCCGACAGACGCAGGAAGGAGCTGGCCGATGCGCGCAACGAAGCCGACTCGTTGATCTATAATACCGAGAAGCTCCTCAGGGATCTAGGCGACAAAGTTACGGCGAGCGAAAAGGCTCAGGTGGAACAAGAGATCGAATCGCTTCGCAATGTCGCCAAGGGAGAGGATGTCCAGGCTATAAAGTCCTCCTGCGAGAAGCTCACGTCCAGATTGCATGAGCTCTCGACCAGGCTGTATGCGCAGGCTCAGGCGCAGCAGGCTGGAGGCGGCGCCGCCGACTCGGCCCAAGCGCCGGAGGGTGCTCCTCACGAGGGCCCGACGGTGGACGCCGAGTTCAGGGATCAAGGCAAAGTTTAGAAGTTGAGGTGATCTTCCGTGCCCGGACCTGGAGCGAAGGATTATTACGAAATATTGGGCGTGCCTAAGAATGCCTCTCAGGACGAGATAAAGAGGGCCTACAGGAAGCTGGTGCGCAAATATCATCCCGACGCCAACCCAGGGAACCGGGAGGCGGAGGAGCGTTTTAAGCTCATAAACGAAGCCTATGAAGTCTTGAGCGACCCGCAGAAGCGTGCCCAGTATGATCAGTTCGGCACGGTGGGCGAGACACCTCCTCAGTGGGGCGGCGGGCCTTATGCCGACTTCGGCGGTTTCGACTTCGGCGACATCTTTGGGGATTTCTTCGATAGCTTCTTCGGCGATTCCCGAAGGTCGTCGAGGAGGGGGCGCCCGGTTCCGCAGCGCGGAGACGACATCGAGATGCCGATGTCCGTCACGCTTGAGGAAGCGGCCCGCGGAGCGGTAAAAGAGGTCTATATACCGAGGTGGGAGACGTGCAAGCGCTGCGGCGGCACCGGCGCGGAACCTGGTTCGGAGCCCAGAGTTTGCCCCACGTGCAAGGGTCATGGCCAGGTGGAGAGCCACAGGCGAACCGCCTTCGGCGATTTCGTCTCCGTCACGACCTGTCCCACGTGCGGGGGGCGCGGCCAGGCTATATCTCATCCGTGCAAGTCCTGCGGAGGGCAGGGACGCTCTCGAGCGCGCCATCGCGTGGAGGTAAAGGTCCCGCCCGGCGTTAACACGGGCACGAGGTTGCGCATCCAGGGCGAGGGCGAAGCCGGAACGAACGGCGGGCCGCCTGGCGACCTTTACCTCGTCATCCACGTCTTGGAGCATCCTCGCCTGGTGAGGAAAGGAGACGACCTCTATACGGATATCTACGTCCCGTTTCCCATAGCGGCCTTGGGCGGCAGCGTCGAGGTCTCGACCCTCGACGGCGAGGAGACGCTCGAGATAGCGCCGGGGACCCAATCGGGCACTTCGATACGCCTAAAGGGCAAAGGGATGCCTCGCCTTGGTAGCCTCGGGCGCGGAGACCTTATAGTCCGCGTCATGGTAGATGTTCCACGAGAGCTCTCCGAGCGGCAGAGGGCGCTTATAGAGGCCCTTGCCCAAGAGATGCACGTTCCGGTCAAGGCGACAGGCCTTTTGGACAAGCTGAAAGGTTGGTTTGCTTCGTGAGGGGGCTTTGCCCCCTTTCCTTTTATGGAGGGGTGGAAGCATGGACAACGGAGAGGCTTTTTGGTGGTATATCACAATAAAGGCCCCCGAATCGCAAGAAGATCTCTTGTACTCGATAGCCGACGCCACAGGGAGCATAGGCGCCGAACTCCGCGAACTGCCCGAAGGTTTGATCTTGAAGGCCTATTACAGGGCGAACAAGGATTTGGAAAGCTGGGTTTCTCGCGTCAATGAAGCCATATCTAAAGAGCCGGATATGGCTATAGTCGATATGGGAAAGGTGGAAAACCGTCAGTGGCATGTGGCGTGGCGCGATGCTTTTCCTCCCCTTCTGGTGGGAGAGCGCTTTGTGGTTATGGCTCCGTGGCATAAGGGAAACGAGCCGGCGGGCCACATTCCTATATATATCTACCCTGGCAGTGCCTTCGGCACCGGTTACCACGAGAGCACCCAGATAGCCCTCTCTCTGTTGAGCCGCCATTGCCGCCCCGGTATGACTGTGATAGATGTGGGCAGCGGCTCCGGGATACTCTCTATAGCGTGCTGGCGCTTGGGAGCGCGCAAGGTCTATGCGAGAGATGTAGATCCCGCCACGCTGGAGGAAGCGCGAAGGAATTTTGAACTGAACGGCGTGGAAGAAGGGGCAATCGAGTTATCCTCA
>CAYTKB010000051.1:0-12687 GCA_964438265.1 uncultured Acetomicrobium sp. | reverse complement strand
TTTGCCATGGCTTTTTGCAAGGCTTCGTCCTTCGTTATGTCATAAACCTTAAAGTCCATGTCATCGGCTATGTCATAAGAAGGTACATCCATAAAGCCCATGGCGTTATTTAAGCTTTTCCATGCTATCTCAAGTGATGACCGGGCCTTTATCAGTTCAAGCTGAGCGTTGCTCAAATCGACCTGCGCTTTTGTAACGTCAAAGCGGGGTGCAGTGCCCGCCTCGTAAAAGCCTTGCGCCTGATTTAGGTGCTCTTCGAACTGCTTTACGGTGTCTTCAGCTACTGCGACATTTCTTTTGGCGGCAAGCACGCCGTAGTAAGCCTCACACACGCCGTAAGCTATGTTTCTCTGCTTGTCGTTTGCCTCAAATTCAGTCACCGTCACGTTTTCCTTCTCCATGCCGATCTGCGTCTTCGTTTTGCCAAAATCGGTTATAAGCTGGGAGACCGACACGTCGCTTGAGTAGTCGGAGCGAGTGCCTCCGCCAACAGGAGAGCTCCTCGAGTAATTGGTCGAAGCTGAAAGGGTAGGATAGTTTTGAGATGAAACCTGGCCGACCACACCCTGCTGGGCCTCAACTTTCTTTTGGGCACTTATCACATTGGGATGAATCTGAAGCGCTATTTTTATGCACTGTTCTAAGCTTAATGTGTCGCCCTCTTTTATGAGGGTATCTTGCCCTAAAGAGCTTTGAGGGCCTTCGACAACGAGGGCAAATACTACGACCGCTGCCAATAGATACTTATTTAAGCCCCTCAACTTTCGTTGCTCCTTTCTTTGTATCCTTTTTCCATAATTTTATTTAATATTTATTATGATGTAATCCGCAGTTCAACTTACGCCGAAAGTAGTCGATGAAACGCACCGTAAACCGAAGGCAACAGACGTAAAAATATAATGGTGGTAAGAACCAGCCAAACTCCTTAAGAAAGGAGGTTCCCACCACCGCAGCCGGAGGCCATTTAAATGATTAAATGATATCACCAATTTACTCGGGCTAGAAAGTCTACTTGAAATGTGTGGCTTACATAGAAATCTTAAAAGAAGACTCACCTGTCCACCCTGAAGGTGGTTTTAGAAGTTCCTTGCTCTTTTAAAATACACGCGCTCCTAAAGAGGGTGAACCATCCACGCTGAGGAGGCAAACCCTTCTTTCGTCGTCGGGGACGCCCAAGACCAGGACTTCGCTCACCCATCCTGCCACCATTTTTGGAGGGAAATTCGTCACAGCCACCACGAGGCGTCCAGCTAACTCCTCTGGAGAGTAGAGGTCTACGATCTGGGCGCTGCTCTGTTTTACGCCGATTTCCTCGCCAAAGTCTATCCACAGCTTATAAGCGGGATTGCGCGCCTTTTCGTTGCGCTCGGCCCTCAAAATGCGCCCAACCCGCATCTCAATGGCTTCAAACTGCTCGAAGTTTACCGTCGCCATGTGTCATTGTGTCATTATGAGGCACAGCGCCTCTTGCAATATCTCTATAGCTTTCAGGTAATCATTCAAAGAAATGCGCTCCTCGCTGGTGTGATCCAAATGACTGTCGCCGGGGCCGTAGGCGGCCATGGGACACCCCCATTGAGCGGCCAGGTTGAAGTCGGCCGTGCCGCCCTTGGCCAAGAGGCGCGGCTTGCATCCCTTCATCCGGATGGCCGTCCGCAAGGCCCGCACGACGATGTTGTCTTTAGATTCAGCGTGCGGCGGCGTGGCCTCTACTACCTCAAGCGTCACGCCACGGGCGCGAGCCGCTTGCGAGGCGAGTTCGACCATATCCTCAGGTCGAACACCCAGAGGGATGCGCAGGTTCAAAAGGATCGAGGCCTCCCTTTCTCCCTCGTCGCGCCCACTCATGGCGGCGACGGCACCGCTATGCCGCTCTATGATTGACTTTTGAGGGTTGTCCAAGGCCTCTACTTCATCCAATATCTTGGCGGCGGCTCTAAGCGTGGCCGTGAGCGGCCCTCCGTCGCCGCTCAGATGGGCACCCCCGTCTTCGGCATAGAGCTTGAGCCACAGGCTGCCACGATACGCTATGGTTACGCCGTCGGTCCCCGATGGCTCTCCGATTATGCACGCATCTGGCCTGTGCAGAGGAAGGCGCGTGCGCGTTCCGATAGAGTTCGCCTCTTCGCCTACCGCCGCCACGAGCGTTATCCTCCACTCTCGAGGGACGTCGACGCTCCCTCCGGCCACAGCGAATGTGCAAAGCGGGCCCTTCGCATCGACACTGCCTCTGCCCCAAAGGACATCTCCATCGAGGCGCACCTCCGGCCCACCTGGCACCGTATCTATGTGCCCCAGGAGGAGAAGCTCTTTATCTCCGCTCCCCCTCCTGGCCACGACGCTTCCGGCGTCGTCAATCTCCACGCGCTCCCACCCCAGGTCCGGCAGCATCGACGCCAAAAGCCGGCAAGCAGGTCCTTCGTTTCCACTTTCGCTGCGCGTGGAAACCAGACGCGCCAAAAGGATGGTTTCGATGTCGGCGAGCGCTTCGATTCCAGAGCTGCAGCGTACAGACTCACTCATCGCAACATTTCTCCAAAGCTTCGACAAAAGCAGAAGCGACGCGGTCGAAGTGACGATCCTGAGCCACCAACGGAGGCAGGAAACGCACGACAGCCGGTCCGGCCGGAAGGGCGACGACCCCCTTGTCCTGCAAAGCCTGCAGAACCGGCGTGGCCTTGATCGAAGAAAGCTCAACCCCATACATGAGCCCTATGCCGCGCACTTCCTTGACGCGAGGCGACTTTATCCGCAAAAGCAACGCACGAAATCTCTCGGCGCGCTCCATGACTCCCTCCAAAAAGCCGTCTTCGTGAAGGATCTCCCAAGATGCGAGAGCCACAGAGGAGACCAAGGGGTTGCCCCCGTACGTGCTGCCGTGTCCCATCGTGGGGAAATCCCCTAAAGACCCTTTCCATATGGTTGCGCCTATAGGAAGGCCGCCTGCCATGCCCTTGGCGAGGCACACGATATCGGGCTCAAGCCCCACAAGCGGGCTCGCGAGGATCTTCCCGCACCTGCCCCAGCCCGTCTGGATCTCATCAGCCACCAGGATTGCACCGTATTCCCTGCAGGCGCTCGTTATGGCCGAACCCACATCTTTCGGCATCACGTGGACGCCGCCCTCGCCCTGCACGGGCTCTACGAAGACAGCTGCAGTATTTTCGTCTATAGCCCCGGCCGCCTCCTCCATGGATACGTGTTCCACGGGCACGAGCAGGCGCTGCCAGGGATTACGATAGCGAGGGTTGAAGGTAAGCGATAGCGCCCCGAGCGTTCTGCCGTGAAAACTCCTGCGAAGGGCCAAAATCCTATTGCGATCAGGCCTAACGACGGTTACGAGTTTGAGGGCAGCCTCTGTAGCCTCGGCGCCGCTGTTGCACAAAAAGGCCTTGCCGCCCTCCAACAAGCTGCCGAGCTTATCTAAGAGCGCTTCTCTATGGGGTTCCCTGAGCCTTGACCCTATCGTCCACGGCCTCCTGGACGCTTCTTGGAGGGCCTCCACGAGCCTGGGATGGGCATGTCCGAAGATGGCTGCCCCATGGCCGCAAGAGAAGTCGATATACCGCTTGTCATCTTCGCCTAAAAGCTCAGCCCCATCTCCCCCATTTACCATCAACCCGTTTGCGTCATAGACGGTCGCGTACGCCATATATGCGTGCCTCCTCCCGATAGGGCCGCAGAGAGCGGCCTTGAAAGTCTGCTGTCTGCAAGTATCACGTGGGGGACCCCAGCGTCGAGGGCTTCCTTGCAGGCTAAAAGTTTTCGCTTCATGTTGCCCTCAGCACAAACTTCGAGATCATTCCAATCGCACAACGTCGCCTCGGTAATGAGAGAGTTGGGGTCTGAAGGGTCGCGCAACAATCCCGGCACATTGCTCAAGATGACCAGCACCTGAGAACCGAGGGCACCGGCCACGGCCGCGCCGAGGCGGTCACCATCCACATCCAAGGAAAGCCCTCCTGCTTCGTCCATCGCCAAAGGGGGCAAGATTGGGATGCAACCCTTTCCCAAAAGCTTCAATACAAGCTTGGGATCTACACGCGTGACGGTGCCGCTGTAATTCCCGCGCAGGATCATCTGCCGCCCTTCGGAAACGACGCGCAAGCTTTCCTTTCGCTTGGCAAAAGCTGTGCCGGCCACGTCTGGGCGCAGCGGCACGGCAGGAGTGCCCTTCATGGCGAGCAGCGTGGCGCAGTGAGCAGAAAAGGAATAGGAAGCGGCTTCGAAGATAGCGCGCTCCGCCTCTCCAACATAGCGGCTTCTATATCCACTTGGGCTGGTGACGTATCTGGGCTCCACATTGCAGACGCGACACAGCTCGTCGGTTACGCCGCTCGCTCCGTGGACGAGGACCCAATGCTCTGTCGTAGTCCGACTTGCGAGTTCCTCCATCAAGGGTTCCAGAGCGTTCCCGATGGCTCCTCCGATCTTTACGACTCCGATCACTATCGCATCACCCCTTCAGCGCTCATGCCGGAAAGACCGGCATCATCTCAAGCCCAGCTTCTTCTGGGAGACCCAGCATGACGTTGGCAGCCTGGAGCGCCGTGCCCGAGGCTCCCTTCATCAAATTGTCTATGGCACTCGTAACCAAGAGCGTGCGGCCATCATCGTGGAGGGCAAACCCCACGAGCGCCCTATTGCTCCCCAACACATAGCGCGGGTCCGGGAACCTCAGGTGGGCAGGCTGCGCCGGGCACAGATGCAGGAACGGCTCGTTGCGAAACGCCTTCCTGTAGAGCTTCCACAGCTCGGCTTCGGAAACCTTATCTTTAAGCGTCACATACGCCATCATCTGAACGCCCCTCACCATCTCCACCGCGGTAGTCGTCATCGCCACGGATTCCTCGGGGAGTTTGAGCTCCTGAAGTATCTCGGCGAGGTGCCTGTGGCGAAACGGATCTATCACGCGCATCGCCCTGCTGCGATAAGGGTGATGACTCCCCTGCGTCGGGCTGGCCCCTCCCTCGGAAGAGCCTACGCGCACCTCCAAGTGAAGGCGCTCTATCTGGCCCTCTCTGGCCAGGGGGAATAGCCCCAATATAGCACAGGTGGCGTTGCACCCGACGCCGCTGGCAAGCGTTGCACCTTTGAGCTCTTCCCTGTGCAGCTCCGGCAGGCCATAGACCGCTTCTTTCAGAAGCTCGGGTCTGGGGTGAGCACGGCCATACCATCGCTTGTAAATACCTTCATCCCTGAGGCGCACGTCTGCCGACAGATCAACTACCGGCACGTTCGCTTTGCGATACTCCTCGATGATGGGACAAGACGTACCGTGGGGTAAGGCGAGAAACGCTAGATCTACCTCTTCCTTGAGCGCATCCTCAGGGCTGGAAAAGGTCATATCCGGATAGTCGGGTCGCAGAACGGGATGCTGATGCCAAATCGGTTTTCCGGCCTGACTCCGCGACACAGTTACCGCAAGTTCTAAAGATGGGTGGCGGGCCAGCAGACGAAGCAGCTCTCCCCCTGTCATGCCGGCCCCACCCCACACCGCTACACGTGGCAAGGCCACACCTCCTCTATAAATGACTTAGCCCGCAAGGGGTTCTACCCTGCGGGCTAAAGATAGCTTTTATGGATGAAGACCTGAGTCGTTATCGCTATGTTTAGCCCGCAGCTAAAATGGCAATCCTCCCCTTCGGTTTGCCCTCGGGGCATCTTCTGTGTTTAGACGGCAATGTGAGCACCTTTTTAGCCACCAAGGATTACCCCCTCGCAAACGCCAATTCGCCGGAAAGGCCGCAACAAAGCTTCCAACAAAAGTGCATGATCTCGCCGGGTATATCTACGCCAGTCGGCTCGATCGAGTTCCTGAATTCAGCGCCGTCGTTTACTTCGTTGATCAGCCACCCACGGTCATCGGTCGGGAAGACATCCACCGCCAAAATATCGCCACCGATGGCTGCATGAACTCTGCGCAATAGACGACCCAGCTCGCCGTCCACCGGTTCTGCCACGGCCTTGGCACCACGAGCGGTGTTCGTTATCCAATGGTCGCTCAGCCGGCGGATAGCCGCTATGGGTTCACCGCCCACTATAAAAGCCCTAACGTCGTAGCCGTGCTTTTCGATATACTCTTGAACGTAGAAGACTTGATGTAATGGACCCATATTGAACTTGTGCTCTATGATGGCTTCAGCGGCATCTTTGTCGTTCGCCTTCGCCAAAAGCCTTCCCCAGCTTCCAGTCAGAGGTTTAAACACTACGGGATATCCCAGTTCCTCCGCGGCTGATAACGCTGCCTCGGGCGAGAGGGCGAAGCGAAAGGCTGGCTGCGGTATTCCCGCCTTCTCCAAAGCCATGCTGGTGGCCAGTTTATCACCGCACCTTTCCATTACAGACGCCGGATTTACGGCCCTGTGTCCCATCCCCTCAAAGAAGTGCGCCAAGGCTACATTTTGACTGTGGCTTATGCAACGGCACAATATGACGTCGTCCGACAAACTTATCGTGGCGCCGAAATGCATTTCTCTGGCATCTTCCAAGGAATAAGGAATGCCCTCCCTCTCGGCAGCCTCCGCGAGGAGCTTCTCCTCCTTGCGAAGGCGCGTGTAAAAAATGCGTATCCGTGGCATTTTCACTCCCCCCAATCTTCCTCCACCTGAGGAGCTTCTTCGACGGTGGGAGGATCCAGTGAAATCAGCTCGAGTTCCGTGCCGCAATCCGGACAAACCAAAAGTTCTCCCACCACAGCCCCTGATGGTAGTGTGATCTCGGCCTCGCATACTACACAGGTAACCTTCATCTTTAGTCACCTCTTCATTAAAAAATTGGCAGCCCGTCCCCACAGGGACGAGCTGCCATAACAGCCCGTGGTACCACCCAACTTGGGCGCTTTCACGCCCCTCTCTGGATCCTATAACGGGGATCCAAACCGAGCGCTTACTCCAGGAACGAGCCCTTTCGGCGCCAGCTCCGCGAGCTTTGAGCCCTTCAGCGCATTTAGGTCGCCTCTCAGCCGGTGAACGACCCTCTCTGTAAACGCGTCGCCCCTTCGGGCATCTCGCTTCATCGCCATTTGCGTTATGTACTTTTGTTCAGGTTCCTTCCGCTTGAGTGAACTCTACATGACATTTTCCAACTTGTCAACCCCTCGAGTTGCCTCACTTAAAATCAAAGCGAAACGGATTCGTTGCCTCATATAAAAATTAAAGTATGCCCATCTGTGTATGGCCAGCATCCTCGTAGCCATGTCTTCTCTTTGTTCTATTAGATGAGCTAAACGGGCGTCATATTATTGATATAATAGAATCAAAAAGAAGGAGGGGCCTTGATGAGGATAACTAAGGTGGAAGCGCTGCCCGTGACAGCAGTGATAGATAAGCCGGTGCGTATTGCTACGACGGTCTTTACAGAGGTGAGAGCTACGATCGTGAGGGTCACCACTGACGAAGACCTGGTAGGCATAGGTGAATGCCTCGTAAGATCTGCACCGAGGGCCACAGCCTCCATAGTAGAGGACATGTTGGCCCCCAGGATCATAGGGATGGATCCCATGGACGCAGGCTCAATTTGGTGGGAGATGTTCTCAGCTATGCGCACGAGGGGGCATACCAAGGGAGTCGTATTGGAAGCCATGAGCGGGATAGATGTGGCCATTTGGGACATCATCGGTAAGGCCACCGGCATGCCCACGTTTAAGGCTTTGCACGGTTACGGTAGGAGAGTGCTGCCCGCCTATGCCTCCTCGATCTTCATGGGGGATGTGGCCGAGATGACTTCCCAGGCGGAGCGCTTCATGGAGTCTGGGTATAAGGCCATGAAGATAAAGATAGGAGCAGACATCGACTGCGACGAAGAAGCCGTCAAGGCGATTAGATCGGTTGTGGGCGACTCGGTTAAGCTCATGGTCGATTGCAATAGCGCTTACGATGCCGGCACCGCCGTAAGGTTAGGGCGGCGCCTTGAGAAGTACGAGATAGAGTGGCTCGAGGAGCCAGTCCCTCCCTATGATCTCAAGGGGTACGAGGCTGTGAGGGCAGGGCAACCCATACCCTTGGCGTCAGGAGAGGGCGAGTTCACAACCTATGGGTTTAGGGATCTGCTTGCTACTGGAGCAATATCGTACGCTCAGCCCGACTTGGGGCGAGTGGGTGGCTTTACTGAGGGCATGCGAGTTACAGCCTTGGCGCATGCAAGTAACGTTTACCTCGCTCCCCACACAGGGATGTGCTCGGCTTTAAACATCGTAGCTACTATGCACTTTGCGGCGGCTGCGCCCAGCTTTTTCATGTTCGAGTTCATGGAGGTAAACCACCCTCTCATGGATATTTTCGCCACCCCAATGCCCAAGCCTGTAAATGGCGTCATAACCCTACCTTCAGAGCCCGGCATAGGGGTGGAGTTAGATATGGGGAAGTTAGGGAGGTGGATAGAAAGATAACCTATCCGGTTAGACATCGTTGGTGCAAAGGCCGCTTCCGACGCCCTTCGCACGGTCTGGGTCGGAGGCGCGGTTGCTAAAATCATCCATGAAACATAGGGAGCGACACAATGACGACTTCTCAAAGCCAAATAAGTGACGCTCTTTGGCCTTATTGGGGCGTTGTAATACCTGAAAGACCATGGGGAGCACCATTATGAAAGCATTTTGAGAAAGGCTCCTATACGCCATCCGAGGTTCGTCCTTGATTACACATTTTTACTCCGTTCGATGCTTCGCATTAGGGAATGCTGGCTTTAAGCGATATAGGAGCCTCTCTTTTGGCTTATTTCTCGTGGTCCATTTCTTAGGGAGTTTTTATTGTTTCTCGCTATTCGATTTTGCCATGGCTATAAGAGAATTCAGCTCTTTAATTAAGGGCTTTACCTTGTCGCTTGTCGCACGTTTTTGCAATATCTCTTCGGGAGTATACTTCTTGCCCCAGTAAGCTATATTAGCGTTCTCATCGGTATCCACTGTCCCCCCGCCCAAGGAAACCCCAGCAAAAACGCCTTTTGCCATAGAATAACTGTAGATGGAACTCGTGGCCACACCTGCTCTGCGCCCAGCCGGCCCTGCTGCTATAGAGACGTCGGCTCCCAAATTGACGTGTTCTTTCTTGAACGCGTCCAGCCCTGCTTCATCCATTATCACCAATACCAGCGCAGTCGATTCCACACCTATTTGGAGACCCACAGAAATTCCGCCTACGGTCAAAAAAGAGGGTCCATACCATTTTGTCGAATCTGGGGCTCGGCGAAGCAATAATCCCTCTCCGTACTCCGCCCCGAAGACGAAACCAGCCTTCGTGACATTCGGGAAAATTGCGACGCCTACGCAATCCTTCAAATAATCTGTCAGGCCTTCGACGTCGCTTTGCCCTTTCATATCCTGAAGAAGTTGCGTTGCTAATGTAATTCTTTGCTCTGGAGTCTTGGCATCGGCCGCAGAAAAGGAAACGCTCATCGTAAAGAGCGCTAACAACAATATTAACCCTACCTTCTTCGCTCCATTCATAGACTCACCACCTCTTCCCGTCGTTTGTAAAATCCATCTTGGATTTTATCATATCGACATGCCTCGTTTTTGAAACAGTATAAATACTGGCTTTGATGGCCACTTTTAGGGTCAGACCTTTGCTTTTTGTGATTTTGTCTATTATATATAATTTAGCCTCAAACTATTAAATCTAGCTATTGGCGAATGATGATAGTGGCATGTATTGATGATTTTATAAAATACTAAAGGCCATTTTAAGTGTTTTAGCCACACATCCGTGACCTGGACTGGATTGGACTGACACAGGGTAACGCCTCTGTAGGCCCGTCCAGTGCAAAGAGGTGCACCTCACGTGGCAACTTCACCTTCGGCATGAAGCTTGAGCTGCAAGAGTGCTTGCCTTGCGCTCCTGGGCCTCGTCGCAGTCGAAGTCGCACGAAGAGGGCACGGCGCCTTGGGACCACATGTTATAATGATTTTACAGGAAAAACGCTATGGAGGGTTTTTAATGGCTAAGGCAGACGCCAAAAAGCATCGAGGTTGGATGCGAAAGATATTTACGTTTGTGCTGCTGGCGGTGCTCTTTTTAGCGGCAGTCGGTGCAGCGTCAGTCACTTATTTTCTCTTTAAATACGGTCGTGATTTGCCGACCTTTGACGAGATGATATCCTATGAGCCGAACCTATCCACGGTGATATACGACCGCAACGGCCGTGAGATAGCCAGGCTCTTCAGGGAAAACCGCACTTGGGTTCACTTAGAAGAGATTTCTCCGTGGATGATAAAGGCAACCATGGCAGCCGAAGACAGCAGCTTTTACAAGCACCACGGCGTCGACATTTTCGGAATCATCAGGGCGCTTTGGGTCAACTTCAGCCGCGGAGAGGCGATTCAGGGGGGCAGCACGATCACGCAACAACTGGCCCGCAATCTCTTTTTGACGCTCGACAGGACGCTCGACAGGAAGATCAAAGAGACAATCCTCGCGCTTCGCATGGAGAGGGTATTCTCGAAGGATCAAATACTCGAAATGTACCTGAATACGATCTACTTTGGCCACGGTGCCTACGGCGTATTCGCAGCTTCGCAACAATATTATGGCAAGAAACCGTCTGAACTCTCTCTCGCCGAGTCTGCCATGTTGGCCGGCCTAATCGCAGCGCCGGAGCGCTTTACCCCCCTTCGCCATCCAGAGGAAGCCAAGACCAGGCAAGCCTACGTGTTGAGAAGACTCGTGGAGTTAGAGTGGATATCGGCAAAGGAAGGAAACGAGGCGTTGGCGCAAAAACTCACATTTGCGTCAAAGAAGGTACCAACGCTGAGCAACAACAAAGCCCCATATTTCGTCTCATATATCCTCTTCGGTCACCTCCTACCACGATACGGAGGCGAGAGGGTTTATCAGGGAGGACTTAGGGTATACACCACTCTTGACCTCGCTTTGCAGGAAAAGGCAGATAAGGTCATCCAAAAGCTCCCGAGCGAAGGCGCCATAGTAGCTCTCGACCCAGCCACTGGCGAGATATTGACCATGGTGGGCGGCAAAAACTTTGAAAAGAGCAAATTCAATCGCGCGATCCAAGCATATCGTCAGCCCGGCTCAGCCTTCAAGCCTTTCATATATGCGGCGGCGCTTGAATCGGACATCCGCTTTGTCGATCACCTCTTGGACGCCCCGCTGGTCTACGAAAACGGATGGGCGCCCACAAATTACGACGACGAATTTCACGGGGAGGTCACAGCGCTGGAGGCGTTGATCCACTCCTACAACGTCGCCGCCATCCGTGTTGCCGAAATCGTGGGCTTGGACAAAGTTAAGAATCTGGCCAGAAGGGTCGGCATAACGAGTCCTTACCTCCCTTACGATCTATCCCTAGCGCTTGGGTCCGGCAGCGTTACGCCCATGGAGATGGCGACGGCTTACGCATGTTTTGCCAACGGAGGCTATCGCGTAAAACCTTTCGCCATAAAGGAGATACGCGATAGAGAAGGGGTCGTTTTGGAGTCAAACGGCCCCGTACTCGAGCCGGTCCTCGACCCGATCGTCAGCATGACCATGCTCTCCGCCCTCAAAGACGTAGTCCTCTACGGCACGGGGAGGCCAGCGAGGATAGATGGATACGAAACCTTTGGGAAGACAGGAACGACGAACGAATGGAGTGATGCGTGGTTTGTCGGCGGCGTGCCTGGATTAGTAGCAGTGGTATATGCCGGTCATGACGATCATAAGCCCCTCGGTGACAAGGCCACAGGAGGAAGGATCGCGGCTCCCGTATGGAAGGAGTTCGTCAGCGCTGCCGCGAAGGATCTGAATCTGCCCAAGAGCTTCACGATAAAGCCCGAATACGATGTGGAGGAGGTGACGGTGTGCAGGTATAGCGGCTTCCTCGCAGCGCCCAATTGCCCTCGTGGAACGCTCATTCTGCAAACCGGCTCCGCTCCTCTGATTACGTGTCCCTACCACGGCGGGATGGTCTTTGCGGGCATCACCGAAGATCCAAATGCCCCAAGGCTCTTGCTCGCGCCTCAGGATTACACCTATATGGCCAGCGGCCAAGCAGCGCCAGAACTTAGTACTCCTTCGATAGCCGCTCCATCTGCCGCAAGCCTGCCGCAAACTTCTAAAGGCGCTGCCCCGCCATCGCCTGCGGAAAAGCCCTATAAAAAAGACCCAAGCCCGCCCGATGAGGTAGAGCGCCGATTTCAGGAGCTCTTGAAAGAATATGGCCTCGTAAATTAAGGCAGCTTGGGGAAGTCGCCCATGTCAAACGGCCAAGGCGATGGCACAGTTAGACGCTGGAAGTAGGCCACGGCATAGCGATCCGTCATGCCGGAAATGAAGTCCAGCACCTGCCTTGCCGGCGGATCATCGCCGGAGGAGCAAAGGTCTGTGGCTTCCTTGAGAAGGAAGTCGAAGAGCGTAGAGAGGAGGTGTCTGACTTTCGGTTCCTCCTTCCGCGCCTGTTCGGCCGAATACACGCGCTTGAATAGGAAATCCCTCAAGATCTCGGTGGTCTCTAACATGGAGTCGCTCATCGTTATGCCACCTTCGCCGCTCGAAGTTATTATGTCCATCACGAGATTGCCTATGCGCCTGCTGTGGGAATCGCCCATTTTTTCTATCACAATCCTCGGCACATCGCTCAGCGAAACGATGTTGGCCCTCAGGGCATCGTCGAGGTCGTGGTTCAGATACGCCACGGAGTCCAAAGTGGACATGAAAGAAGCCTTGATGTTCAAGGGCGCAAGAACCATTTTAG
>CAYTKB010000050.1:0-12692 GCA_964438265.1 uncultured Acetomicrobium sp. | reverse complement strand
AAAGATCCTTACGAGGAGATGTTTGAGCTCTGCCATGTCTTACGGCGTCGTGGCATGCTCTCATTTTTCATCGACGTGGCAACCGGCCGCAAAGACCAAGAAAATCTCTGCCGCAAAATGGCCGACCTAAGCGGCGGGGTTTATGTGCCTGCAACCATTGGATAAGGCACACCCTTATGACGTCGCCTTCGGCGCATATGAGCCCGAGCGCCAAGAGGAGTAGTGCCATCGCTAAACACATAGAACAAAAAGTAAAAACCTGACCTGAGGCTAGTGGTACAATTAATTAAATGAATTTATTTTAAGGAGGGAAGAGCATTGGAGGATATACTCCGCTCTGTTGGAGAGTCAGTAGCACGCATAGAAAGCGCGGAGAAAGTCACAGGAAGGGCCCGCTACGTGAATGATATTTATTTCCCGGGGTTGCTTCATGCCGCTTTAGTCACGAGCCCTCACGCTCATGCCAGGATCGTTTCGATAGACACGTCAAAGGCGCGCAACGCAGCCGGCGTCTTGACCGTCGTAACAGGGGAAGACTTTCCATGGAACTTAGGCATTTATCTGGGAGACAAACCCCCGCTTGCAAGAGGGGTCGTCCGCCATTTTTACGAGCCCGTAGCTGCCGTAGTGGCAGAAAGCGAAGCCGCGGCCGCAATGGGAGCCGCTTTGGTGGATGTCAAATACGAGCCGATGCAGCCGGTCCTTTCGCCCAAGGACGCCTTAAAGCCGGGCGCTCCCATAATTCACGAGGACATGGCTTTTTACCGACACATACCGGCAATAATACCAGAACCCGGAACAAACGTTGCAAACAGGACGAAGATCAGAAAGGGCGATGTGGAGCGGGCCTTCGGAGAAGCGGACGCAGTAGTGGAGGTGGACGTCTCTTTCCCGCCTGGAGACCACGGCGCCATGGAACCCCGCGGCTCGATAGCCGAAATCCGCCCCGACGGGTCCGTCGTAATCATATCCTCAACGCAAGCTCCCTTCGTCGTGCGGGCGCTCCTTTCCGTCGGTTTCAGCATCCCCATAGGAAAGATAGCCGTGATAGCCCCATATCTGGGCGGCGGTTTTGGAGGTAAAGCCGGGATCCAGCTTGAGGGGTTGGCATATCTTCTTTCAAAAAGCGCGGGCGGCCGCCCAGTCAAGCTCGTCAACGCTCGCGAGGAGGATATGGTTTCTTCGCCCGGTCATATAGGCCTCGACGCAACCGTAAAGATAGCCGCGACGAAGGACGGGCAGATACTCGGCATGGATCTGTTGTTCTTGTTCGACAGCGGAGGCTACGCCGACTACGCCGTAAACATCAGCAGGGCCGCGGCAATATCATGCACGGGCCCATACAAGGTCGTAACGTGCGCTGCGACTCTCTCTGTGTTTACACAAACCACCCCTTCGCCACGGCCTACAGGGGCTTTGGCCACATAGAGCTCGCCACCGCCGTAGAAAGAGCGCTTGACGTCCTGGCCGAAAAACTTGCCATGGACCCTGTGGAGCTTCGCCTCAAAAACGCCATAAAAGCCGGCGATACGACGCCTACTGGGAGCGTCCTCGATTTGAACACGGGGGACTTGCGCACATGTATAAACAAAACCGCCGAAATGATCAAATGGGGCGAAGGAAACAGGATAGAAACAGGCAACGGAAAGGTGCGCGCCAAGGGCATAGCCTGCCTTTGGAAATCGCCGGCCATGCCCACGAGTGCCGATGCAGGGGCTATCGTAACCTTTAACGAAGACGGAAGCGCAAACGTAATTACCGGCGCCGTGGAAATAGGTTCCGGCGCTACTACGGCCATAGCGCAAATCGCCGCCGAAAGGTTGAGGCTTGGCCTCGATAAAATCCACGTGGTAACGGAACTCGACACCAGGCGGCACCCTCACGACTGGGCCACCGCGGCAAGCAGGACCACTTTCATGGTAGGAAGGGCCGTCATCGAGGCCTGCGATGACGCCACAAACCAGATAAAACAAACTGCCGCCCAGGTCTTACACTGTCTGCCAGAGGAGCTTGAGGTTTCGGGAGGGCGCGTATTTTTGCCAGATGAACCTGAAATTGGCCTCGAGCTGTCCAAGGTAGCGCTCGGCTACGTTTACGAAAACGGGCATGCCGTAACGGGACAGGTTATAGGAAGGGGGCACTATATCGCCAGGCGCCTCACCGAGATCGATCCTGATACGGGCCAAGGGCATCCCGCTTTGGAATGGACGCTCGGCGCCCAAGCCGTCGAGGTCGAACTGGACCCTCGCGACGGCAGCTTCGAGGTGATATCCGCAGCTTCTACGCTCGACATAGGTAAACTGATAAACCCCGCAATCGCAAGAGGCCAAGTCGCAGGGGCAATACAAATGGCTTTAGGCTTCGCCACGAGCGAGGGCTTTTCATTTAACGACCGTGGCCAGGTCACAAATGGGTCGCTTCGCACTTACAAGCTCCCGCGCATCGGGAGCGACCCGAAATATTACATCGACTTCGTAGAAACGCCGCAAAGGGATGGCCCTTACGGCATGAGGGGGATGGGGGAACAGGGAGTGATAGGAATTCCTGTCGCCCTCGCAAACGCCGCTTCAAGAGCCATAGAAAAGCCCGTAAACAGGCTTCCCGTAACGGCAGAAAGAGCATGGCGCGTCATGAGGGGGGAAGAAGCATGATTCCTTTTGACTTCGATTACTGCAAGGCCGAAACGATAGAAGAGGCCGTAAAGGCCTATGCGGAGCTTAAAGAAAGCAAAAAGGCACCCCTTTACTACGGCGGGGGGACGGAAATCGTCACGCTTTGCCGAAAGGGGCAGATTTATCCTGGTGCGCTCATAGATATAAAATCGATACCCGAATGCAGGGCTTTAGGCATAGAAGGGAAGAGGGCGGTATTTGGAAGCGCGCTTGTGCTTTCTGAAATCGTCGATTCAAAGGCCTTTCCGCTTCTTGCTCGCACCTGCCACGGCATCGCCGACAGGACCGTAAGAAACCGTCTGACGCTCGGCGGAAACGTCTGCGGCCGCTTGCCCTACAAAGAGGCGATCCTCCCCTTTTTGCTCTGCGACGGAGAGGCTTTAATTGCGGAAGAAAAATCTACGCGCTGGGTGCCTTTAAGGGCCATATTCGACAAGAGGCTGAAGCTCGCGCCGGGTGAGTTCCTGGTGCAGATGGCGGTGCCAAAGGAGGCGCTTGAATTTCCTTATAGCGTTGTGCGCAAAACAAAGGGAGGGCGCATCGCCTATCCCATCGTAAGTGCGGCCGGAGTTAAGGTAAAAGGCGCGATCCGCATCGCGTTAAGTGGAGCTTTCGGTTACCCCGTTTTGCTCGACTCAACCGGTGGCTTTGGAGAAGACATCAGCGCCGCGGGTCCTTTTGCCGAGCTAATCGAACCCTTTGCCAGGTCGTTTATATCCGACGTATGGGCTTCGTCGGATTACCGCCGTTTGCTTACGGAACTTTCGGTGGCTCAAATTTTTGAGGAGCTGGGGGTGCGAAAGTAATGAAGATATACAGCGGGCTTAACGAGGTAACGCTTTCTGTAAACGGCAAAAAGCGGCGGGTCGCTCTGCGTCCGGCGGACACGCTCCTTAGGGTTTTGCGGGAGCGCTTAGGCATGACGGGCGCCAAAGCGGGGTGCGAAAACGGCGACTGCGGCGCCTGCACTGTCCTTTTAGACGACATCCCGGTGAAGTCTTGTATGATGCTTGCAGTTGAAGCCGTAGGGCATGAAGTTACCACGATAGAGGGTTTAAATGACCCCAAACTCCAAAAAGCCTTCGCCGATTACGGTGGATTTCAGTGCGGCTTCTGCACGAGCGGGTTTCTGCTCAACGCTCACGCGCTTTTGAGTAAATACCCAAATCCCGATGACGAAACGGTTGAAGAGTGGCTATCGTCCAACATATGTCGCTGCACCGGATACGAGGGCATAAGAGATGCCGTAAGGTCTTGCCGCAGGAGTAACGACTAAAAATGAAAGTAAAAAGCAAAAGCTCAGGCGCCGTCGTATTTTTCGTAGAAGGCAATAAAATCCTGTATCTACTGCTTCGAGCTTACAGAAACTGGGACTTCCCCAAAGGGGGAATTGAGCAATCCGAAGATCCGCTTGAGGCAGCAAAGCGTGAGGTCGCTGAAGAGACGGGTTTAACTGGCCTTCGGTTTTACGACGACTTCATAGAAACCCCTCCATACGGCCGCGGCAAGGTCGCGAGGTTTTACATAGCGGAGTCAAAGACGAAAGAAGTTACACTTCCCGTTTCTACAGAGCTTGGGCGACCGGAGCATCACGAATACAGGTGGGCCCCCTACGAAGAGGCACGGGCCCTCTTAAATGACAGATTGAAGGTCGTGCTTGACTGGGCGCACGAAAAGATCCGCAGTCTCCGCAGGTTTTAAGTTAACGCTGTTTGCATATAACGCCGCTCCGGTGCAGCTACGGTGAAGGGGGCAACTAGAGCCACCTCAGGGTTGCGTATTATTGCCTACCTTAGGGCTTCGTAAAAATACCGAAGCGCAACTTAACAACCGAGAATAAAATCAAATCAAGATAGAGATTAGAGACAAAGCACAGGAGGCGATAGGCATGAAACGTTCAACGATAGCCGTTTTGGCATTGGTAGCGCTTGTTGCGGCGGCTGGCTCCGCTTTAGCGTATGGCGGTTATGGATTCGAACCGCGCCACATGTGGGGCGGAGGTTACGGCCCCAGAGGCACTATGGGAGGCTGGGGGTCAGGTTACGGAGGATGCGGTTACGGGCTGGGTGCGATGAACTGGGGATACGGCCCACAGGGGGGCAATTTTGACTCAAGGTCGCGATTGAACAATGCCCCTTACGGCACAGAAATTCCGCCCAAGATCGCCGAAAATATGCGCCAGCTCGAAAGAACTCGTTTAGAGCTTCAGTCTATGGTGTATGAAAGCCGCATAGATAGGGCTAAGGCATTCCAACTTCATGAAAGGATGCTTTCTCTCCAAAACGAGATAGCGCGATGGCAATTCGAACAGCGGCTGAATTTCTCTAAAAAATAGACAATAATAGGCGAAATCGCCTAATACCCATAGATAAGAAAACCACTCACTGCGAGGGGGCGTTTTGCTCCCTCGCAGTGCATTATATTGAGACGAAAATGACCTGTCCGCCCGCCGACCAGTTTTATGCGGCCGTCAGGTCGTTTTATAGCGACACATAACCAAGCCCACCTTTTAGCGGCCTTGCCCTGTAAGCTAAGGAAAATGTCATGAATCCAAGCAGCCTTCTTACGAGGGCTTGACAGGGAAACCAATTATGGTATTATAATACCTAAATATTTAAACTGAAGGAGAGACCAGTAACCCTAAGACCTGAAAGGGCAGGTTGAGGAGGTGTTTAAAATGGCGGTCGAGATCTCTAAAGGAGTCTACTGGGTAGGTGCCGTGGATTGGGGCATTCGCAAATTCCACGGCTACGAGCTTTCCACGCATAGAGGGTCGTCCTACAATGCCTATCTCGTTGTGGACGAAAAGGTGGCTCTTATAGACACCGTGTGGGAACTTTTTAGCGACAGGCTCTTGGATAATATCCGCGAGATCATAGATCCCTCCAAGATCGACTACGTCGTCGCAAACCACGCAGAGATGGACCACTCCGGCGCATTGCCCGAGGTTATGAGAATCGCCACAAACGCGACCCTTATAACCTCAAAGCGCGGATTGGAAAGCATACCCGGGCACTTCCATCAGAATTGGAATATTCGCACGGTATCAAACGGGGAGCGCCTTTCCCTCGGCTCCTCGGAGCTTCTCTTTATAAACGCCCCGATGTTGCATTGGCCTGACAGTATGTTCACTTACATATCGGGTCGAAACATCCTTATGCCCAACGACGCCTTCGGCCAGCACTATGCTACGGCCTTTCGCTTTAACGATGAAGTGGATCAAGAAGAACTTTACGAGGAAGCGCTCAAATATTACGCAAACATCCTCACCCCCTTCAGCGACCTTGTGCTCAAGAAGATCGACGAACTTCTTTCTTTGCAGCTTCCCGTAGATATTATCGCCCCCAGCCACGGCGTGATTTGGCGCAAAGATCCGCTTCAGATTGTGAAGAATTACCAAGAGTGGGCGCGCCAAATCCCCCTAAAAAGGGCCGTCATCCTCTACGACACGATGTGGAAAACCACATTGAGGATGGCAGAGGCCATAAGCGGTGGCCTTACAGTCAAAGGAATACCCAACAAACTCATCCACCTGGCCGCATCGGATAGAAACGACGTGATCGTAGAGGTCTTCAAGGCAAAGGCCGTGATCATCGGCTCTCCGACGCTAAACAACGGTATCCTCCCCACGGTTGCGCCCATGTTGGAGGACCTTCGAGGGCTTAAATTCAAAAACAAAGTGGGCGCCGCCTTCGGTTCCTACGGATGGAGCGGCGAGGCAGTAGGCAAAATCGAAGAAGCTCTTTCTGATGCTGGGATAAAAGTCGCCGCAAAAGGCATTAAGGCCAAGTGGCAACCAGACGGGGCAGCCCTCGATCGTTGCCGCCAATTGGGAGAGGAGCTGGCCGAGGAGGTAGCCAGATGATTTACACAAAGCGCGTTTACGACCCTCCCTCTCCATCGGACGGCAAGCGCTTCCTGGTAGACCGCCTGTGGCCAAGAGGGGTAAAGAAAGACGACTTGAAGCTCGACGGATGGCTTAAGGATGCAGCGCCCAGCAAAGCCCTTCGCCGTGAGTTCACCCACGAACTTGCTAAATGGGAAGAGTTCGCGCGCGATTATGCGCTCGAACTCGACGGAAAACCTGACGTCTTAAAACCCATACTTGAGGCTGTAAGAAATGGCGACGTTACACTCCTCTTTGCAGCTAAGGACAGGGAGCACAATAACGCGGTAGTCCTGAAGCGCTGTCTCGAAAGGCAGCTGAACGGTTTCCGTACAAGCGATGATACGCGAGAGGATCGGTAGGGAAGGTTACAGCTCGTACCGTTTTTTGCGGCCCTTGCCCTGCGCATTCAAAAGGAAGGGACGGAACTCTATCCCACGGCGGGCGAGTCAGAAAAAACTTTTAATACTACAGCTTCAACGACAAGGAGGTGATTTATGCGCTTTAAAAGGCATAACCGAAGGGATGGCAAAAGATGTGAGTTTCTAAAACAAGACCCGAAAGGAGAGTTGAAATGTATTCCTTGACGAGTAAAGCAGTTGAATTTGCGGTTGTCATCGGGATTGTCGGGATAATTGCTCTGATGGTATGGCCCAATAAAGTCCTAGCCCACTGCGACACGCTCGACGGCCCCGTGGTAACGGAAGCGCGGTTAGCCTTGGAGACGGGCAACATCACGCCTGTATTGAAGTGGGTAAACAAAGAGAGCGAAGAAGAGATACGGATTGCCTTCGATAAAGCGACCAATGTGCGGTCAAAAGGGCCAGAAGCCAGAGAGTTAGCGGACATGTACTTCTTTGAAACCCTTGTTAGGCTCCACCGTGCTGGCGAGGGCGCACCATACACCGGGCTCAAACCAGCCGGTTACGTGGAACCGCCTGTAGCCGCCGCTGACAAGGCCATCGCCGACGGCGACGTAGAAGCTCTCGCCGGGGAAATCGCTGAGGCTGCCGAGAGAGGTATTAAAGCGCGTTTTGAAAAGTTGATCGAGGCGAAAAAGCATAAAGACGAGTCGGTTGAGGCCGGGCGTGAATACGTTGAAGCCTACGTAGCGTTCGTTCATTATGTGGAAGAGCTTCACAATATGATTTCAGGCGATGGAGGCCATCACTAAAAAACGGGGTGCGTGTTTCTTGGCGAAAGGAAGCAACTGAAAAGCAGCTTTTAAAAGCCGCGGCGAGGGCGCCAAATTTCTTTCAATACTCGGCGCCCCTCGCTTTTTAGCACAAAAGGTCGCCATCTAACTTGCAAGTAGAGTGCCCGCATGCGGCTCTGCGCTCCACGATGATAGAAACGACTGGATCTATCACACAAGCTCGCTTCGATTAATAACCTACGTGTTACGTTCGGGGCAGATACCATAAAAACACAAACAAAAATGAAGACCTGATGCTAAGCTTTCATAACCCGAAGCTTCCTATCTTTTAGCACCCGTAGCGGGTCGCCTTAAGAGGTCTTCCACGGAGGAAAAGACTTTATCGAGTTCTCTGCCGCTTCTGCCGTAGTCGATCAAGGCTATGCCTTTGGCCTTTGCCTTCCCTATTACCTCGGTCATGCTCTCGCCCGATTCGTTCAGTTTAAAACCGAGCCTCGTCCCAGAAGATAGCAGACTAAATCCAGAACTGAATATAACAACCTTTTTGGCCTCATCGACGTATTCTACCCTAAAACGCAAATTGGACGCGCTTTTAAGTAATGCTCCCCAAACCTCAGACAAAGGCACATTGAAAGTTTTTGTCTTTTTTGCTCTGTTGAGCCCCAGTGTATATGCCTCCTTCATTTTCTACTCAAAAACCTGTTTGTAATTATAGTTTTTAGTTACAACAGTGCAATTCGCTCGGTCAAAATTTTCACGCAAAGTGGCCTACCTCCTGGTAGCAAAGGCGGCGCCAAAACCCATGCTCACGGCAAAAAGCAGCGACGAACCGGCCAACACGGCGGGCAAAAGCATCGGAAGCAGGACTTTATGAAGCGTCACCCACCTCGAGGCGCTTAAAGCTCGGAACGCATATCATAAAACACAAAAAACAAAGGCCTGACCTCCGTAATGACCTGTTATTTCAGGAAGTTGTCTCCATGATGTTAGACTGCAGTCTATCAATCGACATCAGAAGATGCATAAGATATAGGAGAACGCCTCCGTTAGCGGCGAGTATCACGCCCACGACCCACCCCGGAAGCAAATGATGTACGAGCATCGAGGTCCCAAACAGCATGGACACAAGATTCATCGTAATCTGGGTTACTGAAAGTCGCACCAAGACCGTAGGCACCGTGGCTGTCTTGCCCTTGTTTTTCACAATTGGCAGGACGACTTTGGCAAGCCCTATCCCTCCGCCGGCGAGATTAAGTATACCGACAAGAAGTGTCAAAAACGGTACGAGGATGTTCGGCACCACGCAGGAAACTATTCCCAGTGCCGCGAATATGAATCCCAAAAAGATCACAAGCCACGTACGTCGGAAGGGCCCAATAGGGGTGCTCCCGAAGGCGAGCATCTGAACGGAGAAGATCACCATTAGGAGGCCGAGCTGAGCGCTCCCTGAGAAGGGGAGTCTGCCGAAGGTGACAGGGATGAGGAGGACCCCGAGGATCAACATAAACACGCCCACAAGAAGCAGCATAGCCTTATCAGTCTTTAGCCCGAAATCGTCGTTGAGGCCCTTTGCGGCCAGGGGATAGGTGCGGTAGATCTTCTGGAGCAGGAGGGCCAACGCGAGGATCGCCGCGCCGTAGACGAGCACCGACAGCGCTGTCGTAAGCGCCGAAAGCAGGCCCTCTTTCCACACGAGAAGCCCGACGAACATAGAAAACAGGTAGACCGCCGCGCACGCGAAAGCCAGGTACCGGAAGACTCCTCCGTAGCCGAGCCACGCCTTTAGCTTATCTTTTGAAACAAGCAACTGCAGAAACTGCAGGAACCCCCCAAGGCACAGGCAGAGGATCAGGAGCACTTTGGGGACGAGCGTAAATACATCAGGGACGAAACAGGCCATGATGCCCACGGAAGCGATGGCGACTCCTGCGGCGATCACGGGCTTGGATCTGCGTATGTCCCCCGCAGGCGTTCTTCCCAGGGTTACCGTCTGCAGACCGAACAAAAACAGAAGCAGCCCGTACACGCCATTTTCATAGTACGAAAGCAGGCCAAAAGAGGCTGGAAAAAGCAGTATCCCTGTGAGCATCACGGCCATGCCGGCTATCAGAAGGATCGCGACGTCGAAATAAAGATCCGCCTCATCGAGGAGAAATGTGGCCTTCATCTAACAAAACTTACCCTTAATTTCCGCGCCAGCGATTCTCAATAATAAGTGCCCTTCGTGCGATAGTTTTCACGCCTCTCGGCTGCAAGATTTCTTGCGAACTTGTCGAATTCCTCCTTGTGCTCACTGTACAGGGCATAAAAATCCCTGGCGATTTGAGGCAACACGATCACAACGGATTTCTTCTCTATTTCCTGCAGGATATACTCCACCGCCTCGTCGACGCCTATGGAGTCGGCGGGCGGTGCCATGTCGCCAAAGATGGGCGTCCTGACGTTGTACGGGCAGAAGACGCTAAAGCATAGACCCTCGACCTCAAGCTCATATTGGAGGCTCTCTGTCATGGAGATTACCGCGGCCTTGGTCGCTGTGTAAACGGCCTGATAGGGGACGGGAACCAAGCCCGCGATGGAACTAGCGTTGACGATGTGGCCGAAGCCTTGTTTCCTCATGATCGGTATGGCCGTATACGTGCCATAGATGACGCCCTTGAGGTTGAGATCGATGACATAATCCCAGATTTCGAAGGTGATCTGTTCCGTCGGGAGAGTCATTCCCATCCCGGCGATATTGCAGACGAAGTCGAGATGCCCGGCATATTCCGCTGCGCTTTCTATAAGCCGGGCTACCTGTTCTCTCTTAGTTACATCCGTCAGAATGGGGAATACCTTGCCTGGGTATTTGTCCTCAAGCCGCTTTGATTCGTGGGTGAGGTTTTCTTCCTTCACGTCGCCCATAAAGACAGCCTTGGCCCCGCGCTTGAGAAGCTGTTCCGTCATCTCCAACGCTATGCCCGACGCGGCTCCTGTCACAGCCGCGACCTTGTTCTCGAAATACCCGTTCATAGACTTCGCCCCCTCTTTACCGCCCCTTAGGGCAGGACCCTCGAATCGCCCACGTTCAGCTGGGCGGAACCCTTCAGCATCATGGCGCCCGAGTACTTTAGTACTGGCAGATTTGCCAGGCTGCTGATCGCCCCGGACTGGAGGGGGTGTTCTTCGGCGGTAAGCTCCGTCCATTCGACGCGACCTTCGCCCGTCCAGCCTTTTGTCACCCTCGCCTCTTGAGGATACAGCGTGGCCTGAGACAACGACGCGCCGCCTTTACCGAGGTTGGGCATATACCTCCAACCGAAGTTGTTGGTCAGCGGCTTTTCATTCATCCCGGCGATGACTTTTTCGTCGAGCTCGGCATGCCTCCAGAAATGCATTTTGATGAAGGTGCAACTTTCGTAGCTCGCGGCAGTGAACCAATGGTCCCCAACGTGGCGCTCGGAAGCCACATCGGCAAAGACTTTGGGCATGCCGTCTTCCTCGCGTCCTCCAAGAATTGGGCAAGTCTTATTCTCCCAGATGATGAGAGGGTACACGCCCTCAAGCCCCTCGGAGTTTCCCGCATACCGGACGGGCGCGGCGACTTGGATGAGGCGGTATTCACCGTTTGACATCCATTCCACGTCTCGGAAGTTGGCGAACTGAACGGCTACCACCGGCTCAAGGAGCTCAAAATCTTGAGGAATGAACTGCAGCAGGGCTTCCTCGTCGGTTTCAAACCGCACGACAAAAGACGTCATGTCCCCATGAGTCACCCGGAACGGATAGAAATGGCTCCCCAAAAAATGCACCGGCATCTTGTAGGCAAAACCTTCCTGGAACCTGAATTTCCCTCTCATACTCCTTCCTCCTTCGCGCTCTCCAGACTTTTTGTGTCCCCGCTGTACTGTAGCGTCTTAAGGACAAGAGCTGTTGCCGTACCTAGCGTATAAGCCAAGCGAAATGCTTCTTTGGCTAATCCGTAGCCCTTGTGCCGTTGATTTATTATACTACGATTTTAGTACGTGATTTAAGACCTTTACAGTTTTGTGAACTCAGCAGCGCTAGTGCCGGATCTCAAGGCAGGCCTCAGAAATGGCATCCAAAAACCAAAACTCCATCGCCTCTCTTCGGTCTGAGCCCCTCCCACTTCTGCTGCAAGGTATATATGGTGAGAGATCACTTGAGGCGCATCTCTGTATGCGATGGGCCTATCTCCTGGCGGCAAAGGCGCGCTCGTATATCAAGATCAAAACGGTCGTAACCAAGGCAAGGATTATGGCCAAAGCGTCTGCCCTACCGATATCTACCGACACTTCCGAGACGTGCGTGTATATTACGAGGGGTAATATCTTAACGCCTGTACCGGTAAGGGCGAAGGCGGTGCCGAAGGCTCCCATGCTCACGGCAAAAAGCAGCGACGAACCGGCCAACACGGCGGGCAAAAGCATCGGAAGCAGGACTTTATGAAGCGTCATCCACCTCGAGGCGCCTAAACTCGATGCAGCCTCGATCAAACTCCAGTCGGCCTTGCTCCAGGCCGAAATCATGGTGAGGATCATCCTCGGGATGAGAAAGTAAAGGTAGGCCACAACAAGCCCCTTCCATGTAAAGAGGAACGAAGAAAACTCTAAGGGGTTAATGCCGAAGGCCTTAGAGAGGAGCAATGTGATAAAGCCGCTTGCCCCGAGCAGTATTATGAAGGCAAATCCAACTACGAGCCCGCTGAAGGTCAGCGGTACTGGAGTGATGCTCAGCATCAAGGCCTTCAATCTGCCGCCTGATCGGTACAGGGCATAAGAAAGCGGTATCCCGCATAGCGTTCCGATAATGGTCGTGGTTAAAGAAAGCGTTATGCTCGTCCTTAACGACTCTCTGTAAAGCTTCGACGTAAACATCGACATATAGTTTGAAAGGGAGGGCTTCCCCTCGACGAAGAAGCTCTCCCATAAGACCAATACCATAGGCCACGCCAAAAACACCAAGAGCAGCAAAAACA
>CAYTKB010000049.1:0-12870 GCA_964438265.1 uncultured Acetomicrobium sp. | reverse complement strand
ATTTAACGCTGCTAATATGGGCGGCTGGATGACAGGCGCGGCCCTGGGGACTACCGAGCCGCTCTTAACGCTTATGGACCAAGTCGAAAATGCCAGAAGAGCTCTGCGCCTTTTGGAGATTCCGCTTATAGTAGATGGACATACCGGCTTCGGAGATCCTTTGCACATCATGCGCACAGTCCAAGAGTATGAGAATGCTGGAATAAGCGCTATGCACATAGAAGATCAAGTTTATCCGAAACGCGTTCATTATTACGCGGGGAAAGAACACATTGTGCCCTTGAGGGAACATGTCGAGAGGCTAGAATATGCCCTTAGAGCAAGAAATGATGAAAACTTTATGATCATTGCAAGGACCGATGCCAGAAGGGCGGCAGAAGGTGGTACGATAGAGGCCGTTTTGGAGAGGGTTAGCGCTCTATCTAAAACAGGGGTAGATGCCATCATGCCTCAGGTCTGCGATGTAGAGGAAATGAAGCGGATAAGGGACGCTGTGCCGGAGAATGTGCCGTTACTTGCTATGGCTGGTTACGGAGCAAAGTGGGGAATACAGGAAACTCTCACATGGCAGGAAATCTCACATCTTGGTTACAAAATAATTATTTATCCTATAACCACAATAGTTGCTACGATAGGCGCGGCCTTAAGCATTAATAAGACAATTAAAGAACATGGCAAGGCGCCTACTGCTGGTGGCTTCGTTGGATTTGAAGCTTCGCATTATAATGAAATTGTCACAAAAATAGAAGAGGTGATAGGTGTGGGAAAACTATGTGAAGTGGAGCGCCAGACCGTGGAGCGATAGGAGGCGTAGCCTTATGAAGAGGATTTTGGTGACCGGAGGGACGGGTCAAATAGGGTATGACATAATCCTGGCTTTGAGGAAAAAGTTCGGCAACGATAATGTGGTGTGCGGCATGCATAGGCGCAAGCCGCCTGCCGAGATATCCGAGTCTGGTCCTTGTGAGGTTGTCGATTGCACCAATATTTCGTCGATCAAGGGAGCCGTCGATAAGTACAATGTAGGAACGATCTACCACTTAGCCGCCATGCTTTCTGCTATTTCCGAAGCAGATCCTAAGAAGGCTTGGAGCGTAAACTTCGGTGGGTTGTATAACGCTTTGGAGGTAGCTCGGGAGCGCGGTTGCTCTCTCTTTTTTCCGAGCTCTATGGCCACCTTTGGCCCGGAAACGCCGAAAGTCAAAACACCTCAAGATACCGTTCAGCGCCCCACTACGATATATGGTATAGCTAAGGTAACAGGTGAATTGATGTGTAATTATTATTTGAGGAAATACGGCGTGGATACGCGAGGCGTGCGCTATCCAGGCGTTATTTCAAGCAACACAATGCCAGGTGGTGGAACCACAGATTACTCCACGGAGATATTTTATGCTGCGCTTACTGACGGGTATTATGTCTGTTATCTTAGGCCGGATACGGCAATGCCGATGATATATATGCCAGATGCCGTGAAAGCTGCCATTATGCTTATGGAGGCAGACCCTAATAGGCTAATACATCGAAATGGCTATAATGTGACGGCTGTGACCTTTACCCCAAAAGAGTTAGCTGATAGAATTAAAAAGCGCATACCAAATTTTGAAATAGAATATAAAGTAGATCCAGTGAGGCAAGCCATAGCCGATTCGTGGCCAAATAGTTTAGACGACAGTTGCGCCAGGGAAGAGTGGGATTGGATGCCCGATTATGACCTTGAGGCTATGACAGATGATATTATAAAGCGACTCAGCAAACGTTTAGGTAAGGATAGTGACTGAGGCAGTTATTGTAAGATGTTTACATAAAACGATTGGATGGTGAGATGTGGTGGGTAAAAAGGCCTTCAAAATAGCAGTACTTCCTGGTGATGGTATAGGCCCAGAAATTACGGCAGAGGCACTCAAGGTGCTGAAAGCTGTGGAAGAGCTCGATGGAAATATCTCTTTGGATTTCACGTCGTTTCCTTGGGGATGCGAGTATTACTTGGAGCATGGCGTTACGATGCCTGCAGATGGGCTCGATACACTTAAGAAATTTGACGCCCTTTTGATGGGTGCCATTGGAGACCCGAGAGTCCCCGATCACATAGGGGCCCAGACTTTGATATTTGCTATCCGCCGCGGATTTGACCAGTATGTAAACTTAAGGCCGGTCAAACGCCTACCCGGTGCCCCTTACCCTCTTAAAGAAGAAAAAGCTATCGATATGGTTTTCGTAAGAGAGAACGTAGAAGGTGAGTATGGAGATATCGGTGGCAGGTCATACCCAGGGACGCCCCATGAGGTCGTTATGCAAGTGAACGTCTTTACCCGTAGGGAGACGGAAAGGGTAATGCGGTATGCCTTTTCGTTGGCGAGGAAGCGCAGGAAAAAGGTAACCTCGATCACCAAGTCAAACGCTCTAAAACATTCGATGGTCTTCTGGGATGAAGTCTTTAACGCTGTCAGCAAAGAATTTCCCGATGTAGAAGCGGAGCACGTATTAGTTGATGCAATGACGATGTTTCTGATCAGAAGGCCTGAGAGCTTTGATGTCGTAGTGGCTTCTAATCTCTTTGGCGACATTCTGACTGATTTAGCCTCTACGCTCCAAGGTGGGTTGGGCTTCGCCCCAGGTGGAAATGTCAACCCTGAGAAGGAATTTCCCTCCATGTTCGAGCCCATCCATGGCTCTGCCCCAAAGTATAAAGGCATGAACAGAGTAAACCCCATAGCTACAATATGGGCAGCCGCCATGATGCTCGACCACATTGGCCTTGAAGAGTGGAGCAAGCGCGTCGTCGATGCTATAGCCGCTGTCGTTAAAGAAGGGCGTGTCAGAACGCCGGACTTAGGTGGCACGAACACCACTTCCGAAATGGGTGACGCTATCGCATCACAATTAAGGGTAACTGCTGGCAAGAAGGCATAGTGGCCATTTTTTACTTTTGAGCTGATTCGGCTTTACAAAGGGCACTTGGGATATGAGTCCTAAGTGCCCCAATTTTTTGAGACTTTGAGACCAATTTGGGAAGACGTATTGACATAAAAAATTTAAAATATAGAATTTGATTTGGGGCTTTATCAAAGCTTTCTGCAACTCGAGCATTGAGACATTTATCTCCTATGAGGAGATGCACACGTGAGGTACAAAGTTTTGGTTCACGTGAAGGGCGATGACGTGGGGATCACGGTGGAAGAAATAGCCCCATGCGAGCGTGTAAACTTCGTTTCTCTTGACAAGGTTGGTTTTGAAGGCTCAATTGAGGCCATCAACCCTATACCAATCGGACATAAAATTGCCCTTAAAGAGATTTCTTCCGGCGCGAATGTCATCGAATACGGTAGACCTATCAGGATAGCCACTTCGAATGTTGAAGCGGGTGGGCTTGTGCATGTGCATAACATTAGGTCGCTCAGGTGGGGGGGATAGGTGATGACCGAGCTTTTTGGCTATAGACGACCGGATGGCCGCATAGGCGTGCGAAACCACGTAATAATACTGCCGGTCGATGACATATCTAACACTGCTGCTGAGGTGACTTCGCGGGTGATTCAGGGCACCTTGTCCCTCCCTCATCCATATGGAAGATTGCAGTTCGGCGAGGATCTGGAGCTTACGTTCAAAACGCTCATAGGTACTGCTTCCAACCCAAATGTGGCGGCTGCCGTCATCATAGGCATAGAGCCCAACTGGACCAATAAGATCGTGGATGCCGTTTCTAAGGCGACGAAGAAACCCGTAGAGGGCTTGAGCATCGAGTGTAGTGGAGACCTTAAGACCATAGAAAAGGCATCGAGGATCGCAAAAATGTTTTTGCAGGATGCATCAGAAACAAAACGGGAGCCTATATCTTTTGGTGAGCTCACGCTCAGCATCAAATGTGGCGAGTCGGACACGACATCCGGCTTAGCTTCAAATCCTGCTTTGGGCAGGTTGGTTGACAGGCTTGTAGACGCTGGGTGCACCGTGATCTTCGGCGAGACTTCGGAGCTCACTGGCGCCGAGGATTTCATAGCCGAGCGCATGGCTGCTCCAGAGCTCAAGGAGAGATTTATGCAAGTTTATAGCGATTATATGGCATTCATCGAGTCTCAAGGCGTAGACATCCTCGGCTCTCAGCCTACTCAGGGCAATATTGCCGGAGGGCTCTCCACAATAGAGGAAAAAGGGCTGGGCAACGTACAGAAAACCGGCACGCGCCCCATCGTCGGAGTGTTGGGGCCAGCTGAAGCGCCGACCGGCAAAGGTCTATTTTTCATGGATTCGCCTTCTGCGGCGGCGGAAATGGTAACGTTGGCTGCAGCGGCTGGATCTGTGCTGCATTTCTTTACAACTGGGTAGGGCAACGTCGTAGGCAATCCCATTGTCCCCGTAATCAAAATATCGGCCCATCCGCGAACAGTGATAGAGATGGCCGAGCATATAGACGTAGACTTAAGCGGAGTTCTTCGCCGCGAGTTGTCCTTGGATCAGGCGGCAGACGCAATCTTAGATGTTATGAACCGTACGATAAATGGCAGGCTTACTGCGGCTGAAGCGCTAGGTCACCGCGAATTCGTCCTTACCAAACTCTACCGCAGCGCCTAAGTTGGAATACCTGAAATTTTATGTCAAGGTCGTTGGCCTTGTATGAGGAGCTCAAGCGAGAAAGAGTGAATATGAATGTTGGGTTATAAGCGACAAAAAATCGAAAAAATTGACGTTCAGCTTAAGGACTTTTCAAACGCGCCGCGTTTAGCCGATATGGCTTACGAAGCTGTCCACGATGCTATCGTATCCAAAACTCTGCAACCCGGCTCAAAGCTTTTGGTACGCGATTTAGCTCAGCGATTGGGTATAAGCTACACGCCCGTGAAAGAGGCATTAGTTAGGCTTGCAGGAGAAGGGTTAGTGCAAATTATTCCCCGCAAGGGTGCCTATGTGGCACTCCTTACAATCCCCGATGTAGTGGAGATTTACGAGCTGCGCGAGACCCTCGAGGGATTGGCTGCGGCCAAGGCGGCTACAATGGCAACAGAAGATCAACTTGCTAAGATAGCAGGATACCTTAACGATGGCAAGCTGTGCGTAGTAAGTGGTGAGGTTAGACGTTATTCCGATGTTGATATATTATTTCATAGTGCAATAGCGGAGGCGAGCGGTAACATTCGCCTCTTGGAGGCGCTGAAGAAACTCCAGAGTCAGGTACGGCTCTTGATGGCAACATCCGCCTCGCTTCCGGGCAGGCCACAACGCTCAATCCAGCAGCATGAGCAGATATACGAAGCGATAAGCTGTAGGAACCCCATTGGTGCGGATGATGCCGCTAAATACCATGTAAGAGAGGCGAGGGAGGTGATAGTTTCTTACTTGAAGACGCAGGACCAAATGGCGTGATTGCTCAACAAGGTGAATAAAAGAAAGGGGATGAAGGATTGTGAGACGATTTTTGGCGAGTTGCGCGATTTTAGCCTTTGCCTCCGGCGTGATGATGCAGGGACAGATGCCGGCGGATGCTGCGGGCTTTCCTACTAAACCGGTGACGATCGTTTGCCCTTATGCGGCTGGAGGCAGCTCCGACCTAATGACTCGTGCACTGGCGTCGGTTGCGCCGAAATATTTGGGCCAAAGCGTGGTCGTGTTAAATAGGCCTGGAGCCAATGGAGCAATAGGGGCGGCTGAGGTAGCCAGAGCACATCCCGATGGCTACACGGCGCTTCAGATCGCAGCCGGTGCCTTTACTACAGTTCCGCTAACCCGTCCCGTCCAGTACAGCATTGACGACTTCCGCGGCATTATCGGCCTCAGCTATGAACCAATAATACTAACCGTCAACGCTAAATCTCCATGGAAAACAACGCAAGACCTCATCGATGATGCCAAAAAAACCGGGAAGGTCATTAAGTATGGCATTTCAGGCGCTGGTGGCCTTACACATTTAGCTCCAGCCGCTCTCTTTGACGCTGCTGGTGTGAAGGCGGAGGCTGTGCCGTTTGAAGGCGGAGGCCCAGCTATTACCGCTTTGGTAGGTGGCCATGTGGATGCCGCCACATCGCATCCTACGGAGTGCATGCCTCAGGTGGAGGCAGGAAACTTGAGGGCATTGGGTATCTTTTCACAAGAACGATTTGCCGAGACGCCGGATGTTCCCACGTTTAAGGAACAGGGTTTCGATCTGCCAGAGTTCAGCGTCTGGAAGATGTTACTTGTTCCAGCTAAGACGCCAGACGACGTGGTGGAGAAGCTTCACGCAGCTTTTAAGCAATCGCTTGAGGATCCCGAGTTTGTAGAGACTATGGCTCGCATGAAGCTTACCATTCAGTATCGCACACCCGATGAAGTGATCTCCAGCCTTAAGGAGGAATACGGCGCATACAAACCCCTCATGGAGAAGTTAGGGTTTGTGAAGAAGTAGTCAAACAATACGGGCAGGTCTGGGTCGGATCGTTGCGCTTTAGGCTTTGGCAACAGGCCTGCCCGTACAGAACAAAAAGATCGGTTGCATTCTATTAGATGATATAGCGTAATGATATATAGAGAACAGATGCTTAAAGCGCTTGATTCATTCAAAGATGGGTGATTGACAGGATGAAAAACGCCGCCTCGCCGTTTCATGTCATGGTCAAACCTATCGGCCCGATTTGCAACTTGTCCTGTGACTATTGTTTCTATTTAGAGAAGAAACATCTGTATCCACAAGAGAAAAACTTTCGGATGAGCGAGGAGCTCTTAGAAGATTTCGTCCGGCAGTATATCCAGTACCAGCCCGGCCCTGTCGTTTCCTTCGCATGGCAGGGTGGCGAACCCACCTTGATGGGAATAGATTTTTTTAAAAGGGCCGTCGAACTGCAAAATAAGTATGTGCTGGAAGGCTGGCAAGTAGAAAACGCATTTCAGACTAATGGCATCTTGTTAAATGACGAATGGTGCGATTTTTTCAGGGAAAACGATTTCCTTGTAGGTATCAGCGTCGATGGTCCGGCGGAACTACACGACGCATACCGATCCGATAAGGAAGGACGCCCGACACACGAACGCGTTCTCAAAGGGCTTCATCTATTGCAAGAACACGAGGTAGAGTACAATGTCTTATGCGCTGTTAACAATTTAAATGCTATGCACCCACTTGAGGTCTACCGCTTCTTCAAGGATGAAGGCGTGCGGTATATTCAGTTCATTCCCATAGTAGAGCACATGGGAAGCGCAAAAGTGAGCCCTCGCACCGTAAGGGCTGAAGATTACGGCCGCTTTTTGATTGCTGTTTTCGACGAGTGGGTTAAAAACGACATCGGTCGAACTTTCATCCAGATATTTGAGGAGTGTGTCGGGATTTGGATGGAAGTCAGCCCCGCTCTCTGCGTTTTTGGCGAAATTTGTGGCAGAGCCTTGATCATGGAGCATAACGGCGATTTGTATTCCTGCGACCATTTCGTCTCTCCTGAGTATAGATTGGGCAACATTCGAGAAGAAGCCATCGTCGACATGGTTGAATCGCCCAAGCAGAAGAAGTTCGGTCAGAATAAGCGAGATGCCTTGCCCAGGTATTGCCTTGATTGTGTTGTGTGTTTTATCTGCAATGGTGGCTGTCCAAAAGACCGCTTTTTGCAAGCGCCCGATGGCGAGGTTGGCTTAAACTATCTATGCGCCGGATACAAGCTTTTCTTCAACTACACCGCTGTGTTTATGCGAGAGATTGCCCAAATGATAAAACAGAGGCGATCACCTCTCTTTATTCAAGAGAAGATGCGAGGATTGTATAGCTCCATTTGGAAGAACACGGGGCGCAACGAGCCTTGCCCGTGTGGGAGTGGCAAGAAGTATAAAAAATGCTGCCGGGAAAGGCAGTCATAGATACGAGCAGAGGGATTTATGTTGAAAGTGAAATAGTGGAAAAGCAATTTTTAAATAAGAAAGGAGTAATGAAATGCCGAATGATCGTCCCAACATAATTTTAATCATGACCGATCAACAGCGCTTCGACACCATTCAAGCCTTGGGATTTCCCTACATGGATACGCCCAATCTGGATCGCCTCGTCAGAGAGGGGGTAGCTCTGAATAATTGTTTTTGCGCCGCGCCTTCTTGTGCGCCCTCACGCGCGGCTCTGTTTACTGGGGGTTACCCCCACTCTGCAGGCGTCTTTAAAAACGCCGACAAATGGCCACGTATTTGGGTAGAAGATCTGGCAGAAAGCGGATATCATTGCGTAAACATCGGCAAGATGCACACTTTCCCCTATCAGGCCCCCTGCGGTTTCCATGAGCGCTACGTAGTGGAGAACAAAGATCGTTATTTAGAAGGAAGATATTTTTTCGACGAATGGGATAAAGCTCTGCACGCGAGGGGTCTGCCTAAACCGGGGCGTCTAATGTATCGAAGCCTGAAGGATTACAGAGAGCGGATGGGTGCATTTGAATGGGAATTGCCGGAAGATATGCATCCTGACATGTTTGTGGGTGGCATGGTAACGTGGTGGCTCGATCGCTACCCCAAAACCACACCCCTATTTTTGCAAATCGGCTTTCCCGGCCCGCATCCACCTTATGATCCCCCTTTCAGATATGCAGAACCATATTTGAAGAAAGAGTTACCCATCCCTGTGGTATCCGAAAAAGATTTAGCTAGCCAACCACCGCCGTTTCTCGCCTTGCGGAAACATAATTCACAAATCGATCATGATTCAGTCGCTTTCCCGTTGAACCCCTCTCGGGAGCAACTTCATCGTTTGAGAGCGTACTATTTGGCCAATGTGACGATGATTGACGAGAAGGTTGGTGAGATCCTACAAGCTCTTGAGGCAAAGGGTTATTTGGAAAATGCGGTGGTGATTTTTACTTCAGATCACGGGGATTGCCTGGGAGATCATGGGCACATCCAAAAGTGGACCATGTATGACGAAATACTTAGGGTTCCGACAATCATCTGGTTCCCGGGGCGTTTCGATGGAGGGCGGCATTTGGATAGCCTCTATAGCCAAATAGATATAGGAGCAACCATCTTGGAATTAGCGGGCCTTCAGATTCCTGCAAATATGGAGGCCGAGTCCCTTGTACCGGCTTTGGAAGGCAGAAATACTGAGGGGCGTAAGTATGTTTTCGCCGAACATAGTCGCGACGCAATCTTACAGGAAACGGAATTTATGACGATGATCAGAACCCAAGATTGGAAACTGGTCCACTTTTTGGATGAACCTTTTGGGCAGCTGTTTGATTTGAAAAATGACCCCGAGGAAGTCGATAACCTGTGGGATGACCAGCGCTATGCCGACCAAAAAGAGGCGCTGATGCAAGTCATGCTGAATTGGTTAATTCGAAGCAACTATCATTCTCGATCGCAGCAGCTCAGGTGGGGTTAGGGAACTGCGTTTGACAAGGTATCGGCTTTGCTCTATGAGGGAATTGCGATCTTTGTGCTCGGCATACACCGATAAATTCACCTTTTTAAGGAGGTTAAGTCTATGAGCCCTAAGATAGATGCCATAAGTGCGTCTGTTGGCATAGTATTGAGCATATTGCTGTGGTTTTTAATTCCCAGCCAAGTGATGAAAAGCCCCATGGCAAGCGGCATGGGGCCCGAATATTTCCCTTACGCGATGACTATTGTCCTTGGGGTCTTCAGTCTGATACTTTTGATCAGGAGCTTACTTCTATGGCTAAAGAAAGTGTACGAAGGGGAGAGTCTTAGACCGACGGTGCTATTTTTAAACTTTCGGCGTTTTCTATTCATGCTCATTAACTTTTTCTTGTATTATTTGCTGATGAACGCAATCGGTTTTGAGCTGAGCACATTTTTATTCCTTGTAATCGGGGCGCTCTTTTTGGGGGCCAGAAATTGGTGGCAAATAACCCTTTTTGCGTTAATCCTCGATCTCAGCGTGACTTATTCGTTCAGATGGGTTTTAAGTGTAGTGCTTCCGTAGTCCTATGATGGCGAGGTGGCGCAGATGCTTGAACTCGGCTATATAACTCATTCCGTAGATGTGATCTTTCAATGGCAAAATATCATCCTCATGGCGGTAGGCGTTTCCTTAGGAATAGTAGTGGGGGCTTTGCCGGGCCTAACTGCCACCATGGCGGTTGCGGTGATGCTCCCCTTCACGTTCAAAATGCCTGCGGATAGCGGCATGCTCTTTTTGTTGGGGGTATATGCGGGTGGAATCTATGGAGGTTCCATATCGGCAATACTGGTGGGAGTGCCTGGAACGCCGGCCTCTGCTGCCACGGTATTGGATGGCTATCCCCTGGCGCGCCAGGGGAAGGCATATGAAGCCCTTTCTATGGCCCTGTGGGCTTCGGTCATAGGCGGCGTGATCAGCGGTTCCATACTTTTGGTTGTGGCTCCGGTCATTGCTGCCTTTGCCCTGCGCTTCGGCCCTCCGGAGACCTTTGCCCTGGCTGTTTTCGGTCTGACGGCATGCGTAGCTGGAGTGGCGAGCAAAAATCTGGTGAAGGGGCTCATGGTGGCAGCCCTCGGCCTTGTAGTCTCTACCATCGGTCTCGACCCGCTTGAGGCACTTCCTCGTTTTACCTTCGGCATCGACGCCCTGACCGCCGGGATTCCCCTTGTGCCCGTGTTGATAGGGCTCTTCGCAATAGGCGAGATATTGCAGCAGGTGCAACAGGAGTTGTATATCAGCGTAGAGGCCGTGAAGCGGTCGCGTTTCGATCTCAAGCTGCTTTTGAATCACGCTAAGACTCTTATAAAGAGTAGTCTGATAGGAACGGGCATTGGCGCTGTCCCTGGCACCGGTGCCGCGATAGCCTCTTTTTTGAGTTATACAGAGGCGAGGCGCAGTTCTAAACATCCTGAGCGCTTTGGGACTGGTGAGCTCGATGGAGTGGCCGCCTCTGAGTCGGGGAACAACGCTGTGTGCGGTGGAGCTCTTATCCCACTAATGACGCTTGGCATACCCGGTGACTCGGTGACCGCTGTGCTTTTGGGGGCCTTGATGATCCAGGGCCTTACCCCAGGTCCCCTGCTCTTCGAGCGACATGGGGAGTACGTTTATGTAGTGATGATAGGGTTCCTGGTTGTGAACGTCGTAATGCTCCTCCTCGGCAGATATTTTATCCGCGTATTTTCTCTGGCCGTCGCGGTCCCGCGCTACTATCTTTTGCCGGCTATCGGCGTCTTTTCCATAGTTGGGGCATACGCTGTGAATAACAGCCTATTTGACGTTTTATTGATGCTGATATTCGGAGTAATCGGTTACATCCTTCCGACGTTGGGGTTTTCGGTCACGCCATTGCTTTTAGCCCTTATCCTTGGTCCCATGGCGGAGGCGTCGTTGCGTCGTTCTTTGATACTTTCCGGCGGCAGCTGGGTCATTTTGGTGCAGCGGCCCATAGCGTTGGCCTTCCTGCTGTTATCGGTGGTCGTGGCCTTATTTACATGGCTGCAGTCTCGTAAGCTACCTAAAGAGATTTCGGGCGATGGGCGGGAAGAAATCTAAAAATCATCTGGAGGAATGCTCAGTGTCTAACGTGCTTATAACGTCAAAGATGTTCGGAAGATATTCTCCTGAACCCATGGAGTGCCTCGTTAAAGCGGGCCTGACAATTCTGCCTAATCCATTTGAAGGAAGGATCTTATCGGAGGAAGAGCTCATCCAGTTAATAGGCGATGCAGACGCCGTTATTTTGGGCAACGAGTGGATTACCGAGCGAGTGCTCGACGCAGCGCCTAAGCTCAAGGTTATAGCGCGTTTCGGTGTCGGCTACGACCGCGTAGACGTCAATGCTGCCATGAGACACGGCATTGCGGTGACGATAACGCCTGGAGCAAATGTGGAGGCGGTGGCGGAGCTCACCTTTGGTTTGATGATTGCGTTAGTGAGGAGGATCACCGAGGCCGACCGGAAGACCAGGATGGGGGAATTCCCTAACATATTGGGGATCGAACTTTCGGGAAGGCAGCTCGGCATAGTGGGTTTTGGACGGATTGGTCAAGCTGTTGCTAAACGCGCCCTCGCATTCGACATGAAGGTTGTTGCCTTTGACGTCGTAGATCGCTCTTATGAAGCTCAGAGGTTAAATACGAATCTTCTTTCCTTAGATAAACTCATGGCGACGAGCAACGTCATTTCACTTCATTTGCCGGGAGGGGTCAATACGAATGGGCTCATCGACCGCCGCGCCTTTTCGATCACGAAACGGGGCAGTTACCTGATAAACACGTCGAGGGCATCTGTGGTGGACACAGACGCCTTGATGGAGGCACTCCGATCTGGGCAGTTAAGCGGCGCTGCTATAGACGTTTTTGACGTTGAACCGCCTCCCGCGGATCATCCGCTATTCGCCTTGTCTAACGTAATCGTTACACCCCACATGGGAGGGTCTACAGATAAGGCTACGGACAAGATGGGGATGATGGCCGCTCAAAATGTCATCTCCGTCATAGAGGGCAAGGGCCCGATAAATCCGGTATAATGTAACCCGATGAACCACGTCTTATTTCACATCGATGCTGTGAAGATAATCCTGTTTGGTCTCTGTATGGGGTTTTTGTCCGGGCTCCTGGGCGTAGGAGGTGGGTTTTTGATAACCCCCCTTCTTAATGTCCTTTTTGGGATTCCCTACAATATTGCCGTGGGAAGCAGCATTTGCCAGATGGCTTTGACGTCATTGTCTGGATCTATCAAGCATGTCCGCCAGGGCAATGCTGATGTAAAACTGGCCATGTTTTTGTTTGCAGGTTCCTTCGTAGGGGTGGAAATAGGAGCGAATATTCTGGAGGTTCTAAAATCGAATGCAGTTATAGCAGTGAGAAATGACGTTATGCCGAAGACCGATTTTTATATGAGCCTCATATATTTGGTCTTCCTCTTGGCGCTTGGGTTTTACATGTTTAAGGAGAGTTTTTCGAACGAAGCGTCTGGCAAAATGGATAGCGTAAATAGCAAATTTA
>CAYTKB010000048.1:0-13153 GCA_964438265.1 uncultured Acetomicrobium sp. | reverse complement strand
TGAAAGGCTCAAAAAAATGGCCCAAAATACTAAAGGAGAGATCATAGAAGGAGGTCTTGTCATCGTAATACCTGCATGCTATGGAGGCGAGTTTGGCCCAGATATGCAAAACGTCGTCGAGCATACAAGCCTCACCGAAGCTGAGATAGTAAAACGCCATACTGCGGTAGATTACTACTGTTACATGTTAGGTTTTACGCCCGGCTTTGCCTATTTGGGCGGTATGGATGAAAGCCTCGCCTCGCCAAGGCTAAAGGAACCTAGAAAAGTTATTCCAGCAGGAAGTGTGGGGATAGCAGGAAAACAAACCGGCATATACCCCATAGATAGTCCAGGTGGATGGCAGTTGATAGGGAGAACTCCTTTAAAACTTTTTGATCCTGAAGGTGAGCCACCATTTTTGATCGATGCAGGAATGTGGGTTCACTTTCGCAGTATAGACTCAAAAGAGTATGAGGAAATAGCAGCCAAAGTCGCTGCCAAGAAATACAAACCGGAAATTTTAACGAAAAGCGGTGATGCAAAATGATCTTTGAGGTATCGTCACCTGGGCTTCTTACGACCGTGCAAGACTTAGGCCGTTGGGGTTACCAAGGTAAAGGCATGCCAGTAGCGGGAGCCATGGATTCACAGGCTCTAAAAATAGGCAATATTTTAGTAGGGAATGAGCCAAAAGATGCAGCCTTTGAGATTACTGCGATGGGGCCGACACTGAGCGTAATAGAGGGCGAAGGCCTCATCGCCGTAACTGGAGCGGAAATAAATTTCACTATAAACAAAGTTGAAGCACCTTTATGGCAATCCATAAGGGTGCAAGCTGGAGATACTATTACTCTATCAACCTTAAAAGGTCATGGTTGTAGGGCATATCTATGCGTCTCTGGCAGCATCGACGTTCCTGTAATAATGGGCAGCAAGTCGACATATTTAAGGGCCAAAATAGGAGGATTAGAAGGTAGAGCTCTTAAAGCTGGCGATCGGATTGCCACTGGGCCTTTAAAACCTTTGACTTGGCTTTCTGCCGATTTTACTTGCCCTGATCAGTTAAGACCGAAAAGGGACTTAGGATTGCCCTTGCGAGTAGTCTTAGGGCCGCAAGATGAGGCCTTTACAGAAAATGGCCTAAAGACTTTCTTGGAATCTGAGTACACGATAACAAACGAAGCGGATAGGATGGGTTATAGGCTTGAGGGCCCAGTAATAGAACATAAAACCGGAGCAGATATCATTTCGGATGCTATACCTTTGGGCACAATCCAAGTGCCTGGGCATGGCAAACCGATATGCATGTTAGCTGACAGGCAAACTACAGGAGGGTATACAAAGATAGCTGTGTTATGCACTCCTGATATAGCAACCTTAGCTCAGCGGATGCCAGGACAAGCAGTGCACTTTAAAGCCGTATCTTTAGCTGAGTCGATTGCCGCTGCGCGAAAAGAGAGAGAGCAAATAGAAGAGCTCCTTGAATTACGGGCTTCTTATAGATCTCGTAGGAGTCCTTCGCAAACCAAGAAGCTTAACAAGACCTTTCATTGGACGCTAAAAGTGAGGGATAAATCCTACGATGTAGTTGTGGAAGATCTCAATTAACTTATTGGGAGGTGTGTTTTTGATGTATGTAATAGATTTAAACAGTGACTTAGGTGAAAGCTTTGGTGCTTGGAAGATGGGCAGTGACGAGGCCGTCTTGCAGTTTGTCAGTTCGGCTAACGTGGCCTGCGGTTTCCATGCAGGCGACCCGATGGTCATGCTTGCCACTGTGAGAGCTGCCAAAGAAAAGGGCGTTGCCGTAGGGGCACATCCAGGTTATCCTGATCTAATCGGTTTTGGTCGAAGGAACATGGACGTAACTCCCGATGAGGCGTATGCATATACCTTATATCAAATTGGTGCTTTGCAATCGGTATGCAATGCTCTGGGTTACAAGCTACAACATGTCAAAGCTCATGGAGCATTATACAACCAAGCAGCCAAAAATCACGCTTTAGCAGTTGCTATTGCGCGAGCCGTTAAAGACGCTGGCACCGGTCTCATTTTGCTTGGCCTTGCCAACTCGGAGTTCGATAAAGCCGCTGCCGAGGTAGGGGTACCCTATGCCGCTGAAGCCTTTGCCGATAGGGCTTACCAAGCGGACGGAACATTGGTACCGCGTAAAGTCCCTGGTTCCATGATACGTGACGTTAACCTGGCCGTGGCGAGGATGATCCGTATGGTCAAGGAAGGCAAGATCGAGACCATAGATGGCAAACTCATCGACCTCAAACCGCATTCCATATGTTTGCATGGAGACTCCCCTAAAGCAGTTCAAATGGCTAGTGAGGTAAGAAAGGGCTTAGAAGCAGCAGGAATAGCGATTAGACCGATATCCGAGGTAATTAAGGCATGAAGGCAATAGACTATGCTATGAATACGCCCCAAGAGATTCGCTTAGCCATAAGAAAAAAAGAGTGGATAGGTCCCACGGCAGGAATGGCTAAGGGGCATGTGCAGGCAAATTTGGCCATATTGCCAAAGGATTTAGCTTATGATTTTCTTGTTTTCGCGCAGCGTAATCCTAAACCATGCCCCGTGTTAGACATAACTGAACCAGGAGATCCTGAGCCAAAACTGGTGGCAAAAGGGGCGGACTTGCGGACTGATTTGCCCAAATACAGAATATGGAGGAATGGCGAGCTCGTTGACGAACCCACTGATATACTATCTTACTGGCGCCAGGACCTTGTGGCTTTCTTGCTCGGATGTTCTTTCACCTTTGAGTCGGCTTTGTTAGACGCTGGTATTCCAGTTCGTCATATCGAATGTGGTTGCAATGTTCCTATGTATATAACGAATATTCAATGCCTCCCTGCCGGAAGGCTCTCTGGCCCTATGGTAGTGAGTATGAGGCCTATCCCAGCACACCAAGTGCCAAAGGCGGTTTTAACGACAGGGCGTTTCCCAGCAGTTCACGGTTCACCTGTGCACATAGGCGATCCTACTATTATCGGTATAAAGGACATCAGTAAACCGGATTTTGGCGATTCCGTACCAATAAACCAGGGGGAAATGCCGGTATTTTGGGCTTGTGGCGTCACTCCACAAGCAGCTTTGATGGCAAGCAAACCTCCCTTTGCGATAACCCATGCGCCTGGCCATATGTTCGTCTGTAATCCTAAGGATTCAGATTACGCCATATTTTAAGAACTTAAAGACCTATAGATGGCTTTTATTTTAAATTAAAAGAGATGACGAAAAATCATCGCTGTATTTTAAAGATCCATGACTCTAACCTAACTTTTGCACCGTGATCTAAGTTTTTGACTGATTTTGCCCCTTCAGTAGCTATAAAGCCTTTAAAAAATAGTGGCTATTAGTGTAGGATGGGTGTGTTCGAGTTTTGAGGAAAGACCTATGTTGAAGGAAGTGTATTGGAGGGCAGGCAGAGAAGATAGCCGAGGTTTGTTCCTTTTAGCTCTGAGGCAAAGGGAGAGGAGATTGGCTTTGGTCGACAGAGAAAACAAAGAAAGGTGCTGCGGTGGCTGACCACGAGATTGGACTATCTTTGCTTTCGCCGGGGATAAGTTCACGAAAGCGATGCTCGAGGCAGCTACGCTCTCGATAAAGCCATAGGCCTTAAGTCGGGACAGAAGGCCACTCAATGGGTGCAGATGAGGGCAATTGAATTGGCTACAGGGAATACCTATAGATCGACAGCATAAATGTTTGAGTGCGAAAGATCGGCGATGAGGTGAGCCACAAAGCTTCCTGGCGTTGGGTGCAAAAGAATCGTCGGACACCGAGGCAGAAAGAAGACCAGAGGCGAGAGGCCGTCTTTGAATACGGCGAGGCAGAGGATGTCCCAATCCTCGTGGATTTTCGTGGCGGCCTTTTTCGCAGGGTTTAGGCTGTTTGCGCTGCAACAGATTTTTCCTGACATAGCCCTTTGCTAAGTGCTTCGGCCAATACCGGCAGCTCACGGTATCCCTTAATTCACTGAAAGCCTTCTTCCGCCTCAAGCAATCCGGAGTATCGACCAGCGTAACACTTGCTCGCCATTCTGCCAGCGCTTCCGGACGATAAACCGTGACCTCGCTCGGCACAACGAGTGCATCTGGCATCATAGCTCGGACATACACGCTACAAGGAACTCACGCTCACGTTTACACCCGTCGCCTCTCTTAGTCTCTGCTATACCGTGCTCATGCAGTTGGTCGCAAGCCCTCAAGCTTATAGTCCTTATACCTGTCCAGCTCACCAAAGCAACTCGAACGCGCCGCCTGATCTACGATCTCGGGGGAGCGCTCCTTTACGGAGGCCTTCCACTCCTCAGGCGTGTTTTGCCCGTCTTGCCTAAATCCCGCCTCAATTGCAGCCCGGATATACTTGCGTATAGCTTTCCTGTCCACACCCAGACTCTGTGCAATGCAGCGAAATCCCCTTCCGGCTTGCCAGTGATGATATATTTCAACGATGTCGCACATATTAAAGCTCCTCCTTCCCATCTTAGCCCCCCTGGCACTAGAATGGCAGATTTGAAAACTGCGCGCCACCACAGGTGGGTGAATTGCTTGACCGTCGATACCTACCCCTAAAGCCTCTCTCATGCTCTTTGGTAAGGTAACCCCTCTCTTGTCGAGGTTTCGTGAGGTTGTTGACTTAGTCCATAGCTTAGTCTATACTTCTTAACAAAAGGAGGCGAACTTGATGCCGCTCAAGGTGAATATCCATGAAGCTAAAACCCATCTTTCCAAGTTCTTAGCCCGGGTGGAGGAAGGCGAGGAGGTTATTATCGCAAAGGCTGGTAAGCCTATCGCTCGGCTGGTGCCAATAGAGAAACAAACAGCACGACGCCTTCCTGGGAGTGCCAAGGGTAAGGTAGTTATCGCCCATGACTTTGATGCTCCGCTCCCTGAAGATATTCTTAGGGAGTTTGAAAGATGAGGCTATTATTAGATACCCATGCGTTTCTGTGGTGGATCGTCGATGACCCAAGGTTGTCTAAAAAGGCTTGCGAGGTTATAGGTAACGGTAAGAACCAGCTATTTTTGAGCGCTGCCAGCGGTTGGGAAATCGCTATTAAAGCCAAGTTAGGCAGGTTACAAGTGCCTAATGATCCTGAGCTTTTTATTCCTGAGCAGGTGGCCCTTAACGCCATTGAGAACTTGCCCGTCATTTTAAGCCATGCCTTACACGTTTACACCCTTCCTGACTATCATCGGGATCCCTTCGACCGTTTGCTTATCTCCCAGGCTCAATTAGAAGGGTTACCCATTTTGACGGCTGATCCCCAGATCTCTCAATATTCGGTGGAGGTCGTTTGGTGAGCGGAGTCATGGGACCTACCGTTATAAAATCGGACCTTTGTTTTTTGGTTTTCTTAGCCCCTAACCTTGTGCTTTCAATAACACAACGAGGAAAGCCGGGCAGTTGACAAGCGCGGGTGCGCGCGTATAATAAAGCGAAAGCTAAACCTTAGGTGATTTTTTATGGGCTTACGAAATCAAAGTTTGCCATGAGACCCTGGTGCTCCCACGACTAACGAGCGGGAGCCCGGGGTATTTTTTTATACCAATTTCTCTGCTTTAAAGGAGGCGATTTGTATTGGAAGAGGTGTGCCTTTCCTTGAGCGACGGCGCCCAGTGGAGGGGGCGTGGACGATTATACGGAGAAGATGTAGAGGGCGAAGCGGTTTTTACCACGGCCATGAGCGGCTACCCCCAGTCCATTACGGACCCATCGTATGTCGGCCAGATCCTGGTGTTTGCCTTTCCCCCCATGGGGATTTACGGCGTGGATCATCCACTCGAGAGCGGGAGCCCGCAGCCGCGGGCTGTGGTGGTGGGGACACTTAGGGAAACGCCGGAAGGCTTAAGCCTATCTCGGTGGCTTGAGGAGTACAATACGCCCCTGATAACAGAAGTCGATACGCGCTCTCTCGTCCGACACCTGAGGGAGCACGGTACTGCCATAGGGCGAATATCGCGTAGCGGCGAGGCCCCGCGGACCCTAAATCTACCCCCGCTGGTTTCTGAGGTCTCTGCGAAGGAGGTGACCGTATGGGAGGGAGATGGTCCCACGGTTGCTGTAATGGATTACGGCGTGAAGATGGGCATCGTGAGGGAGCTCGTCAAGCGAGGATGCCGCGTGGTGCGCCTGCCCCATAACTGTGACGCAAAAAGCGTCTTGGCCTTCGACCCGGCTGGCGTGGTCTTGAGCAACGGCCCTGGCGACCCCTCTAAGCTGCGCACCGAAATCTCGGTCGTGAAGGATCTCTTGGGGAGCGCCCCGATCATGGGCATATGCTTGGGAAATCAACTCTTGGCCTTGGCGTGCGGCGCGCAAACCGAGAAGCTTCCCTACGGGCACAGGGGGGCGAACCATCCGGTGTGCGAGATCTCCTCCGGCAGGGGGTTTGTGACGAGCCAAAACCACGGCTACGCCATCGTGGAAAAAAGCCTCCACAGCACGGGACTGGTTGCGACCTATCGCCACTTGAGCGATGGTAGCGTAGAAGGGGTTTCTCACAGGGAACTTCCCGCCTGGGGCGTTCAGTTTCACCCGGAGGCTTGTCCCGGTCCCAGGGATGTAAATTTTCTGTTCGATCGCTTTGTCGATTCCTTGAAAGGAGCGACGTGCAATGTCCGTTAAAAGTGTGCTCGTCCTCGGTTCGGGCCCCATAAAGATAGGCCAAGCCGCGGAGTTCGATTATTCGGGGAGTCAGGCCTGCAAGGCCCTCCGCGAGGAGGGGTGCCGCGTGATACTTTTGAACAGCAATCCTGCCACCATCCAGACTGACGTCACCATGGCTGATGTGGTCTACATAAAGCCGATGAACGCAGAGACCATTTCTTCGATAGTGAAGGAACACCGCCCAGAAGGCGTGATAGCGACGTTAGGAGGGCAGGCGGCCCTAAACCTGTGCGTCGAGTGCGAAGAAAAAGGGATATGGCGCGATGCGGGCGTTGAGGTCCTGGGCACACCAGTGGAAGCCATAAGGGCGGCCGAGGGAAGGGAACCCTTTCGGAACCTCATGCGGAAGATCGGCCAACCTGTGCCTTCCAGCGCCCCCGCGACATGCGTGGAGGAGGCGCTGGAATTCGCTCGCAGCTGCTCCTATCCCCTCATCATCCGCCCCGATTTTACGCTTGGCGGGACTGGCGGCGGCGTCGCGCAAAACGAGACGGAGCTGAAAAAGCGAGTGGAAGAGGGATTGGACGCATCACCCGTTCACAAGGTCTTGGTGGAAGAGTACCTCACAGGGTGGGGGGAGTTTGAGCTGGAAGTCGTGAGGGATGGCGCAGGAAACACCATCTGCGTCTGTGGTATGGAAAACGTGGATCCCATGGGCATACATACGGGAGACAGCGTCGTAGTTTCGCCCATTTTGACACTAACCGATCGTCAATGGCAGCGCCTCCGCTCCGCCGCTTTCGCGATAGTCGAGGCGCTAGATGTGCGGGGAGCGTGCAACGTCCAGTTTGCGCACTCGCCGGACGGGGAGGCTTATTATGTGATAGAGGTGAACCCCCGAGCCAGCAGGTCGAGCGCCCTGGCGAGCAAAGCCACGGGATATCCGATAGCGAGGATGGCAGCCAAAATCGCCCTCGGGAAGCGCTTGACGGAACTCCCGAACCCTACCACTGGCGTGGGAAGCGCCATGTCGGAGCCCTCTCTCGACTACGTGGTCGTCAAGCTACCACGCTGGTCCTTTGAGAAGTTCCCTGGGGCCGATGTTCGGCTTGGGACGCGGATGAAGTCCACGGGCGAGGTCATGGCGATAGGGCTTACGTTTCCCCAGGCGCTGCTCAAGGCCTTCCGTTCCCTGGATGCCCCTTCGCCTTTGACAGACCGTTATTTTAGCGAGGCGGCGTACGAAGAGCTCTGGAAAGAGTGTTTGCTTCCCACTTATAAGCGCATGGGGGCGATGTTGGAGCTTTTGCGCCGTGGCGCTGCGTGCGAAGAGCTTTCGCATGCTACGGCGATCCACCCGTATTTTATAGGCGAGCTCAAAGAAATCGTGTCCGTCGAGAATCAGCTTAAAGAGGGACCTTCACCGGATGCTCTGAAGAGAGCCAAGTTTTACGGCTTTTCGGATGAGGATATAGCCGGCCTTTGCGGCACATCGGAAGAGATCGTGAAGACATCCCGCCGCGCCCTTGGCCTTGAGATCGCCCACAGGGAGGTGGACGGCTGCGCCGGCGAAGTGCCGGCCAGCTCCGGCTACTTCTACGGCGTTTACGGTGCCCACAGTGACACCTTTGTTTTGCGGGATACCCCTGCCGTAGCTGTGCTGGGGTCTGGCCCCATCAGGATCGCTCAAGGCGTGGAGTTCGACTACTGCTGCGTAAAGGCTATAGAGAGCTTGAGGCGCCGGGGCCTTCGGGCCGTCATGATAAACAACAACCCCGAGACGGTAAGCACCGATTACGACATCTCGGATGCCCTCTACTTCGAGCCGCTCCACGTCGAGGATGTGACGGCCGCTCTTGAGCGCGAAAAAGCTGTAGGGGTCTTCTGCTCCTTCGGCGGGCAAACCTCGCTGAAGCTCGGGATTCGTCTCGCAAAAGAAGGCGCATGCCTGTTGGGCACAGGCGTTACGGCGATGGAGGCCGCCGAAGACCGTAGCCAGTTCTGTGAGCTCCTCGAGGAGCTTTCGATATCTTATCCTGAAGGAAATGCTGTGCGAAACCCCAAAGAAGCTCGCGCGCTGGCAAAAAGAATAGGCTTTCCCCTCATAGTGCGCCCCAGTTTCGTCATAGGGGGGATCGGCATGCAGGTAGTATACGACGAAAAGGAATTGGAGGAAGTTACGGCGCGGGCTTTCACCCACGCGCCCCTGCAATCGGTGTTGGTGGATCGTTTCCTCCAGGGGAGGGAGTTCGAGGTTGACGCCGTATGCGACGGCGAAGACGTACTTATCCCCGGGATATTCGAGCATCTCGACCCTGCTGGGGTGCATTCCGGCGACTCCATAGCTCTCTTCCCTGACATCTCGCTGACGCCGAAGGAGAGGGAGGAGGTCGTGGAGGTCGTAAAGGCCCTATCGGAGGCGTTAGATGCACGAGGGCTCCTCAACGTGCAGTTCGTCCTCCACGACGACAAGCTCTACGTAATAGAGGCAAACCCGCGGGCCAGCCGCACCGTTCCCATAGCGAGCAAACTTTCGGGCATCCCTACGGTAGATCTGGCCGTGGGCGTGGCCCTAGGAGAAAGGCTTGAGGGCGCTGGCTTCGGGTTGGGGCTTATAGAGCATCGAGGGCCGGTCGGCGTAAAGGTGCCCGTCTTTTCCACCGACAAGCTGCCCGGCGTAGACTCACGCCTCGGGCCTCAGATGCAGTCTACTGGGGAATCGTTGGGCGTGGGGCGGACATTTTCGACGGCACTTTGCGAAGCGCTTTCGGGAGCCGGGTGGCGCATCCCGAAGCGCGGACGCATTCTCTTTAGCGTGCGAGACGATCAAAAGCCCTTTTTATCGCCCATAGCTTCGGCTTTTTGCGCCATGGGATGGAAGCTCTTTGCGACATCCGGTACAGCCGCGGCGCTTTCCAGATGGGGCTTGCCCGTCGAGGCGGTCCCCAAGGGCGAAGCCTTGGTAAAGGCCATTGTAAAGCGCTCCTACGACATGATCATAAATGTCCCAGGGAGCAGGTTGAGCACCGTTAGAGACGGTTACGCCATGAGAAGAGCTGCCGTGGAAACCGGGATACCGTGCTTCCACAGCTTAGAGGTGGCTCAGACGGTCGCCTCAGCCCTGACGGCCGCGGATATGCCCGTTACGGTTACGCAGTAAATATGGGGAGGTCGGCCAGGTAGATGAGGTCCCCTGCGTAGGCGTCCCCCTCTTTCAAGACTGCAGCCTTTGTGGTTATGATGGCTCCTGTATGGGAGAGTAGCTCCTCAACGCCGCGGATGCTCCCGCCGGTGGAGACCACGTCGTCCACAATGGCCACCTTGCGGTTTCGTAGGAGCTCTACGTCGGGCCCGTCTATCACCAAGAGTTGGCTCCCCTTAGTGGTTATAGATTCCACCTCCACGCTCAAGGGATTTTGCATATATCCCTTCACGCTCTTCCTGCAGACCACGTAGCGTGGATGCCCCAAGAGCGTGGCGAGTATTTGGAGTAGCGGCACCACCTTTGCCTCCGGCCCCACCATGATCTCGAAGTCCTTCCCCGCAAGCTGCACAGCCAGTGCGCCCGCGCAGACGTTTACCAGTTGCGCGTCTCCCAACATCACGAACGAGGCGATCCATAGCCCCTCTTCCACTTGAACGACAGGGAGATCCCTCGTCAGCCCGCCGATGGAAAGCCTGTAGTGCGTCTGCCCCTCATATCGATAGCGCATGTAAGTTCTCATCCTCCCCTATGACCTTTACTTTTGTTTACAAAAGCCCAATCTCTACAGTATTATTTGTAGCTGTCATCACAAATATGTCAATCTCTCGAGGAGGGTTCTGTATGTTTTCGTGGGAGGACTTATTAGCTGCTCTTGCTGTGGTGGTTAACGGGTTGCCCCAGGGGCTTTTGGCCTTATCCTTCGGTTTTGCAGCTCTGCCCACCGCCATTGGCTTCGCCATAGGGGCCTTGGGGGCCCTCTTTTTTAGCTCCGTGGCTCCCATATCGTTTCAGGCGGAGTCCATAGTATTGGCCGGCACTATGGGACAAGATCGCAGAGAACGATGCAGCATCGTCTTCTACACCGGCTTGGCAATGGCGGTCATCGGAGGGTTAGGCTTGCTCGAGCCTGCGATAGCCTTTGTGGGGCCGGCGGTGGAAAACGGCATGATGGCGGGCGTGGGTGTGATCCTGGCGAGCGTGGCCATCAAGATGGTGCGCTCCCGCGCCGTCGTAGGCTGGTCGTCGCTGATCGTGGCCTTGTTTATCTATGCCTATACGAAAAACCTCGTCTACACGATCGTAGGGAGCGTGGTCGTCGGCACGATCCCTGCCCTCTTCGGCGGGCATGCCATGGAGGTGCACAAAGAGTACGAGCGGATAAAAAGGGTGCCGCTCGTCGTTTCGTCTCGCGTCATACGCGGCACCCTCGCCATGATATGCATGCAGATAGGCGGCAATATAGCGTATTCGGGGATCACGGGGAAGATCGCGAACGCTTCCGTCAATGTGGACCACGTAACGCTGTATTCGGGGTTGGCCGACGCAGCTTCGGCATTCTTCGGAGGAGGTCCTGTGGAGGCGATCATAAGCGGCACCGGGGCGGCTCCTCACCCGATGACTGCCGCCATTTTGATGATGGCCGTTATGGCTGTCATCCTGGCCTCCGGGCTGCTACCGGTTTTGGGCAAGAAGGTGCCAAGCGAATCCATCGCCGGCTTTTTGTTTGTCCTGGGAGCGCTGGTGGCGTTCCCGGCCAACATCCAGGCCGCCGTAGGCGCTAACCCCGTCGTGGGGGGCGTAGCGGCGGTGGTGACGGCAGCTACAGACCCATTCATAGGTCTCGTGGCAGGCCTCGCCGTAAAGCTGCTACTCTCTTTTGCAGGATTTTAGCGGCATCAAAAGATCAGCTCTATGAGCGGATCCGGGAGATCCACGCCTAAGAGCCCTCGAAAAGCCCCATACGAAGCCAGCGAGAGGGCGACGGAGAAGGCGGCGACGAGCCAGAGGGGCAACTTCCCACTCTCTTTGGATAAAAGGAGGGCACAACAGAATATATAGAGCGCTGTCAGCATGGTGTAGCTCTTGGGAAGGAAAATGATATATAAAGTCGTTATGGCCGCCATGGCGAAGGCTTGGAGCGTAAAGCCTTTAAAGCCTTCGCCTGCGGACTTCCAGTCCAGTAGGACCAAGATGACGCCGATCGAGAGCAAAAACAACCCTAAAGCGGCCGGCACCGCAGAAGAGCCCAGATCTCCCACTATGAGCCTTCGTGGGATCCTAAGCGATGCGGCAAAATAAGCGGCGCCGAAGGATATGAGCGCCGCGTCTATGGCCAAGGCGAAGAGCCTTTTCACTGTTTTACGAGTCCCATCTCTTGCATTGTCTCCTTCAGATCCTCGTAAAGCTTATTGTAATAATCCATCATTTCCTTACAAACATAGAAGGTGTTTACGTAGCCGTTATCTCTCATGTAATTTTTCCACTCGATATCATCTACCGCTTGGATGACCAACCCTTCAAAGGCCGTCACGATCTCCTTGGGCGTCTTGGGCGGGAAGGCCAGCCCTCTGACTGAGCCGGCCGGTATGCCGTGGTAGCCCAATTCACCCAGGGATGGCACATCCGGAAAGAGTGGGCACCTGTCCTCTCCCACGGCAGCGAGCACCCGCACCTCCCCTTCCGGTCCAGCATGAGGGGCCACTTCTGAGCCCGAGAATATGCCGGCATCTACATGCCCTCCTAACAGGGCAGCCCGTTCATTAGCTCCGCCGTCGAAGGGAACCACCACGAACTCCACGCTCAGTTTCCTGCTGATTGCCTGGGCCACTATATCGGTCAAGGCGCCTGCTCCGGCGTTGCCCATGGTTATAGTGCGAGGATGGGCCTTGATGTCTTCGATCAGATCTTGGATCGTTTTCCACCTGCTATCCCCTCTCACGGCGATGACGTATGGCTCCGTGTTCAAGATCGCCACATGGGTAAGGGAATCCCACGGAAACTGTGCGAAGCCTTGGAGGCAGGCGGTAAGGAGATGGGTTCCAGCTATGCCCACCGTATAGCCATTCGGCTTCGAGTTGTAGAGCTTGGTCAAGCCCACGGCGCTTCCGCCCCCGGGGACGTTGTCTATCGCTATGGGTGCCGGGTAATGCTTTTGGAGCACCTGGGCAAATTTGCGCGCCAGCACGTCGGTGCCGCCGCCGGCCGAAAAGGGGACAATGATCTTGAGCGGTTCGCTTGGGTATTCGTCGCCTTGCGCAGAAATCGTCACCGGCAGGGCAATAGCAGCAAATATCGCCAGCAGCAATGACGCCAAGAGCACCTTCATTGCCTTCATCTTCACCCCTCCTTCGATGTCTCTTTAACGCTTCTTATTATACTACGCGCATTGAGCCCTCTAAGGTTGCTTCAGTTGGGGATTAGGTGAGGAGGTGGGCGGGGAGTTGGGTGCGCGCGTGCGCGAGCTCGGCGTCGCTGAGCTCGACGCCGCGGAGGATCCGCATCGCGTCGGCGAAGGCCCGGGCGAAGGGCGGGCGCGTCTTCGACCAGTCGATCGCCCCC
>CAYTKB010000047.1:0-13460 GCA_964438265.1 uncultured Acetomicrobium sp. | reverse complement strand
CGGTGCTCGCCAAAGCGAAATGGCAGACTACCGCGCTGCCGCTCAGGGGCTTTCTTCCTATAGGCTGGTCGTAAACTGCGGCGAGCAGGCGGGCATGAGCATCCCCCATCTCCACGTGCACATCCTCGGAGGTCGCCGTTTCCGTTGGCCTCCAGGGTGAGACGCGAGCGAGAAGGGGGTGATAGCATGACCACCATACATCGCCGGGAAGACGAATCCATAGATGATGTGCTCAGGCGGTTTAAACGCGAGCTCAAAAAACAGGGCACGTTGAGAGAGGCGCGCCGTCACGAACATTATGAGAAGCCGAGCGAAGCCAAGAAGCGCAAGAGGATGGCGTCCAAGCGGCGCAAGAAAAGCTGACGCTTTTACCGCAGAACAGATTGCCCTGCGGCGATCGATGCGTCATCCAAAAATGTGAGCGTTCCCCGTTTAGGGTGCATGTCATCAGGGACAGATAAGGCGTATGGGCCTTGTCTGTCCCTGAACTTTAGGGATTGGACGCTTTGGCTTTACGCGATGGAGCGCCCCGCCGCTCGCATCTCACATTTTACGTCTCACGTCTGATGTATACAAGAAAATAGTCCTTTAGGCCCTATGAAACACCAGATATGGTAGTATAATTCCAGTTAGACCCTATATATAGAGGTGATTGTGTGCGCTGTCCTTATTGTGGCGCCATGGATACCAAGGTAATAGAGACGCGCACCGCGGAGGAAGGGCGCGCTATCCGCAGGCGGAGGGAGTGCCCCGATTGTGGACAGCGTTTCACCACCTATGAGCGCCTCGAGGAGAGCAAACTGCTTTTGGTGATCAAGAAGGGCGGCCATAGAGAGACCTTCGACAGGGAAAAGCTCTTGAGGGGATTGGTGAAGGCCTGCGAGAAGCTTCCTGTGCCGCTGGAGCGCCTCGAGGATGCGGCATCGCAGATAGAGAAGAAATTGCGGGACATGGGCCAGGGCGAGGTCCCGAGCTCCCTCATAGGGGAGTTGGCGATGGAAGCCCTCAAGGAGATTCACCAGGTGGCCTATGTGCGCTTTGCCTCGGTATATCGCGAGTTCTGCGACATCAACCAATTTTATCAAGAAATCCATCGTCTCGTCGAGGAGAGGGGGAAGACAGAATAATGAACGATTTGGACTTTCTCGTGAAGGAGATTGGAAAACAGAAGCACATCATCGATACGGGCATCGAGTCTACGGATTTGGCCTTGATGGTAGATGCCCCGTCGCGGGAGGAGTCTCATCCTTGGGATATGACGCGCATAGTCAGTGCCCTCGTAACGGAGGCCGGCGTGGACCCCAATACTGCCATGAGCATCGCGGCGGAAGTGGAAGAGGAGATACTGCGCCCCTGGCGGACGCGCGTTACCACTTCCCTAATCAGGGAAATGGTCAACGTTAAGCTCTTCCAGAGGGGGCTCGACGCTCGGATAGCCGATCACTCACGCATAGGGATCCCCTTGTATGACCTCGAGCTCGTCATGCGCGCTCCCAATAAAGAAAACAGCAATACGTCGCACAATCCGGAGTCGATAAATCTCACAATAGCCGAGACCGTGCTGAAGGAATACGCCCTCACCAAGGTGTTCTCGCCCGATGTGGCGAGGGCTCACCTGAACGGCGACTTTCACCTTCACGACCTCGGCATGATAAATAGGCCTTATTGCTCAGGGCAGAGCCCGGCCTACGTAGCCAAGTTCGGCCTTTCGCTCCCTTCTATAACGAGCGTCTCTTCGCCAGCCAAACACGCCGATGTCTTGTTGGCGCACCTCCTGAAGATGACGTCCGTCCTACAGAACAACTTCGCCGGCGCCATAGGTTGGGACGCCATAAACCTCTTCTTCGCTCCGTACTTGACGGGTTTGAGCGACAAAGAGATCCATCAGCTTGCCCAGATGCTCATATTCGAGTTCAACCAGCTTGCGGGTGGGCGCGGCGGTCAAGTGGCCTTCACGGATATAAACCTGTATTACGAGGTCCCCAAGCATTTCCGCGACGTACCGGCGATAGGTCCCGGCGGGAAGTTCACAGGCCGCACCTACGGGGAGTATGCCGAGGAATCGAAGCGTTTCTTGCGCGCCCTCTTCGAGGTCTACCTGGAGGGAGACAGCCGAGGGCAGCCCTTTTTCTTCCCCAAACCCCTGCTCCATATAACGGACGCCTTCTTCGAAGAGCCCGGTTGGGAAGACATGCTCGCCCTCGCTTCTCTTGTCGCTGCGGAGAAGGGCAACACCTATTTCGTCTTCGACCGAGGCGGCGTGGCCAAGCTGTCGGAGTGCTGTAGATTATCCTTCGAGCTGACGCCGGAAGATCTCCTCGAGGCCAAAACCCCATGGAAGATGCGATATTCTGCGCTGCAGAATGTCACAATAAACCTGCCGAGGCTCGCCTACCGCAGCTTCAAAAACTTGGACATCTTTTTCGATGGCCTGGAGAGCCTGCTCGAGCTCGCCGCGAAGGCCCACGTCCAAAAGCGGGACTTCTTAACGGAGCTCCTCTCTGCCGGCAAAAACGGGCCGCTTGCGGTGCTTGCGATGAACACGGACGGCTCGTCGTATCTGCGCATGGAGAAGGCCAGCCACCTCATGGGCATTTTGGGCCTGAATGAAGCAGTGCAGGCGCTCATCGGAAAACAGCTGCACGAGGACGAGAAGGCGAGGGAGCTCGCGCGCTCGATCGTTAAGTTCATGGACCTCAAATGTCAAGAGCTTTCGGAAAGGTGCGGCTTTAAGGTTGTATTGGAGCAGACACCAGCCGAGAGCACGTCCTACAGGTTCGCCAAGCTCGACCTCAAAAGCTTCCCCGAGGCTGCTTCCATCGTTAGGGGCAATCGTTCTACGGGTGAGGTTTACTACACCAACAGCACGCACATCCCTTATGATGTGCCCATGGATCCTATAGATAAAGTGGTAGAAGAAGGGCGCTTCCACCCGATGATCAAGGCCGGCGCTATCACCCATATTTGGATGGGGGAACATCGCCCCGACGAGCAGGCCTTGGCTTCATTCGTCCAAAAGGTCTTTTCGCATTCGGATAACGCCCAGGTCGCGTTCAGCCCGGAGTTTACAATCTGCAACGCCTGTGGGCGGGTGGCGCGTGGGCTGCTCAAGGCCTGCAGTTCCTGCGGCTCTCCCGACGTAGACGGCATCACCAGGATCACCGGTTATTATACGCGCATATCCTCATGGAATGCCGGCAAGCGCGGTGAGCTCAAAGATAGATTCAGGGTGGCGGTCCATTGAAATTGCCCCCCATCGGCAGCTACATCTCCACGTCGTTCATAGATTGGCCCGGGCACGTCGTGGCGGTGATATTCACCAAGGGGTGCAACTGGCGTTGTCCCTTCTGTCATAACGGGCCTCTGGCCTTGGGAGTAGCAGAGGAGCTCGATGTCGAGGCGGTTTTGGATGATATAGCGAGGCGCGCTTCTTTTCTGGACGGCGTCGTGGTGAGCGGAGGCGAGCCTACGATTCACGACTCCCTCCCCTCCCTCCTTCGCCGCATCAAGAGAGCTGCCTTGGCCGTGAAGCTCGACACGAACGGCAGCGATCCGTCGGCGATCGGGGAATTGCTGGACGAGGGATTGGTAGACGCTGTGGCTATGGATATCAAGGGCCCTTGGGACAAATACGAGCGCTTTACCGGCGTAGCGGTAGACGTGGAGCTCGTGAAGCACTCAGTGGAACTATTGAAGAACTCTTCTATTGATGTGGAGTTCCGCACCACTTATGTGCCTCACCTCATGGATGAAGAAGACCTCCATATGGTGCGTCGCCAGGTTGAGCCGGGTCGTTGGGTTATCCAGCTCGCCGACACGCGCCTCGCCTTGGATCCTGCCCTTGTCGGCACCGCCTCGCCGGAGAGAGAGCGCGTCGCAGAGGCCTTTCCCGACGTTCCGATAAGGGGTTAACCTCGATCGAGATCTGCAAAAGATATTTAAAACGTTAAATATAGTATAATTTCTTCGTCATGGCTCGCGTGTCTTCATTGAGGCAGGTTGTGACTACAGGAAGTTTGTCGTTTGATGGAGGTGCCCCTGTTGGCCAGTCTGAATCTCCCAAATATGCTGAGCTTGTCGCGCATTTTCCTTGCGCCGTTGATCATGGTCATCCTCACGCTCAGGATAAACTCCCCTGTGCGCGGGCTTGTGCCGTTGGGCCTGGACGTGGGATATGGCGATTTGGTAGCGGGGCTCGTCTTCATAGGCGCTGCCCTTACCGATACGGCTGATGGGTATATAGCGCGCAAACACGGCCTGGTCACCAACATGGGCAAGTTCATCGATCCCTTGGCTGACAAAATACTCGTAACGGCGGCGCTGATCTCGCTCGTCGAGCTCCAGCGCCTTCCGGCTTGGATCGTGGTGGTCATAGTGTCGCGGGAGTTCATGGTGACGGGCCTGCGCATGGTAGCCGCAGCCGAGGGCGTGGTAATTGCCGCCTCCTGGGGTGGCAAGGCCAAGACCATAAGCCAGATTATAGCCATAAGCCTTGTGATCCTAAACCTTCCAGGTGGAGTGCCCGCCATGTGGATCGCCATGGTCTTAACCGTGTGGTCTGGCGTCGATTATATCTATAAGGGCAGGGATTTTCTCTTCAGCTAAATGGGTACGCTTCTATGATTCAGGGAGGAATCGACTTTGGAAGAGCTATATCGTCAAATCGATGCTATGGAAGGAGAGATGGCAGAGGCGCTCTGTAGGTTGGTCGAAATACCCGCTGTTTCTCCTGCAAGCGGGGGAGAGGGAGAGCGCGCCAAGGCTCAGACGATAGCCGAAATCGTCTGTAAGATGGGCCTGCCTTCTCCGGAGCGATATGATGCGCCTTCGCCTGACGGGGTTCGTCCGAATTTGGTCGTCACATTCGAAGGAGCGAAGCGCGAGAGGCTTTGGATCGTGACGCACATGGATGTTGTGCCGGAGGGCGATCGCTCCCTATGGGACACGGATCCGTTCAAGGGTCTGATCAAGGATGGGAAGGTCTTCGGCAGAGGGGCCAACGACAACGGACAGGAGCTCGTGGCGAGCCTCTATGCGCTTTATGCCCTAAAGCGGTCCGGAGTGACGCCGGCCAGGGATATATGCTTGGCCTTCGTGGCGGACGAGGAGATGGGTAGTGCATACGGCATTCAGCATCTGATTTCCCTTGGGCTTTTTAAGCCGGACGATCTCGTGGTCGTGCCCGACGTGGGAAACGAAAGAGGGGACTTCATCGAAGTTGCAGAGAAAGCGATATTGTGGCTCGAATTCTGCGTCTTAGGAAAACAAGCCCATGCCAGCCGCCCAGAGGACGGGTTAAACGCCTGCCGCGCGGCAAACCAGCTCTCTGTCGCGCTCGACGAGGCATATCACCGTGCCTTTCCGGAGGAGGATCGGCTGTTTTCGCCCCCCGTCTCCACCTTCGAGCCCACGAGGAGGAGAGCCAACGTGTCGAACGTAAACACCATCCCCGGTAAGGAGGTCTTCGCTTTCGACTGCAGGATACTGCCCAGCGCAGGGAATGAAGCGGCCCTGAAGGTTACCGATCAGGTGCGCCGGGATATCTCGGATCGGAGCGGAGCGAAAATATCGTATGAAGTCCTCCAGCGCACCGATGCGGCCCCTGTAACCCCTGTGGATGCGCCGGTGGTGAGGCTGCTCGAAGCTGCCGTAGAGGACGTCTTGCATATAAAGACGGTCATAGGCGGTGTGGGAGGTGGGACGTGCGCGGCCTTCTTCCGCCGTGCGGGGATTCCCGCCGCCGTGTGGGCTCAAGAGGCGAACGTGGCCCACGAACCCAACGAGTACGCCGTCATAGAACATATGGTCAACGAAGCTAAAGTCTTTGCCCACATGATGGCATTATCTCTCCCTTGATACGATAATATAAATGAGGCGCGTTGTATCTGCCCTCGATTCATAACGCTGAAAACGGAGGTGAATTCAGGTGAAGCTGGTGCGCTTTGTGGTCTCCGGAGAGGAAAACCCCCTGTGGGGTGTCCTTGAGGGGGACTCGATTCGCGTTACGGATGGTTTGGGCGGGGATTTTACGGGTGACAGGTTCCCCCTGGCGAAGGTCTCGCTCAAGGCTCCGGCGGAAACCCCCAAGATCGTGTGCGTGGGTAAAAACTACGTAGATCCCGCTAAGCCTACGCCCGCTGACGAATTGCCCAAAGAGCCGGGCCTCTTTTTGAAGGCGGCCAATGCCCTCGCCGATCCGGAACAACCCCTGCCGTATCCGCCGTTCACGAAGGAGCTCGCCTTCGAGGGGGAGCTTGCGGTCGTCGTAGGGCGGACAATGAAGAAAGTTCGCGAAAGTGACGCCTTGAATTACGTCCTCGGATACAGCTGCGCGATCGACATAACGGCCAAGGACTGCCAGAAAGCGGACCTCCAATGGGTGAGGGCCAAGTCGGCCGACCGCTTCTGTCCCCTCGGGCCGTGGATCGAGACCGATCTATCCCCTCAAAATGTGATGCTCAGGACGCGTATAAACGGGGAAGTGCGCCAGGAATCCTCGACCGCACACATGATTTTCCCTGTGGCGTTCATCTTGAGCTATATATCGTCCTTTATGACGCTCCTGCATGGTGATGTGGTGTTGACGGGCACGCCTAAGGGGGCGGGCCCGCTGCAGCGCGGCGACGTGATCGAGGTTTCTATAGAAGGCATAGGGACGCTGAAGACGCCGGTGGTTTAGGCTCGCCCTCCGGCCGCGGCGAGCTCTTTAAAGCAGAAGTTTCGCCAAGGACAGCTGCCACAACGGGCATGTGCGGGGGGAAAGGGGCCGTTCGCCCCCGCACATGCGGATTCCCGCACCGCTTCCTCTATCTCTTCGAAGTCTACGCATTCTAAGGGTTCCGTCTTGCCCTCCCTCAAGAAGCAAAGCCCTAATTTCACGGCCCTGTTAGGGTGTAGCAGGTGCCAGGCCAGGCCGTAGAAACGCATTTGCTCGGCATAGAGCTCCATAGGGGCGTTCTCCAGGGACGTTATCTTGTAGTCCCAGATGTGGATGCGCCCTTCCTCTTCCCAGAGGACGTCAACAATGCCCACGAGTGCCGTTTCGCCCACGCGCGTCCGAAATGGCACTTCCCGACGCAGGAGGCCCATGCCGAGCTTTTGGCGCAAAAGCTGTCCTAATTCCCCTTCCGCAAGTCCCGAGAGCCACTCCCTCAGTTGGCGCCGCGACGCCTCTTCGCTAAAGGGGGCTTTTAAGGCTGGCGGCAGGCTCTCGACGTGCTCGCCCTTTTCTAAAAAGGAGCGATCGAGCGATTCAGGCGCGAAATCCCACCGGGCTAAGATCCAGTGGGCCAAACTCCCGAGCTCGGGCCCGCCCAAGGCGCCTTCCTCCGACGGCAGTTCCCAGGTGAGGGGTAGCCCTTGCCTGTATTTGAGCCTGAAGGCCTTGGGGCAATACCTGAGCGTCGAAAAAGCCGTAGCGCTCAAGACTTTAAGCGCGCCGCCTCTTTGCCTCGGCAGCGCCAGAGCCGCGGATCGCTCGGGCGACGGCGCCTTTTTTTCTGCCCTCTCTGCGAGGGCGCCCTCATCATCGGAGGAGTCTAAGGAGGCATAGTCCTCTAGCTTTTCCCCTTTGGAGTCGAGCCAATTAAAGATGTGGTGGAGCCATGTGCCCTCCTTTGGACCTCCTCCCTTTTTTGGCCAGATGCCGCAGAGCAGTAGGGCGTCTTGGGCCCTGGTGCAGGCGACGTAGAACAAGCGCTTCCACTCCTCCGATCCCTCTCTCTCTTCGATGAGGTGATGCGCTTCTTTGGAGACGGGGTCATTCTTTTGTCCCCAGCGGTCCGGGAAGCGGCTTCCGGAGGCCAACAAGGGGATCGACGGGAAGAGGCTCTCCCCCCGGTGGGCAGCGAAGTGCCTTTCGAGGCCGAAGACCGCTACCACGGGGAACTCGAGTCCTTTCGCGGCGTGGACCGTCAACACCTTGATCGCATCCTCCGACTCAAGGTCGACGTTCACCTCCTCCGCCTTCAACCCCTCCTGCGTAGCCTCGTGTAGATATGCGGCGCATCCCTCCAAGCTCGGTCCCAACGCCGCTTCGTATTCGCGGGCGATGTCCACAGCTCTTTGCAGGGCGAGCGTGGCGCCGATGCGCAGATGAACGGGGAGCGCGTAGAAGGCCCTCGCCTCATCGATGAGCGCTGCCAAGGCCCTCGAGGGGCCTTCAAGCGCTGCCAACCTTTTTAGCGAAAGGAGGCGAGAGGCGACCTCCGGTTCCCTGCGCTCGAGCAGCTTCCACAGCCCCCATTTTTCGTCGTTATCAGCCCCTTCGCTTATGAGTTCTATGGCTCTGTGTGGTGGCAACTTAGAGAAGGGGGAGAGGAGGTAACCCGCCAAAGCCAAATCATCGGATGGGTCAGCGAGGGCCTTCAGAAGCGAAGAGGCATCTTGCGCTTCGAAGCGGGAGAAGTATCTCGTGCCGCTGAAGAATGCCACGGGCAACCTCATCTCATCCCTCAGGACGCGCTCGAGGGCGGCAAAGGATGTCCGCGCGGGCACGAGTACGGCCATGTCCTTCCACTCGCAGGGACGTGCTTTTCTCTTTTCCTTGTCCCATATGTCTTTGCCCTTCAAAGAAGATAGCGCAGCGCCCAACTTGCGCGCCGCCGCTTCCCTCTCTTCCTCCGCATTCGTTTCCTCGCTGCCCCTTTCGATGAGGATCGCAAAGGGCTTTACGCCTGCGGCGCTGCATCTTTCGCTCCACCAGGGTGCCCCCTTTGCCCCCTCGATTGGTTCATAGGGGATGGAAGATCGGCCCTCTACGCCATCGCGCCAGATGAACCCGAAGAGGTCGTTTATCACCTCGAGCAGCGCGTCGCGAGTGCGAAAGGATTCGTTCATTGCGACATAGAGACCGTTTTCGTTGTCGCGCGCCGCCGCGATTTGGCGGGCGAATATCGATGGGTCGGCGTGGCGGAAGCGGTATATGGATTGCTTTATGTCGCCCACCAGAAATAGACTCGCGCCGCTCAGCCTCTTCAATGACTCGAGGAACGCGCCTTGGACGCCGTTTATGTCCTGAAACTCGTCCACCAATACGGCCTTGAAGCGCCTTACGAGGGAGGGGTCTTCTTCGATGATGTCCTTGGCGTAACGGATCATGTCGTCGAAGGAGAGCCATCGCTCGTTTTCCTTTTGGGTTTCCCACACGGCCCAGAGGAGTGCCGCCGCCTTGGCGAGCGCCAGGCGAAGCCTTCTGTCGAGTTCGCAATCGCCTTCGTCGAACAGCGCTGCTATGTCGTCCGCCATGGCGCCGTCGGATGCCAAGGCCTCGTCCCTTCGGGCGAGCGCAACCTCGTCGAGCCAGAGGTCGTCGGGACAGCTGCCATGGCTTGAGAATAGTCCGATCGCGCTCCTTGCGAAGGCGATCATCGAGGCGGTGCCGAATTCCTCGAGCACGTCGAGGAAATCCGGCTCCCTCAATAAGCTCGCCCATTCCCTTTTTTCGTCTCTGAGTCTGGCGGCGAACCATTCCGAATCCACTGCGTCGAGCGCTTCCTCGACGGAGCGCCAAAACTCCTCTTCTTCGGGCATGGATGGGACTCTATGCGATTCCGTCCCGCGGGTGGGACCGGCGGAGCGAATTAGGTCCATGGAGAAGGAGTGGACCGTCGATATGGTGGCCTCCTCGATCCTGCGCTCGGCATCCTCGAGCCTCAGTGCTAAAAGGTTGTCGTCTTTTTCCCCTGTCGCCTTCAGGATTTCCTTCCACGAGCGGAGGGTGGCCCTTATGCGCGAGGCCATTTCGAGCGCTGCCTTCTCCGTGTAGGTCACGGTGAGTATCTGGTCGCACTTGGCCTCCCCCGTGGCCACGAGCCATGCGAACCGCCACGCCAACGTGCTGGTCTTTCCTGTGCCAGCACCCGCGCTCACCGCTATGAAGGGTTTATTAGAGGTGATCGCCTCGCGTTGGGAGGACGTGGCGGTTCGCAAGAGGGCGAGGAGCCCGCTATTACTCATTGCTGTCGCCTCCCCGCATGATTTCCTCTCTTCTGCACAGGGCTTTGTAGCCGCAATCCCGGCAGCTTTTTGACGTATAGTCCGGCAAGAATAGACCCGAAGGCATCCCCTTAGCCATGCTTTCTAAGACGCTTCTCGCCTCTTCGATTTTATCCTTTAGCGAAGTTTTCTTCCTTCCTTGGCCGAAGATTTTTGCCAGTTTGGGGTCGGCGAAGTGACCGTAGATCGATCCGTCTTTGTGGCAGAGATAGGCATAACCGGCCACGCTCATACCTATCTCTTCGAGCGCTACGGCGTAGGCTGCAAGCTGGATCGAATCCCTGTAGTAGTTGCTCCCTCCTGACTTGTAGTCAAGGATCACCGCGCTACCGTTGGTCAAGAGCTCGACCCTGTCGGCCCTTCCTTTGAAAAGGACGCCGCTTATCTTTAATTCGGGCAGCGGATATTCCCGCATCTGGTCTCGGCGCAGCGGCGCCAAGCGACTCTCGAGCGAGTCCTGCAAGCGCGCTAAGCGCTGCGCTTGGTATAAAAGGCGACGCCCGTAGAGGCTGTATCGCGACAGGACCTCCTCGTAAAGCGAGCGCGCCACCCCTTCCCACAGCGCCTCCACGAGGTCCGACAACGCTTCGCCGCTTCGGAAGCGTTCCTCCCACAGGCGTTTCCAGAGCTCGTGGAGTAGGTTTCCTCCCAGTTTTGGATCGAATCCGGAAGGGGCCTCCTCTTCTATGTTCCAGAGGCGGCTTGCGGCGTAGCGGAAAGGGCAGCCCTTCCATTCGTCCACATCGCCCAAATAGGCCTCTCTCGTGCGCGCGGGAGGAAAGGCCTGTGGGAGCGCTCGTCCCCTGCTCGACACGTCGGCGGCCGCCTCTACGCCAGAAAAGCGCACCTCTCGAGCCGGGAGCAGAGCGCGGCTCGATGGGCGCTCTACGGAGCATGCAAGAGAAACCCACGGCGTTTCTCCGCCCGTAACTTCCTCGAAAAAGGGCGATGGCGGAATCGGGCGGCCCTCTGTATCTGCGAGCGGGCGCACCGCGAAGACGACCTCGTCTCCCGCCGCTAAAAGCCTCCTAAAGAGCGCGCGCCGCTGTTCCCTCCTCTCGTTTAGGAGGGGAAGATGTGTGGGGGAAAGCCCGAGGTTGCGGTCGTGAAAGATTTGCTTCTGCTCGTCCGGCAAGATCGGCGACTCGCGGAGCTTACCGGGCCAACGATCGCCGCCGGCCCCCACCAATACCCAGGTTGGGTAGTGGGCGAGGACAGGTGGAGAATCCACGTATACGTTGAGGACCCCTTTTCGTTGGAGCGGTGGCATGAGGATCGCCTCCTCCGACCATGTCCTCAAAAACTCGATTGCATGGTCGCCGGCGAGCGCGCGATTTGCCGTGTCCATGGCTTCGCCGCTTGCCCTGTGTTCGAGCGCCCACTTTTCCGCCTCGGCACAGGAAGACGCGAGCATGCGCACGCTCTCGTCCAATGCGACGTCCTCTCCGGCCAGCTCGCTCGCCTTGTGCAAAACCTCCAAGCGCTCGCCTATGAATTTTGCAAGGGCCTCCAAAAGCTCTTCCGGCAGGCCGTCTTCGCTTATGATCTTCCAGAATGAGGCGAGGGCGTCGAAAATCTCCACTCCTTTAGGTACATCTTTCAAGAATGCCTTCCATCCCTCTTCCCCCGACGGAGCCTTGCGAGTTGCCTCGCTCAAAGGCAAGCCTTCGCCCAAGAGGAGGCGGTCCGCCAGTAGGAAAGATGTCTTTCGGGCGGGCCAGTTGTCCTTGGCGGCGGCTAAGATCCGGTTTACGAGCGACCAGAATTGCGTCTGTGCGACCGGCAGGCCGCTTTTAAGCTGATACGGTATTTGAAAGCGGGCCAAGGCCTCTTTTGCCGTCGGGAGGTCGTCTTGAGAGAGCAACATCCCGACGTTTTCCCATCCCGGAAACGGCTCATCCCCCCATGTGACCTTACCGAGGGACCAGAGCAGCAGCTCTTTCAACGCCGTCTCTATGGCGAGGCGATCGGTGGCACCGGATATCTCTATGCACTTCGGCGGAAAGGCGAGGCCTGCCTCTTTCTTTGTGATGCCTTCGAGCTGGTCGGTTGCGTTGTAGGCCCCGGTGCCGCTCTCCGGCATGAAGACGCGAAGGTGCGCGTCGAACTTCAACAAGCCCCTCACCAGCCCAAGTTGGCCGTGGGTGAAGCTCATGAAGCCGACAAAGGCCCAGGTATATCTTCTTACGGTGTGTGCGAGGTACCTCGAATTTGGGAGGAGGAGCTCTCTCGTCAGCGTGGCAACCTGGGCGCTGTCGGCCAAGCCTCTATCCTGCAGATACCGTTCGTATTCTCTGAGGAGCCAACACAGCCACGCCCCGACCTCATCGAATTTTGTGCAGGGGCCGCCTTCGCACGGCTCTTTGCAGCCCGTGGCGTTTTTGTATGTTTCCCACGAGATCTCCTCTCGGAGCAGCTCCCTGAGGGACGAGGCGAATTCTTTGACCATTGCTGGTCTGCGCGCTGTCGGCGGGAAGGCCTCGCTGCATGACAGTTTCGCCCATAGAGACTGAATGATGAGCCACCTCTCGGCGGGATCGACCTGCCTGCGCCACCTGATGCCTTTATCTTTAAGCGCTTCACAGGTTTTTTTGTATATGTCGGTCCATTGCCATATGCGAACCCTTTCGGGATATGGACTTTCGGCCTCCAATATCGCCGATAGGATATCGGCATCGTCGTCCGTAGGAACCACGAATATGGCAGGTCTCTTCGCGATGGCGCGCAACTCTTCCTCGATTTGCCTTACGCTGCGGTAGGCCGTGATCGAACTTTCCGTATCCTTACACCTTCTCGTATTGTGGGTTCACCGTTAGCCCTCGCACCTTTTAGTTCGTTCCAAGCCGAGATGAAGCGCGAGTATACCTCGAAGGTCGAAGACAAATGCTCAATCGTAGGCTAACATCATTATAATATATCGTACCGCCCATCCCGTTCACGATGGGCATCATGGGCATTGACGAAAAGAAGGGAAGGGAAATGGGCAAGTTCTATGCGGGCTTCGATATAGGTTCTTTTGCAGTGCACGGCGCCGTTGTGGACGAAGGAGGCCGTGTCGTATATGTGCCGAGGAGCCTTCCTCACTTCGGCGATCCGTTGGGCTGTCTTTTTACCTTATGGCAAGATATTGCGAAAGCAGCGGGCAAAGACGGCATAGCCTCTACGGCCTTTACCGGCATAGGGGCAGCTTCTTTCCCCAAGGTCTTCGATGGCCTGTTGTTCGATTACGACAGTGTCACCATACCGAAGGGCGTGGCCAAGATGGCGCCCGACGTCACATATGTCTTCCACATCGGCGCCAAGGATTCATATTTTTTCAGGATCGAGCATATCGAGGGTCAGCCGGCGATGCTCGAGTGGTCAGCCAACAGCAAGTGCGGCGGCGGCTCAGGCACCCTGCTCGAGAAGCAGGTCCGTCGCCTTTACGGCAGCAACTCCGACTCTTCTGCGGACGAGGCTGAACT
>CAYTKB010000046.1:0-13745 GCA_964438265.1 uncultured Acetomicrobium sp. | reverse complement strand
CCGTGCTTCGCATCCGCATGGGATTTCCGTAACGGCACCCTATAAAGGCCTGTGATGACTTCTTTTATCTTCATCAGCGTCACCCTTTTCGAGTATAAGCCTTCTCTCAAAAACTTCAATCGGCGCTCAAGCGCAAACGCTCAAGCGCCGATGGGATTTAACCTAAGGCTGTGCTATGGCCTCCGTTAAAGCACGAGCTTCGGCCTCAACGCTGGACGCGGCCGCTCACATCCCCCTTCATAAGGGTGAAGGCATCCTCCTTGGACGCGTAATTAAAGTCGCCAGGTATAGTGTGCTTCAAAGCGGAGAAGGCCACGGCGAATTCGAGCGCCTCTTTGGGGGAAGATAGATTCCTGAGGCCGTAAATCAAGCCCGCAGCGAAGGCGTCGCCGCCGCCCACACGATCCACAATGTCTCTTATAGGGTATTTCCGGCTCACATAGAAGTTTTCTCTGTCGGCCAAGATGGCGGACCAGTCGTTGTCATCAGCGCTGTGGCTCTCTCTTAAGGTTATGGCAATGCGCTTAAGGTCAGGAAAGGCCTTCAAGACCTTATCGGTGAGTTTTTTATACTGCTCTACGTCGAGTTCGCCTTTAGTTACGTCTATATCCGCCTGGATGCCCAACGAATGCTGGCAATCCTCTTCGTTGCCGACGGCAAGATCTGCGTATCGCACGATCTCCCCCATCACCTCGGGAGCGCTCTTTCCCCATTTCCATAATTTCTTTCGGAAATTGAGGTCACAAGAGACGGTGATGCCCTTCTCTTTGCACTTTCTAACGGCCTCTATTGCGACTTCCGCAGTGCCTTTGGCTATGGCCGGCGTAATGCCAGTTACGTGGAACCACTCAGCCCCATTGAGGATAGCATCCCAGTCAAAATCGCCAGGCTTTACCTCGGCTATAGAAGAGTACGCCCTGTCGTAAACCACTTTGGAGGGTCGCATGCAGGCACCCTTCTCGGTGAAGTAGATGCCGAGCCTCTCGCCGCTCCGTTTAACGTGGCGCGTGCATACGCCGAACTTACGCACTTCCCGCACCATGGCATCGCCAAGCGGATTCGCCGGAACAGCGGTGACATAACTCACATCCTCGCCAAGGTTTGCCAGCGACACCGCCACATTAGCTTCGGCTCCGCCGAATGTGGCCTCAAAGACGGGACTCTGCAAGATCACTTCGTGATCCGGAGGGGAAAGGCGCAACATGATCTCCCCAAATGTCACGATTTTGGCCATGCTTTTCGCCTCCTTGCTTAAAATTTAAAGCACCTATTTAGAGCTTTTGGCACCGAGTTTCTTTTTGATCTCGGCGATCTTCTCCACGACTTCCTTGGCCGTGCGCTTCACAGCCTCATAGTCGCCTTCGACACCCCCGGGTTTGGTCAGTGCCGACCCCATGCCGACGGCAAAAGCCCCGGCCTTGAACCACTCATCCAAATTGTCAGGCGACACCCCTCCGGTGGGCATCATCTTGGCATACGGGACGGGTCCCAAGACTGCCTTGACGAAATTGGGGCCGAGCACCTCACCAGGGAAGACCTTCACAACGTCGACGCCGAGCTCAAGGGCGCGCAACAGCTCTGTGACGCTTCCTACGCCTGGCATACACGGCACAGCGTAGCGGTTGCACAGTTTCACAACGTCTTCGTTTAAATTGGGAGCCACAATATATTCGGCCCCTGCCAATATGCACTGCCGCGCGGTCTCAGGGTCAAGCACAGTCCCGGCACCCAATATCAGCCCCTTACTGCCATAGGCCTTGGCCATCTCCCTCATGATTTCGATGGCATTTGGCACAGTCATCGCGACCTCGACGGCCGGAATGCCTCCCTCGAAGATGGCATCGGCCAACTTCGAACCGGTCTCCGCGTCTTTTGCCCTGACGATGGCGACGATGCCCTTCTCGTGTATCTTCTGGAGTATCTCGTACTTTTTAATGCTCAATTTTGCGCCACCTCCTGATCAATGATTGTTTCATTTAGTAAAAACTATATCTTAAATATGAAACAGCGAGATTATAATACACAGACTCTTTCATCCGTGTCAATAGGAAGCTGGCCCGGCTCGTTTTCCGATCGAAAAAGGCTCACGGGTTTTCGGCCAAAGCGCCGCTTGACAGCGGTAGAATATAATAAGCCGATAGGAGGGATAGGATGATGAAGGCGCCGATGTTTTTAGGGTATAAAAGGGAAGACGGTACTGTAGGCACAAGAAACTACGTGGCCATAATCCCCACGGTTTTCTGCGCTAACGAAGCGGCCGCGGATATCGCCGAAGGGTTTACGCTGTGCCGCCCATTACTACATAACAGCGGTTGCGGGCAACTCAAGCCGGATCTTGAGATGGTCACCAAAACCTTGATAAGGTTAGGACTCAATCCAAACGTGGGGGCGGCGCTGCTCGTAGGCTTGGGGTGCGAATCCACAGATCTTCAGGCAGTTTACGAGGGCATAAAAGCTGGCGGCAGGTGGGTCGAGAAGCTGACAATCCACGGCAGCGGAGGGATGACAAAAGCGGTAGAAGAAGGTCGAAGGATCGCCTCTCAAATGGAAGAGGCGCTACTTAATCAAAAGAGGGTGCCTCACCCAGCAAGTAAAATCCGACTTGGCGTCAAATGCGGCTCTTCAGACACCACATCCGGCATAGCGGCCAACCCAGCCGCGGGAAAAGCCGTCGATATCACATTAGATTGGGGAGGATCTGCGGTATTTGGCGAAACGCCCGAGTTCTTCGGCGCTGAGCATATCTTGCTCAAAAGGTGCGTAAACGACGAGACGAGGCAGAAACTGCAGAGGATAGTCGCGCAATACGAAGAAAGAATCCTGCGCGTGGGAGTGGACCTGCGAGGTTCACAGCCCTCTCCAGGCAACATCGAAGGCGGACTTTCCACCATAGAGGAAAAGGCACTCGGCGCCATAGTAAAATCCGGTACGAAACCCATAAAAGACGTGCTTGGCTATGGCGAGCGCATGAATGACGCGGGGCTTTACATTCTTGACTCTCCAGGAAAAGAGAGCGAAATCCTAACCGGCCTCGCTGCCGCAGGAGCTAACGTAATAATATTCACAACAGGTGGTGGAGCGCCACAGGGCTTTCCCCTAGTGCCGGTGATAAAGGTGGCAGGGAATCCCAACAAGGTGGCCAAGATGCGAGAACACATAGACATAGATGCGAGCGGCATAACCTTGGGAGAGCGCTCCATTCAAGAGATCGGTGAGGCTATCGCGAAAGAAGTGCTTGAAGTTGCCTCAGGCAAGCTTGTGGCCGCAGAGCGGCTGCGCTACGACAGGAGCATAGGGATCTGCGCCTTTGGGCCGGTTGTCTAACTGTAGCGCTCCTCTTTCCACGGGTCGCCGTGAGGATGATAGCCCCTGCTTTCCCAATAACCCAGGGTTTCCTCCTCGATAAACTCAACTCCGGTGACCCATTTGGCGCTCTTCCAGAAGTAGAGGCGCGGCACTACGAGCCTCACAGGTCCACCGTATTCGCGCGGCAGCGGTTTGCCATCAAGATGCGTGGCCAAAAGCACATCCTCTTGAAAGAGGTCTTTCAGATGGAGGTTCGTCGAGTAGCCGTCAGCGGAGTGAACCAAGGCGAAGCGCGCCTCCGGCAAAACCTTAACCACATCTTTGAGGACAAGTGCGCTAACGCCCTCCCACAGGCAATCGAGCTTAGACCAACCCGTGACGCAGTGGATATCGGAATGCACCTTAACCCTAGGAAGGGAGGTAAATTCCTCGAAGGAGAGCGCCTTTTCCTCTTCCACGAGCCCCCAAAGTCTCAACTTCCATGCCTCTTGGCTGACCTCCTGAATGTAGCCCAAATGCAAGACGGGCAGATCCTCCGTCACATATTGCCCAGGAGGAACTCTGGCCCTTCTTTTCGTGTCCGGGCTTTCAACCATCCTTTCGTCCACAGGCGATCCCCCCCTTCCCGTAAAATTGTAAGCTATGTAAACGAGATCTACAACGAGGCAACTCGAGGGTTTGACCGAGAGGCACATAGAATAGCTATAATAACGATACCAAATCTAAGCACAAGAAGGAGGAGAGAGTGATGAGAAAGGTATGGCTTTTATTGTTGGTGGCAGGTTTAGTGGGCTCGTTAGCTCTCCCGTCTCACAGTGAGGAGAAGGTGCGCCTGATATTGAAGAGCGCAAGGCAGGCTTCCACCTACTACGCCTTCGCCGTGGGTCAGGCGAATGCGATCATGGCCGGGTCACCGGATGTGGAAATAACGGTGGAGGAGAGCCCTGGCTCTATGGCCAATGTCAAAGAGAGTAAAGTCCGCGAGAACTTCATCTTCACATCGCCGACGACTCTAATCTCTGATGCCATCCAAGGCAAGGGGGATTTCAGCGAGGGAGGATACGAAAAAATTCGGACGCTCTGGCCGCTTCCCGGCATAGTGATGCACTGGGTCGTCCGCGAGGACAGCGGCGTAAAAACCTTAAGAGACTTGGTAGGTAAGCGCTTCATTCCAGGCGGTGCCGGAAGCGCAGGGGTTAAGGTTACAGAACGCGTATTTGACGCGATCGGGATCAAAGACAAAGTGACACTCGTATTGGTAGATCTAAACGAAGGCGTTCAGGCGGTCAAAAACAACAGAGCTGTGGGGTTCGCCACATCGAGTTCTGTGCCGGCCGGAATGATCTCAGAGATCGCGGCCACGACGCCCATCAGGCTGTTGGAGCTGGAAGACGCCGATTACGAGAAAGTCTCGGAAGCATTCGCCCGCCGCATAATACCGGCGGGGACGTACAAAGGCGTAGACTATGACGTTAAGACCATAGGCGAAATAGTCAGCGCCTACACGACTGCCGACCTCTCAGAGGAAGTGGCATATAAGATAACAAAAGCTTTCTGGGAGAATCGAGATGTCTGGGAGAAGGCTCACCCGGCCATGAAGCTGATCCAAATGGAAGATGTAAATCTTCTTGTAGCCAAGCTTCACCCCGGCGCCCTGCGCTATTATGAGGAGATAGGATTTGCGGTAGCAGGGTCTCTCAAGTAAAAAATAGCGCGGCAGCTCGTGCGCGGTCACATAGAGGGGGATATTAGCTCTTGCGCACTGTTAAGTGGATAGCGGCAATCGCTTCGGCAGCCTTCGCGATATATCAGGTCATTTTGCCTGTATACGCTTTCATGCCCGACATCAAAGAGAGGGCTATACATTTGTCACTGGCCTTCGTCCTGATATTTTTGGGCGGAAGCGGTCGAAGCCGTAAGCGCTGGGTTTTGGACTCAAGCCTTACGGCGCTCGGGATTGTCTTATGCTTATACGCCTTCTTCAATTACAGCGATATTATGGAGCAATACGGCATACCTAAGGGGCATTTACAGGTCCTCATGGGGTTCCTTCTGATGGCCTTGATACTCGAGGCAGCGAGAAGAGCAGTCCGCCCAGCCCTCCCACTAATAGCCCTGGTTACCTTGTTATATGCGCTATTCGGACACCTTATACCGGGATATTTCGGCCACCCGCCATACAGTCTCTCCACATTGGGCGGCATGTTCTACTTGACCACGGGCGGCATATGGGGGCAGCTTTTGGGAGTGAGCGCCAACACCATAGCCATTTTCGTATTCTTGGGGAGCTTTATCGTCTACAGCGGCGGAGGGGCCGGCTTCATGAAGATATCCCTGCGTCTGGCTGGGCGATATGTGGGCGGGCCGGCAAAGGTGGCGGTCGTTTCGAGCGCCCTCTTCGGCTCTGTATCTGGCAGCGCGAGCGCCAACGTGGCCTCCACGGGCGTTTTTACCATACCCATGATGAAAAGACTGGGTTATAAGCCGGAGTTCGCCGCCGCCGTGGAGGCGGTGGCGAGCACTGGCGGGCAGATTATGCCCCCCGTCATGGGAGCAGGCGCCTTCGTAATGGCCGAGCTCATAGAAACACCGTACATCAAGATCGCTGCGAGCGCAGCCCTGCCGGCCATCCTCTACTTCTTCGTGGCCTGGATGGGGGTCCACTTCTACTCTCTCAGGGAAGGTTTCAAAGGCTTACCCGAAGAAGAACTCCCGAGTTGGAAAGATACGCTAAAGGCGAGCGGCTTCTTTTTCGCTCCGTTTTGCGTCCTGCTCTATTTTTTGCTCGAGGGCCGCACGCCGCAATACGCCGCTTTTTGGGCCCTGCTTTCGACGCTACCCCTTATGGCTTTTGACGAAGGTTGGAAATTGGATTTGCCGCATGCTCTTGAGAAGCTCAAACAGGCGGTGCTCAACGGCGCACGACAGGCTGCGTTCATAGCGAGCATTTGCGCTTGTGCTCAGATCATAATAGCTACAATTGCTTTCACCGGCCTTGGGGTAAAGGCGAGCTCGAGCCTGCTATCTCTGAGTGAAAACAGCCTCTTTTTGGCTCTACTCCTCGCGGCAATAACGAGCACTATATTGGGGATGGAAGTTCCAACCACAGCCGCCTACACCGTAGCTGTCGTGGTGGCCGGACCTGTGCTGGTAGAGATGGGCTTGTATCCTTTGGTGGCTCACATGTTCGTCTTCTATTTAGCGATACTATCGGCCGTGACGCCACCGGTTTGCGGCGCTGTCTTCATCGCATCCGGCATGGCCGACGCCGATTGGATAAAGACGGCAAAAATGGCCCTCAAGCTCAGTTTCGCCATTTTTATCTTACCCTTCTATTTCGCCTACGCCCCAAGCTTGCTCCTGTTGGGGTCACCCCTGGAAGCCATTGTGCATTTTGCGAAGTTGGCTTTGGCCTTAACGGCTTTATCGGCGGGGTTCATGGGTTACCTGAGGTCTGAACTCGGATTGGCACGGAGGGCAGTTCTTGTAGCCGCAGGCATCATGATCTTTTCACCGACCCTTTGGATATGGCCTATTGGAGTCATAGCAGGCTCCCTCGCCTATTTCAAGGGCGGCAAGGAGCTGGAAAAGGGTGTTTGAAGAATATGCTTTTAACGTAGCTATAGTGTTCTGTTTTTTGACAAAAGGGGATGATGTGCTCCTCATAAGGAGGGGAAACCCTCCTTACCAAGGGCAGTGGACCGTGCCGGGAGGGAAGAAGGAAAGGGGCGAAAGCCTATCCGAAGCATGCGCAAGGGAGCTTTACGAGGAGACCGGGTTCATCCTCGAGAGAGCAGCGCTGGCGGGTATAATGACCAACATTTCCGAGGCTTCTCATCACGACAACATCTCTTTCTATTTCAAGTCCAATTCCTTCTCAGGCTCGCTCACGCCGAGCTCTGAGGGCGAGATAGAGTGGTGCAATACAAAAGGAAGCCTCACCAAGGGAGGGATCAGCCCTTTTTATACCCTCATCGCTCCGCTCGTATATGGCGGAGAAGGGAGGGTCTTCGAGGGCTTGATCCGCATAGACGAGCGAGGCAGAATTGCAGCATCTCATATCGCTTATTTATGAGAGGGAGCCATTGACTGAAGATGGAGGATAGCCTAACATTTAAAATGAATTGAACTATAAGGAAAGGGGCGTGCGCAGTGGACTTCGCCGAACTGGCAAAAGAAGAACTCATCTTCCCGAGCGTGGAGTTTGAAGATAACGTAGGCGTTATTCGCTTTCTCGCCTCAAAGTTAATAGACGAGGGAGTGGTCAAGGCTGACTTCGCCGACGCCGTGGTGGAAAGGGAAAAGGGATTTCCGACGGGTTTACAGGTGGGCGAAATAAACGTCGCCATACCACACACGGACGCAAAATACGTAAACGCCGCAGGCATGGCGGTGGCCACGCTCAAAAGACCTGTCAATTTCGGCAAAATGGACGAGCCGGAGAAAAAGATCCCTGTGCACGTCGTGTTTCTGCTGGCCGTGCTCGACCCACAGGGGTATATAAAATTCCTTTCGAAGCTGGCGAGGAAGTTCGGAGATGCCTCTTTCATGTCGTCTATCTATAGCGCATCCACCGCTAAAGAAATCGCAAAGATCCTCAAAGAGAACCTTTCATAACCTGAGTAAGGAGGGATAAAACCTTGGCCAATAAAAAACGCATACTCGTAGTCTGCGGGACAGCTATAGCCACGTCGACGGTGGTGGCAAAAAAGGTGGAGGAATTGCTGAGCAAGCGAGGGATAGCGGTAGAGACCAGGCAGTGCAAAGCCGCCGAAATACGAAGTAACCTGGACGGCGTCGACCTGATAGTGGCTACAACACCCATCCCGAAGGACATAAACGTTCCTTCCGTGAGAGGGTTGGCTTTCCTCACGGGCGTAGGCGAAGATGATGCGGTTAAAGAGATATTGCAGAAACTCGGCATAGAACAATAGGCCGCATGGTGCGGCAAGCGCAAAAAACGAAGGAGATTTTTCATGTCGGGAGATCGCGACGCCCTGCAGGCATTGAGGGAGAGGTTGACAGGCGTTTGTAGGGAGGCTTACGTCTTGGGGCTCACCATGGGCACGAGCGGTAACATCAGCGTCCGTGTTGGAAGCGGCAAGATCCTCATAAAGGCCACAGGGGCATCTATGGGAAACATGACGGAAAAAGACACGGTTTTGGTCGACATGGACGGAAACATAGCGGAAGAGACCGCCGCACGCCCCTCAACGGAAGTCCTATTCCACGCGGCCATTTACGGCGCAAGGGAGGACGTGGGAGCCGTGGTGCACCTTCATCCGCCCTACACGACGGCTTTTGCGCACTTGCAGGCATTCCCTCCGCTCCTCACGGCAACGTCGAGGGCATACCTGAAGGACAAAATGGCTTTGATACCGAAAGCCCCTGCCGGCTCGGCAGAACTCGCCTCCCTCGTAGAAAGCGCCTTCAGAAGCCCCAACGTTATGGCCGCACTCCTGGCCGACCACGGCAATGTCACCGTCGGAAGCGATCTCCATTCCGCCTTTTACCTCGCTCAATACCTGGAGGATGCTTGCCGCATGGCAGTTATTGTGCAACAATTAAAAAAATAACTAAAACAAAAGAGGTGATGTAAGATGTCCCTCAACGATATAGTCAATGCTTTAGGCGTAACGGTATTGCTTCCCATCGTGATCTTCATCCTGGCGCTATTTTTCCGCATTCCAGCCCAACGGGCGTTTAGATCTGCTGTCGTGATAGGCATAGGGTTTATCGGCATAAACCTCATTTTGGGATTTTTCCTGAACAACCTGGCACCTGCAGCTGGAAAGATGGTGGAGGCCGCAGGTGTGAATTTGCCAATCTTGGATGTAGGATGGCCTGCTGCTGCCGCCATTGCCTTCGCCGGCAGAATCGGCCTCTTCATTATTCCAGTGGTGGTCCTGGTTAATGTGATTATGTATGTACTGCGTCTAACCGACACGGTCAACGTGGACGTTTGGAACTATTGGCACTTCGCCTTCACTGGCGGGCTTGTCCACGCCATGACGGGAAACGTCTGGCTCGGCATAACGGTGGCCGCCCTAAATGCCATGATAGTTCTTGTGCTGGGAGACTGGACGGCGCCCGCGGTACAGCAATATTATAAGCTTCCCGGCATATCGCTACCTCATGGCTTTTCTGCCGCAGCCGTGCCCATCGCCATACCCATAAACTGGATCCTCGATAAGATGCATCTGGACAAAGTTCAGGCAGACCCAGAGGCCATAAGCAAAAAATGGGGCTTCCTCGGCGACCCTGTGATAATCGGGCTCATCTTGGGCTTCGTGGTGGGCATCTTGGGTAATTTGCAAACCTTGGGCACGGCCAACGCCTGGTTTAACGTCTTAAAGCTCGGCGTAGCCATGGCTGGCGTCATGTATATATTCCCCAAGATGGTGGCCATTCTCATGGACGGCCTGATACCCATATCCGAGGGCGTGCGCGACTTCATGAAGACCAGGGCCTCGCAGAGGAAATTCTACATAGGTCTGGACTCCGCCATAGCGGTCGGGGACCCGGCAGCCATCGCTTCTGCTATGATCCTGGTGCCCATAGCGATCGTCCTGATGGTCCTCATACCCCAAAACAGGATACTCTTGGCCGTGGACCTCGCCGTGCTTCCCTTCATGGTCGTCATGACCATCCCCATCACCAGGGGTAACATCTTAAAGACCGTCATCATAGGCACGATAATCATCGCCGTCGGGCTTATGGTAGGAACCCACATGGCTCCTCTCTTCACCGAGGCTGCCAGGGCCGCACAATTCGAGATGCCGAGCGGCGCCACGATGATCTCCTCCATCTGCGATGGGTCAAACCTACTCACCTGGGTTATGGTGCAGCTCATGCGCCTGAGCTGGTTTGGGGCATTGTTGCTCTTTTTGATCGGCTTGGGGCTCGCTTACCTATTTAGGCGCAACCGCAAGGCTTGGGAAAGGGCCGCAGGCGCGCTGGAAGAGGCGGAGGAGAGCGAATAAAGGCAATGAAAAGGCATGATATTTACGAATGAAATAAGCGGGGGCCAGTCTCGACCCCCGCTTATTTTCTAAAGATTTTAGCGCTCTACGTACGCTTGATGGGCAAAGGTCATTTCAAGCGGGATGATTTTCAAGCCCTTTACGTAATTCCAGTAACCTGTCACGTTGTTCATCCAGTATAAGGTTACCCAGGGAGCGTCTTCCACGATTAATTCCTGGGCTTCTTTGTAGATTTCTTTGCGCTTTTCCGTATCCACGGTGCGCATGCCAGCCTCTATGAGCTCGTCGACCTTGGGGTTCTTGTAGAAGCTATAGTTGTCGTTGGGAGACCAGTTGGCGGAATGGAATAGCGGACGAAGCGCCCAATCGGCATCTCCCGTCGACGGAGACCAGCCCAACAGGTACATATCCACGTTATTTTCCTCTAAAGGTTTAGAGAGCGTTGCAATGTACGTGCCCCATTCCATCGTGACAAGCTTCGCGTCGACGCCAATCTCCTTCAGGTAAGCCTGCACCGCCTCTGTGACCTTATAATCCATCAAGTAGCGGCCATGGGGCGTCATGAGGTTCACAGAGAGCTTCTGGCCGTCTTTTTCGAGGATGCCATCGCCGTCTGTATCCTTCCATCCCGCTTGAGAGAGAAGCTCTTTGGCCTTTTGCGGATCATAAGGATACCCCGTGACTTCGGCATAGCCGTTGGTTTTCGGGGACATGGGGGTATCCGTCGGCACACCCATCCCTTTTAATATGTTGTCGCAGATGGCCTTCTTGTCGACTGCGTGGTTAAAGGCACGGCGCACCAGGACGTCCTTGGTTATGCCCTTCTGGCAGTTCATACCTATGTAGATGACGCGGAGGGATGGGGCGATTTCGACCACCAGGTCTTTGTTGGCCTTGAGCCGCTCGATGTCGAAGGGAGAAAGCCTCTCGGCCACGTCGAGCTCGCCTGTCTCAAGCATCATCGTGCGTGATGCGTCCTCCGGCACAACCTTAAATATGAGCTCATCGAGCTTTGGCTTGCCCCCATGGTAACCGTCGAAGGCTGCAAGTTTTATTTGATCGCCGACAGCCCACTCTTTGAACTTAAACGGCCCGGTGCCGGAGGGTTTTCGCCTTACATCTGCCTTGGCATCGATCAAGGTAGGGTCCACAATAAGCCCTGCCGTGTGGCAAAGCGTGTGAAGAAATGGGCCAAAGGATTCCGGCAGAACAAACTGCACGGTATAATCGTCTACGACCTTCACTTCGCCGATGACGGGCTTATAGAGAGAACTCCTTTTAAGTCCGCCCGCAAGGATGCGATCGAAACTTTTTTTAACTGCCTCGGCGTTAAAATCAGCCCCGGAGTGAAATTTGACGCCCTTTTTTAGGTGGAACGTCCATGTTTTGCCATCCTCGGAAACGCTCCAATCCGTGGCGAGCTTTGGGATAATGTTCATGTTCTCATTGAAACCTATGAGCCCTTCGTAGATGTGGTGGCAAACCTCCTCCGACGGATTGTCCGTCACATCGGCAGGATCTAATGCCACTGGTTCAACCCCTTGTCCCACAACGAGCTTCATAGCTGCCATTGCACCTGAGGGTACCAGTACGAAGAAAGCGAGCACTACAGATAACGCTATGACCCAACGCTTCATTTCTCATTCCTCCTTTTTAAACAGCTTTTAAACGATCTTGTGAACCAATCGCTCATATTTTACCCCAAATCAACCTGCCCTTGGCTACGACGCCCCTCAAGCTCCAGGCATCGTCGAAAATGAGGAAGTCCGCGTCGAAGCCTTCTTCTATCTTCCCTTTGTGGCGAAGCCCCAACCTTTTAGCCGGATTGGCCGAAAAGACGGCGAGCGCTTTTTCCGGCCCGATCGCATCGAGGAGGCGCAAGAACTGGGCTAAGAGGTTTTGTGGCGTCGTTATCTTCACATCCAATAGGCGCCCATCGGAATCGAAGAGCGGCGAGCTCCCCCCTGCATCGGAGCTTACAGTAATGCGATCAAGCGGCGCGCCGGCCTCGAGGAGCTTCAAGACGGCTTCATGAGCTTGCGGACGCTCCATATCGCTTATGGCTGTAAAATCTACGTTCCCCCCCTCGAGGGCGAACTTCAGCGCCTCCTCCAACACGACCTCGTTTCTATTCATATGGGTCGGTAGGAAGTGGTATAGCGGGATTGAGGTCCTTCTGTTCGTCTCTCGCACAATGGAAAGGGGGTCTGGGCAGGTGCCGACGTGCAAGTGGAATATCCCCACCTTGCCGCTCAAGATCCCGGCCACGCGCACTTGCGAGGCGAGGCGTACGAATTCTTCGACCGTGGGATGGGACGAGCGGTGATCGGCTATGGCAATCTTCAACCCCAACACTTTCTCCACGGCCATGATATCCACGGCCACGTCTCCGGTGATCGTCACCGACGGGATCTTGTATGACCCCGTGTATATATACGTCGATATCCCTTGAGTTTCCAATGCATAGGCCTTCTGCAGCACCTCCATGACGCTCCTGGCGTAGCCATCCGTCCCCAAAAGGCCCACGGCAGTAGTTATGCCGGATTCGAGGAGTGAAGATACGTTCAAAGGTTCAGCCCTGAAGAGCGGCCCTCCCTCGCCGCCAGCTCCGGCGAAATGCACATGAAGGTCTATAAGGCCGGGCGCGAGGACGAAGCCAGATAAGTCGAGCGTTTCCACCTCCACGGGCATAGGCCCCATGCCGTTTTCTATGGCCAACACTTTATCGGCGCCAACCAGTATGTCTACGCTGCCCAGATCTTGGGGTGCAAAGGTGCGGGCTCCTTTCAATAACAACATGCTATTCCCCTCCCCTTGTAAGATTCCAAATTAGATTTCAAACCAAATGGCAGGCGACCCAGTGGCCGGGCATTACTTCCCTGAAATCCGGCATCTCTGTTCTGCACACCTCGACAGCCCTATGGCAGCGCGGGTTGAAGGGGCATCCCGAAGGCGGGTTCACAGGACTCGGGATATCTCCCTCTATGACCTTCTTTTCTATATCCTCAGGAGGAAAGGCTATCTTTGGGATGCTCTTCAAAAGCGCCTGCGTATAAGGATGAAGGGGATCGGAAAAGAGGCTATCCTTCGAGGCGCTCTCCATAACCTTGCCCAGATACATCACAGCTACCTCGTGGCTCATGTGCCTCACGACGGCCAAGTTGTGGGAAATGAAGAGATATGAGAGCCCTCGCGACCGCTGAAGCCCTTTAAGTAGGTTCAATATCTGAGCCTGCACCGATACGTCGAGCGCGCTCGTGGGCTCGTCCAGGACGATAAACTCAGGGTTCAAGGCGAGGGCTCGAGCGATGGCTATGCGCTGTCTTTGGCCGCCGGAAAACTCATGCGGATAACGGCTCAAGTGCTCCTCTTTGAGTCCCACCTCTGAAAGCAGCGCTGCCACTCGTTCGGCGAGCTCCTCGTCGCTTTTGGCGAGGCCATGGAGTTTCATCCCCC
>CAYTKB010000045.1:0-14076 GCA_964438265.1 uncultured Acetomicrobium sp. | reverse complement strand
GGAGGAAAGGCCGGAGATCGTCACTCCCATATTGAAGATAGACGAAAGGCCTGCCTCGTGGTGGGAGTGCCTGCTCTACGGCTGGCAGCATACTCTGGTGGATATATCGCCTTTCGTATTGCCGCTTTTAGTGGCTACCGCAGCCGGGCTTTCGGAAGCAGAAGGGGCTATATGGGTGAACAGAGGGCTTTTTACCATGGGCATAGCGACGCTCATTATGACCATTTTTGGCAACAGATTGCCCATAATTCAAGGGCCCTCGGCCACACTGACCGGTGCTCTATCTTCGGTCGTATCGTTGTATGGCATACCAGCCATGTGGGGCGGCGTTTTGGCGGGCGCCTTGATGGAAATGGTCGTAGGCCTGTCCGGCATTCTAAGGCTCCTGCGGAAGGTCTTTCCCGTGGCCGTCTCTGGGGTGGTGGTTATAACCATAGGTTTTTCTCTGGCTAAGACGGCCACCATTTGGATCGTGGGAAAGGGCGATCCTGTGAATTTCGCTTTAGCTGCTGCCACAGTCTTCTCTATATTTCTCTTGCAATTCTTGGGCGGTAAGGCTGCGGGCGGGATAATCTCCAGGGGTTCGATATTTTTTACGATATGGATCGTCGGCTTGGGTTTGGCTGGGATCATGGGTCAGGTCAGATGGGACATCATAGCCTCGAAGCCGTGGTTTGACCTGCCGAAGCTTTTCCCCTATGGAGGGCCCGGCTTCGGTTGGGAGTTTGTGGCAGGGGCGATAATAGGGGCCTTAGTGGGCTATCTCGGCTCTATATTGGAATCTCTCGGGGATTATGCGGCTGTATGTGCCGTGAGCGGCGAGGTCTATAAAGTTAGACATATGAATCGGGGCATAGCGGCTGAAGGGTTCGGCTGCCTCGTGGCGAGCCTCTTCGGAGGCATCCCTGTTACCAGCTATACGCAAAACATAGGCGTTATCGCCACGACCAAGATAGCTTCCCGCTTCGTCGTTCAAATCGCAGCGCTGATATTGATGCTCTATGGCCTTAGCCCCAAAGTGGGCGCACTCTTGGTGGCAATCCCGAGGTCAGTGATAGGGACGGTCTTTTTGGTAGTATGTGGAACTATAACTGTTTCGGGCTTGAAGCTCGTTACATCTGCTAAGCTGGATACAGCTAATACGTTTCTCGTCGGCACGACGCTGATGCTCGCTATCAATTTACCTATATGCGCCACATATGTCGTCGGCAGCTGGACGAAGACGCTTCCCCCTATAGTCCAGCTTTTTCTGACCAATACTGTAGTTATAGGCGTAGTCGGCGGCATCGTATTGAACCTTCTCATCAATTTTATCTTGGTGCCGCTTTCCGAGAGGAGACAAAGCAAGGCATGATAAAGCTCTTCGTGAGCGCGATTCGATATGTCGGGTCCATCTTTAGGCTTTCACCTCGGCGAGGTCTTTTCGAATGAGGGTTGACCCGGTCCTGTGGGCGGCAGTGCTGGCGGCAGGAGAGGGTAAGAGGATGGGCTATGGCAAAATGCTTCGGCCCGTTGCAGGGAAGGCGATGTTGCTTTGGACTTTGGAGGCGGTCGTCGCAGGCGGCGTGTGTGAAAACTCCCTCATCGTAGTGGTCGGATACGAAGGTGAGGATGTGGCCGATCTGGTCTATTCGGCCTTTCCGAAGGCTACAATTGCGGCAAACCCTGACTACAGCAGGGAGATGTTCTCTTCAATCAAGGTTGCGGCCGAGTGCGTCCCCTCTGCAACACCGTTGCTCTTGGCCCTGGGCGACCAGCCAGCGGTAAATCCTAAAACGATTGAAAGGTTAGTTTCGGAAGCCGCCTGTGGCAAGGTCGTGCAGCCTGTGTATGAAGGAAAGGCTCATCATCCCCTGATTCTGCCGACGCACATTGTAGATGCCGTGAAGAGCTCTCCTGTATATAGCACATTGAGGGAGCTGTTGCCGCCGCTTTCTGAGCGGCACTTGGTGGCCGTAGACGACCAGGGGGTCGCATTGGATGTCGATACGGAGGAGGACCTCAAGCGCGCGGAATCGATCCTTGCAACTCGAATGCGGCCGTGAGCGGCGAGCGAAGCGTCTTTAGGTCGGCACCTTTCTCTGCGGCTATTATCTCTGCGAGGATCGATATGGCTATCTCTTCGGGCGTTTCGGCCTTTATGGGCAAGCCTATGGGCGCATATATTCGGTTCAGGTGTTCCTCGGGTACGCCATCCTTGAGCAGATTCTCTTTCATCACGGCTATTTTACGCTTGGAGCCTATGACGCCGAGATATGCGAAGGACTTTCCCTCCAACAAGTGCACCACCTCGCTGTCGAGGGCGTGTCCTCTGGTGACCACGACGACATAGCTTTTGTTGCTTAAGCGTATTTCCCTGTCCAGTGCTTCTTTTAATGGCATGCAGACGACGTTCCCCCAGGGAATGTTGTCCTGATTGGCGAATTCCTGGCGCTCGTCCCATACGGTTACCCTGTAGCCGGTGATCGTTGCCGCATGGGCCAAAGCCTTCCCCACGTGTCCGGCGCCGAAAATGACGATCTCTCGCCTCTTCCCTATTACCTCGAGAAATACCGATGCGCTTCCCCCACAGGCGGCGCCTTCCTCCGCAGCTTCCGTCGCCGTGAAAGACTCCCTATACAGGCGCGCGCGAGCGCTTCCCTCGAGCAACTTGAGCGCTTCGGCGATGACGTGATGTTCCAGTATGCCTCCTCCTATGGTTCCGACTATGCTGCCGTTCGGGAAGACCCACATCTTTGCACCCATGCTTCGCGGGGTCGAGCCTGTTTCTTCTACGACGGTGCAGAGGACTCCCTCGGGTCCCTCTTTTAATGCCTTATCTATAGCTCTGAGGATGGCCTCGTCCATTGAAGTGACCCCTTTCTTCGGCGATTTATGGGCCTATTTTAGCATGGCCGGCCGTCGCGCGGCGCCTTTTGGCTCTGCCTGCCTTGGGCGGGCTCGGACGGCAAATCCTGCGTGGCAATGCACAAGTGTATAATCTCAGATAGGGCCTATAACTGTAAGGCAAGGCTACAATTTCTCGAAATAGGATGGAGGAAATTGTCGTGCAAAAGTTCCTTAAGGCGCCAAAGCCAATCCTCGAGGCCGGCAAGGAAAACGTGAGAGTCGCGGTCGAGGACATAATAGCGGCCGTTAGAGAAAAGGGAGATATGGCTATAAAGCTGCTCTCTCAGAGGATCGACGGCGTAGAGGATCTGCGCATCCAAGTGCCCTCCGAAGAGGTCGCCAAGGCCTATCGTTTGGTTCCGGATTCAGTAGTAGAAGATCTGCGCTTTGCGGCCAGGCAAATCCACAATTTTGCCCGAGCTCAGTTGGAATCCATCAGGCCCTTGGAGGTCGAGATCCTCCCGGGCGTGCACCTCGGCCACCGGGTGATCCCGCTTGCCTCATGCGGAGCCTATGTCCCGGGGGGGCGCCATCCTTTGCCTTCGTCGGCGTTGATGTCCATCATTCCGGCGCGAGTCGCCGGCGTAAAGCGAATAGTCGCCTGTTCTCCTCCGTCCCGTGATATCCGTGGCATAAATCCAGTGACTTTGGTGGCCATGGATATAGCCGGGGCCTCCGCTATCTATGCCATCGGCGGGGCCCAGGCCATCGCCGCCATGGCCTACGGCACCGAGACGGTCGAGGCGGTAGACCTCATCGCGGGGCCCGGCAACCAATATGTAACCGAGGCCAAAAGACAGGTCAGCGGCGATGTGGGGATAGACTTTCTTGCAGGACCGAGTGAGGTCCTCATCATGGCCGACGCCAGCACCAATCCTGCCTATGTTGCCTGCGATCTGTTGGCTCAGTCCGAGCACGATCCTCAAGCGAGGGGGATTTTGGTCACCACGAGCGAAGAATTGGGGTGCAAGGTCATGCGTGAAGTGGAATCCAGACTGGATGGGCTTCCCACAGCGGATGTCGCCAGGGCTTCGTGGGAAAACAATGGCCAAGTAATCGCAGTGGACGATGTAGAGGAAGCTATAAACCTCGCCAACGAGATCGCCCCCGAACACCTGGAATTGCAAGTCGAAAACCCGGAAGGTTTAATTGAGCATTTGCGGAACTATGGATCTTTATTTATAGGTGGATTATCGGCTGAAGTCTTTGGGGATTACGCGACCGGGACCAACCACATCCTCCCGACGATGGGGAGCTCGCGATTCACCGGGGGGCTCTGGGTCGGAACCTTCTTGAAAGTGGCCACTCACCAGCGCCTCGAATCGAAGGGGGTCAGGCAAATTGCCCACGTGGCCGGACGCCTCGCCGAAATCGAGGGGCTATTCGCACATCGGGCCGCGGCCATGATCCGCATCGAAGACCAAATGTAAGGTGCAAATGCTGATGTTGAGGGCAAGGGATAAAAAGCGGCTACGGTGGTTTCCTTGAATGGGCTTTGAGGATTTGTGCGAGGTCAAAGCCTGTGGGTCGAGAAGAAAGATGGTCGATAGAAAACTGCCTTTGGGAAGGGAGGATGGCAATGAAAAACAAGATACCCGTTAGGCTCAAAAAGGAACCATTGCTCGAAGCCGTGTGGGAAATTCGCTTCTCCGGAACCAAGTCATCTGTCGCTGACTTGATGCCAGGAATGCTTTTCAGGACACTATCAGGCAAATATAGAAATATCGTCAGGTTACCCGTAGCGGATATCCCAGCTACCATCGTCGAGCACAATCCTAACTTGTGCTATGCGCCTAAAATAAGACTGGAGGACGATAATCAAGTTGTTCAAATAGGCGAACATGTCATTTCTTTGAACTGTCGCAGACCATATTCCGGATGGGCACAATTTTCCGCCGACATTCATGAACTTGCTAAAGCTGTTCAAGATACTGGCTTGATTGAAAGGCTGGAAAGGTTTTCTCTGAGGTATATAGATTTGATCCAATTGGCACAACCCATTGGCCTTGATTGCCTTAATCTTACGTTAAAGCTGGGAGAATACGAGATCAATACGAGACCTGTTGAATTGCGAACCAAAATTGAGGAGGATGACTTAATCCACATCGTTCAGATCACCTCGCCTGCCGAGGTTGAAATCCCTAAGGAGGGGGGACGACTCAGAGGTGTCCTTTTGGACATTGATACTATCAGATTGCTGGCCGAAAAAGGATCGTGGTATGATATAAATAAACATCTTGATGATGTGCATATGGCTTGCAAAAAGATGTTTTTTAGCTTGTTGAAGCCAGAGACGATTGACAAATTAGAACCGGAATACGGGGTGTAAGATATGACTTATTCCTCAACTTTGACGAGTGAAATGCTGTGGCGAACGGACGTTGGCGTTATGTCTCCGTTTTTGCATGACGTATTGCCCTGCTTTGTCGAGCTAGAGCGCAAGAATGGATACGAGTCTCCTCAACTGCTGACCGTTTTTATGTCGCCGGTCAGCCGGGAAAAGAGCACTACTCAGGTAACCGAGGCTATCTCGTCTAAATGGGAAACTGGCTTTACCCCGCAGACGGTTCTGGGTAAAAAGCTTATAGCTTTACGAAACAAGGCTATTGCCGCGGGCGTGCAACTTCTCAGCGAAGAGGAAGTACTTGAAGAGGTAAAACGGCGCCGGGGAGAGCTTGAAGGCGATGAAGCGGACCTATATTGATGCGAATGTTCTCATTGCAGCTTTTCAAGGCGAAGAGTCGGTTGCCAGGCGTGCCCATCGGGTGTTTGATTATACAAAACGAAAGATAGTGGTCAGCGACTATCTCAAGCTTGAAGTGCTCCCCAAGCCGACATTTCTTAAAAAACGGGAAGAGGTCGAATTCATGAAGGCTATCTTCGATAGCGCATCGGAGAACGTGGCGACGTCGTCAAGACTGACCGAGTGCGCACTCAACATGGCATCAAAATACGACATGACGCCCATCGAAGCACTTCATATCGGGGCCGCGATCATATCTGGCGTCGATGAACTTGTGACGATGGAGAAAGCGACAAAGCCGATGTGCAAGGTAGCGGAGGTCAAAGTAGTATCCCTGCATTCATAACCCAAGTTAGCTAATACAATTGGCTCCTGCACGCTATCCGATCAACGTTAAGATCGACGTTAAATTGATCGGATAGCTGTGTCTATGAACTCGGCCGGCGCGTTTGATTATTTTCTGGCAAACCATGGTTGATTTTTATTCATAATGCAACTGAGTTGCATTTTGCGAGCGAGAGTGTTATGGTTGCAGAAAACTCTGGGAGGTGGAGGTTGTGGTTAACGGTTTTCGCATGTGCACAATCGTTGCAGTGGCCTCGACGGTTTTCCTTTCGCCGCTAAATGCTGTTGCTAAAGTCTCCGAGGACGTGGTGGCCGTTGCTGCGAGCATACATGAATGTACCCTCGAGCTTGCAACTGCTTTTGAGGAAGCCGGTTTGGGCAAAGCGCCACAGTTAGTGTCTGGAGCTTCCGGAAAACTCGCGGCGCAGATAACAGCGGGCGCGCCTTTCGGCCTTTTTTTATCGGCAAGCCCAGAGTGGACGGAAAAACTCCAAAAAGACGGCTTTCTTTACGATATCACTCCCATGGCCAAAGCTCCTGCCGTGGTTTGGTGGCCTAAGGGTGAAGCGATCTCCCTGGAAACTTTGAGGGGCGAAAAGATCCGCATTGCAATTGCAGATCCTGCCGCAGCTCCTTTCGGCAAAGCAGCCAGCGAATATCTCGCTTCTGTTGGGCTGCACGATGCGCTGATGAAAGAGGGAAGACTCATCGTCATGGGCTCGGTGGAGCAGGCCATGCTCGCCGCGACGAGCGGCGGCGCTGACATGGCCATAGTGTCGCTCTCCTTGGCCATAAAAGCGAACGAGGGATCATACGTGAAACTGCCCATAGCGCCGCTTGAGAACTCGGGAGGGTTGGTAAAAAGCCGTGCCACCGAGAACGTGACCGAATTTTGGCGCTATATCAGATCAGATGCGGCAGCATCGATCTGGGAAAAGTGGGGTTTCGAGCCGGTGAGGGATAATTGATCTCTTCGCTGGTTTTGAGCCTCAAAGTGTTAGCCGTGGACGTTCCGCTCCTTTTGGCCATAGGCACCTCCTTGGGTTGGCTTTTGGCGAGGCGAAATTTCCGCGGCAAGGAGGCCTTGAGTCTGTTGATCCTCCTCCCCGTAGTGCTCCCGCCTTCTGTGCTAGGGCTTTACCTTTTAATGCTATTGGGCCGACTTTCATTTATGCGGGAGTTAGGGTTGCTATTTTCCTTTCCCGCCGCTGCGATGGCTCCTCTTTTTCCGTCGCTTCCGATCATGGTTCAATCGGCGCGATCGGGTTTTGCCTCCGTCGACGTCGGGCTCGAAGATGCTGCGCGGACATTGGGCGACGGCGAATTTATGGTCTTTTGGAGAGTCTCTTTCCCAATCGCCAAGCGATTCTTGATGGCAGGGTTGGCGCTCGCCTCAGCGCGGGCCTTGGGGGACTTCGGCGTCACGCTTATGATAGCTGGAAACATTCCAGGCAGGACGCAGACTTTGCCGCTATATATCTACAGCCGTGTGGAATCTTTAGACTTTGCTGGTGCCAACATAGCGGCGATTCTTCTAACAGGCGTAGGTGTGATGAGCTTGTGGCTCGTGAGGCGTATGGAGGGCGCACATGGAGGAGCGTCTTGATGCTCGGTTCCTTAAAAAACTCGGCTCCTTCAGGCTCGACGTCACACTGACTCTCGGTACGGAGATAGGCGTTATCTTTGGCCCCAGCGGCGCGGGCAAGAGTCAGACATTGCGGGCACTCGTCGGGCTTTCAAAGCCCGACGAAGGATATATAAAGCTGAACGGCCGGATATTGGCCGACGCATCGAAGAAAATTTCAGTGCCTCCTAAGGACAGGCGCATTGGACTGGTGTTTCAGGAGTTATCCCTTTTTCCTCACCTGACCGCGCTGGAAAACGTCGCTTACGGACTCAAATGTAGCGACAGGTTAGAGGTCGCGGCGGAGTGGTTGCACATGGTGAGGCTTGATGGACTATCCGATAGATACCCTCATCAACTTTCAGGGGGGCAGCGCCAGCGCGTGGCCTTGGCGCGAGCCCTCGCCCCGGAACCCGACCTCTTGCTCCTCGACGAACCCTTTAACGCCCTCGACGGTCCAGTGCGGAGAGCGTTGAGGCGGGAGCTGAAAGGCCTGTTCAACAAGACGAAGACGCCGATCATATACGTGACTCACGACATAGAGGATGTCTGTTCCATGGCGGATCGCGTCTTTTTCATTCGCGACGGAGAGCTCGCTGCCTCGATATCGGTTCAAAGCCTGTGGGACCCATCTGTTCAAGGCGCAATCTGGCACTCTCTCGGCTGGGGCACCCTCATCCACGGCGTAATCGAAGAAAGAAGCGGCCTTTGCTGGATAGTCTGGGATGGTGGGCGTCTTGCGCTTCGACCTACCGTGAGGGTCGAAGGGGACGTGACGGCCTTCGTGGCGCCGCACCACGTGAAGCTCCTTTATCCCGATCTTCCCGTAGATCTCGAGCTCGAGGATAACGTGATGGAAGGGGTGGTTGCGGAAAGGGTCGTGCTCGGTGGGACCACTCGCCTTTTCGTGCGCGCCTGCAACCTTCAATGGCAAGTGGAATTCTTGAACGAATCCTATGCCACTATGGAACTTTCAGAGGGTCAGAGGGTGCGCATGGCGGTAAAACCGGGATGTATCTACGTTTTGGGTAGTGCTCTCAACTCTTGCACCATCGACCCCTGCACGGAAACGCAGTTTGAACAGGAGCGCAGCACGCATTTTTCAGCGCTCGATGAGAAAGGAGAAATGGCATATGAAGGTGAAGACCTTGACCATTGAGGAAGCCTTAGGGTTTCCCCTCTCGCACGATCTCACTCAGATCGACGCTAATAGCGGCTATAAAGGGCCACGATTTAAGAAGGGGCACGTGATAATCGAAGAGGATTTGACCACGCTGCGCGCCATGGGACGCCAGCACGTAAGCATCTTGGAATTGGAAAGCGATGAGCTTCATGAAGATGAGGCGGCTTTGGGATTGGCAAAGGCCTTGGCGGGCGAGGGCTTAAAGATTACTGGGCCCGATGAAGGCAAATGTAACCTCGTTTCTGAAGTAGCAGGCCTTTTGATCTTCGATGAAGATTGCATCCATGCGATAAACGAGGACGATCAGTGGCTATTGGCCACGTTGCCGCCCAAGGCTTCAGTCTCATCTGGCGAGGTCGTGGCTGCCATGAGGATAAGGCCGCTTTTTATGCGGCAAGAGCGGGTGGCCAGGGCGGTTGCCCTTGCCAAGCCCATGAAAGTAGCTCCCTTTATCAGTTTGCGCGTAGCGCTTGTGACCACGGGGAAGGAGTTGGCCGACGGGTTGATATCCGATGCCTTCCGCCCCAAACTCGAAAAGAAAATCCGTATGTTCGGAGGCTCGCTCATCGGGCAGGTCGTGGTGGGTGACTCTCGAGAAGATATAGATGGTGCCATCAAATCGTTTCTGGATGACGGGGCCGATCTCGTAATATGCACGGGTGGAATGAGCGTCGATGCGGATGACTGCACGCCGTCGGCCATAGCATCTCTGTCCGACGAGGTGATATTCCAAGGAGTGCCGGCCCTTCCGGGTACCATGTTGATGCTCGCCAAGCTGGAAGGCGCCTTCATAGTTGGAGCTCCGGCGTGTGTCGTGCATGATGAATGGACTACGCTGGACCCGTTGCTCGCCAGGCTTTTTGCCGGGATCGTGCCGCTCAAAGGGGAGGTGAGGCGATGGGGTGTCGGGGGGCTTTGTCGCCACTGTACCTCCTGCAACTTCCCCGTATGCCCTTTCGCCAATAGGCCATGACAACTTATGGTGAGATTTTGGAAAGCGCGGGCCTGAGGTCCACGGATGCCAGGGAGGCGGTCTTGAAAGCCCTGTATCGCATCGGCAGGCCGGCTTCTCACGGTGAGGTGGCCGAGGTCTTGGGAGGACGATTGGATCGGGTCACCATATACAGGAACTTGTATCTCTTGGAGGAAGCAGGAGTTGTGCACAGGGTCCAGGGCGTCGACGGCAAGTGGAGGTTTTGCGCTCACGATCCCGACGTTGTTGGCTGTCCGGGCGACCATCCCCACTTTCTTTGTCTGGGTTGTGGCAAGATGATCTGTCTTTTGGGTCAAACCCTTCCCCACGTCGATGTGCCCGATGGTGTGAAGGTGCAGGGTAAGCAGCTCGTTGTCTACGGCCTCTGCCCGGAGTGCCGCCGAGATCGCTAAAACAAAGTGCATTTGCCTTTTTGCGGCCTTACTGTAAACTAAAAGCATCATCTGAAGGTCGGGGGAGCGACATGCGCAATCGCTTTGATGTGGTAGTTGTTGGAGCTGGTCCGGCCGGGATTTTTGCGGCCCGGGAGCTGGTGAATAGCGGTTTAGATGTGGCCATCATAGACAAAGGCAAATCCTTGGGCGAACGCCTTTGCCCCCTTAAAGCAGGGACGACATCCTCTTGTGCCCACTGTAACCCCTGTGGGGTGCTTTCGGGTTGGGGTGGGGCAGGGGCTTTTAGCGACGGCAAACTCACCCTGACTCCGGAATTCGGCGGAAACTTGGAGCGCTATGTGGGCCGGGAACGCCTCTGTGCTCTCATTGAGGAAGTTGATGCCGCTTATATGAGATACGGAGACGATACCCCTCTCTATGAGCCCGATCCTTCCTTCGCAGCCGAAGTAGTAAAAAAAGGGAGGGGTGCTGGCCTTCAAGTTATTCCGGCCAAGATCCGCCACGTCGGCACGGATAAGTCTTCGTTTATCCTCCGCGGCTTCTACGACGAGCTCAAAGGCAAAGCCGCCATGTTCATGGAGACCGAGGTTGCGGGGGTGGTTGCAGAGGGCGGGAGCGTAAGGGGCGTCACGTTGGGCGATGGCAGCTTCATATCAGCTCAAGCTGTGGTTCTTGCGCCGGGGAGAGTCGGAGCCCCGTGGGTTGAGCGCCTGGCCAAGGAGCTCGGTCTTCCTATCGACTCGATCCCTGTGGACGTGGGTCTCCGCTTGGAAATGCCGGCGGAGTGGAGCGAGGCGATAACGCAACAATTCTACGAGGTCAAGGTACTTTTCAATGCTCCCACCTTTGACGACAAAGTCCGCACGTTCTGTATGTGCCCTCATGGGGAAGTGGTGACGGAGTACCAGAGCGAATGGGACGTGGTCACAGTAAACGGCCACAGCTATCGTGACCATAAAACAGACAACACTAACTTCGCCATATTGGTGAGCACGGAGTTCACGGAGCCCTTTAAAGACCCAAACGGCTATGGAGCCCACATCGCGAGGTTGGCTAATATGCTCGGCGGCGGAGCCTTGATTCAGCGCCTCGGCGACCTAAAATCGGGGCGCAGGTCGACACGCTCGAGGATAGAGCGCGGCCTCACTCGTCCGACGCTGAAGGATGCAGAGCCGGGGGATATATCCTTCGCCCTTCCTTATCGCCATCTAAAAGATATTTTGGAGATGGTGAGCGCCCTCGATGCCATAATGCCGGGGATCGATGGACCTCATACCCTCCTCTATGGAGTTGAAGTGAAATTTTACAGCCTACGCTTATCGGTGGACAGTGACCTTCAGACGCCGATTCAGGGCCTTTATGCTGCGGGAGACGGGGCTGGCATAACGCGAGGCTTAATACAATCCTCGGCCAGCGGCATTGCAGCTGCTCGCGCGGTGGCGCAGGCGGCGAAGGGTTCGTCTTGAGGTTATCGGAGCTCTTTTATAATCCCTATAATATCGAAAAACGATCGCACGTCGTCACGATTTTAGGGCCGCAGAGCGAAAGAGATGGATAGGATAGACGTGGACAGGGTAAATTATGACGAATATATAAATAGGCTGAAAAAGAAATCGTCACGTTTCCACATAACTTGGGAGGCCCAGTTCGGCAGAGGTGCGCATTCCAGTGGGCCTCGCGATGCGGAAGAAGATCTCGTTCTGTTCTTGTTGGATCGCAAGCGGTGGCAGAAAGCCTTAGCCGATGGAAACGTAGAAAAGATAAGCCCCCGGAGGTATCGCATGAGATGAACAAACGAAACCGTAGGGGTAAGTCTTGTGCTTGCCCAGGACCGACTGGGTATTGCGTGGAATGAACAGACGATTGATTGACTTTCTTGACAGCCTAAAACGAGAGAAAAACCCGCTTCGGCTTGCCTTGGGCGTGCTTGCGGTCTTGGCGGAAGCGCTTAAACCTCAGGGGATTAAACCTATTTTGGTGGGGGTCGAGCGTTGGCATTTTATACCTTGGGCGGATATACCACGAAAGACATTGACCTGGTGGTTAGCGGAAGAGAGCGGGTCAAGCCCGTTTTGGAGGAGATGGGTTTTTCGCGCCGGCTTGGCGAACAGCATTAGTATCACGAAGAGCTCGATGTTGCGATAGAAATACCCGACGAAATTTTAGCAGGTTCTTCCGAAAAAATAGTCACTGTAGAAATAGACGACATGGAAGTTTTCGTAATCGGCATTGAGGATTTGGCGATAGACAGACAGGCTGGCTGCGGCTAAGTTTTGGGAAAGCCGCGGAGATGCCCTGTGGGCGGCCAAACTGCTTGCGCTTCACATGAACGATATCGATTTGGAATACCTCAAAAAGGCGGCCCGGGAGCGCCATGTGGAAGATGTTTTAGCTGAAGCCTTAAAACAGGCCGAAACGTATATCAATGCTGCCGAAGGCCAGGAGTTGCCCTCTCAGGACAGGCCTCCTGATACGTGAAGCTTTAATCCTCTGACTACGGACGGTCGTGTATTAGTATGAAATCCCGCTTACCAAGCTCCTATAATGTCGAAAGATGACGGCACGCCATGGAACGCGTGTGTTTGCTGGATGGCGCGGACGATCGCCTGAGCGACCAATGTGGATGCGATATGGCCCAGCAGCGTAACGTCTATCTCTACTTCGCCCGTCCCTATTGCGAAGACAGTATCTCCGTCGTACATGGTGTGGGCCGGACGGATTGTGATCGAGAGGCCGTCCTGCGCCATTTGGGCGACCTTCTTGGCCTGGGCCTTGGTGAGCACGGCGTTGCTGACGAAGGCGCCTATGGTCGTGTTTCCCCCTTCGAATGCCCCCTTTAGGGTGAATTCCTCGATCATAGCCTCTCCCGTGTTTACGAAGCCCCTTTTGTCTTCCGTGAGCGCTCCGGCCAGGATCTCTCCGCCCTTTGGATCCACTACATCGCCGAGGCAGTTTACAGCCACAATGGCGGCCGCCGCAAATCTTCCTCTGGCAAACGCGGCCACCCCTAATCCGCCTTTTGTGGCCCTTTCTGGGCCGAAGGCCTTTCCAACGGTGGCTCCTGTGCCAGCCCCTACGTTCCCTTCCTCCACCAGGTTAGAAGCATCGATGCATGCCCTATAGCCCATCTCTGCGTCAGGCCTCGCCTTGGGATCGCCAATATCCAGATCGAACAACACCGTTCCTGGAACTATCGGCACGACCCCATAAGCGGTCTTGAAACCCGCGTTCCGCTCTTCCAAGTAGCGCATGATCCCTGATGCGGCATCGAGGCCGAAGGCGCTTCCCCCGGCGAGCAGGATGGCGTTTATCTTATCTACGAAGTTTATCGGGTCTAAGAGATCGGTCTCTCTCGTGCCCGGTGAGCTGCCGCGCACGTCAACTCCGCACACCGCTCCGCTCTCGCAGAGCACGACGGTGCAACCGGTTGCACCGTCCAGGTCTGTCGCATTGCCCACTTTTATGCCGCATACAGGAATCTTGGTGACCATGAACCTTCCCTCCAGATAAAAGTTTAGTATCATTTGTATTTTACAAATTCCCCTTTAAAATAATCACCAAAAAATGAGGGACTTGGGTGATCTCTCCGGCGTGAAGATCGATCTTAATGGCTAAGCGGCTTTAGTAACTGGCGGGAAGATAAGGGACAAGCCAGGCCTACGTGTTGACAAAGGATGTGCCGATTCGTGGGGACAGGTCTTACGCCTGCCCGAAACCGACGAGGTGTCGGTTCCCAAGGATATCATAACCGCGATAGTCGGCATCCTTCGTGCTATATTAGTCCTTCATTTCATACTTTGTATACAAGGTATATAGCTTGACTCCCAAGCATGCAGGCTATATATTTGTCCTGTATCTCGATATCCTGAAACCCTAACACGACAGCCAAAAATCCATAAGGAG
>CAYTKB010000044.1:0-14201 GCA_964438265.1 uncultured Acetomicrobium sp. | reverse complement strand
AAGGCCCAGGAACATAGCGCCGTTTCAGCTCAGGAATCGTTGAAGCTTGCCGCCAAGGGACTGTCGCCCTCCCTTTCGGCGTACGCAGCTTATAACTTTGAGGGCAGGGAATTTCCTCTGGAGGAGGGCTGGAACTTCGGCATAACCATGGACATACCGCTTTTCGACGGTTATCTCGTCCGGTACAGGGTCAAGGAAGCTCAGGCAAATCTGGAGCAGGTTAACTCCGCCACCGAGTCCATGAAAAACGACATCTCGCTCGAAATTGAGCAAGGCTACCTCTCTTTGGTCGAGTACGGCGAAAGCGTGGAAGTTTCAAAGTTGACGGTCAAACAGGCGCAGGAAAACTTGGACCTCGCCCTGGGCAGATACGAAGCAGGGGTTGGAAGCCCCATAGAGGTGACAGATGCCACGGTGGCCTTAAATGATGCTAAAAAGAACTATATCCAAGCCTTGTATGACTACAGGATGGCGGAAATTACGCTTAAAAGCGCGATGGGAGAGAGCATGCCGTGAAGAAAAAGAAAACCGTATTGATCGTATTGGCAGCGGTAGCCGTCTGCTTTGCAGTTTTTGGCCGCAATATGTTCAGCAAGGGCGAAAAGCTGTCCTACGAGACAGCACCAGTGGAGCGGAGAACCATAGAGGCACACGTCACCGCAAGCGGCACGGTTTCGGCCGTAACCACTGTGGACGTAGGAACGCAGGTATCGGGGACCATAAAGGAAATTTACGTGGATTACAACTCCGTCGTCAAAAAGGGGCAGCTCATAGCCTTAATAGATCCCTCTACTTTTGAGGCGCAGGTCGAGCAGGCCAAGGCCAACCTCATGCAGGCCAAGGCCTCGCTTCAAAGGGCCAAGGCAACCCTTGACGATGCAAAAAGAAACCTCGACCGCCAGAAGATGCTCTGGGATAGGGACTTAATTGCAAGAAGCGACCTGGATTCTGCCCAGACTGACTACGATCTGGCCGTCGCGGGAGTGAGCGAAGCGGAGGCCAACGTTTACCAGACGCAGGCTGCATTGAAGAAGGCGGAGACAGACCTAAGCTATACCAGGATATGCTCTCCCGTTAACGGCATCGTGGTCTCCCGCGAAGTGGATGTGGGCCAGACGGTGGCGGCAAGCTATCAGACGCCTACGCTTTTTACCATTGCCCAGGATTTGACCAAGATGCAGATCGAAACGAGCGTCGATGAGGCCGACATAGGAGACGTAAGGGAGGGCCAAAACGTCACCTTTACTGTCGATGCCTATCCTGATGCAGTATTCTCGGGGACAATAAAGCAGGTCAGGATAGCTTCAAGCATCGTTGAAAACGTCGTCACTTACCCCGTCATAGTTGACGTGGCCAATCCCGAACTTATGCTTAAACCTGGAATGACCGCAAACGTTACCATCATCACCGAAAAAAAGGATGACGCCATGGTCGTCCCGAGCTCCGCGTTTAGGTACAGGCCGTCGAATTATACGGGCGAAACCCTGCGTGGCAAGGTAGTATGGGTGCTTGAAAATGGAAAGCCTGTGCCCAAAAGCGTCAAAACCGGCATAACTGACGGCACATATGTGGAGATAGTGGGGGGCGATTTAAAGGAGATCGATCGCGTCGTGATAGGCGAATCGACAAATTCCTCCTCGAATTCGGTGAAAAAGTCAAACAGGATGGGGCCTCCTCTGTAGGTCTGAAAAAATAATAGCGAGGAAAAATTTAGATGCCATTGATAGAAGTCGAAAACGTGCGAAAGATTTACAGGATGGACGGCGTGGAGTTTGAGGCCCTAAAAGGGGTTTCCTTCACGGTTGATAAGGGCGAGTTCGTCATAATTATGGGCCCTTCGGGATCGGGAAAGTCGACCATCATGCACATACTTGGTGCCTTGGACGTCCCTGCGTCCGGAAGGTATGTCTTGGACGGCAAGGAGATCGCCAACATGACCAGGGACGAATTGGCCCGCGTTAGGAACAAGAACATAGGCTTTATATTCCAGGGCTTTAACCTACTTCCCAGGATGAACGCCATAGAAAACGTCGAACTGCCCATGTTGTATGCAGGCATGCTCGCCAAGGAACGCAAGGCCAAGGCTAAACAAGCCTTGGAGCTGGTCGGGCTGCTTGAATGGGCCTACCACAGGCCAAACCAAATGTCGGGAGGCCAGCAGCAGCGGGTTGCCATAGCCCGCGCCCTGGTAAACGATGCGCCCCTCCTTTTGGCCGATGAGCCCACCGGAAGCCTGGATTCCAAGACCGGTGCGCAGGTCATGGAGATGCTTCAAAATTTGAACGCTACTAGGGGCATAACCATAGTATTGGTGACTCACGATAGCAACATAGCCAGGTACGGCAGAAGGATCATACGGGTCCTTGACGGCTTAATATCGAGCGACGAATCGGAAGAGAAAGAAGAAAAGCAGGTAGAAGTGCGATGATATCTTTGACCGAAACATCCCGGGTGTCTTTTAGGGCCATAGTTTCAAACAAGATGCGCTCGGGCCTTGCGATGCTCGGCATAGTCATAGGTGTGGGCGCCGTGATAGCAATGCTGGCCTTAGGCGCGGGAGCTACGATGCAGATAAAAAGCGTCATGTCGAGCATGGGAAGCAATTTGCTCGTCATACGGCCCGGCACTGTTACCTCGGGCGGCATCCGCATGGGCGCCGGCAGCACCCCTTCGCTGACGCTTAGCGACGCCATGGCCATAAAGGAAGAGTGTCCTTCCGTGGAGGAGGTTCTTGCTCAGTACTCCGGTATAGCACAGGTAGTTTACGGAAACCAAAACTGGTCCACCCAGATCTCCGGCGTCACCGAAGGGGTCTTCGTGGTAAACGATTGGCAGCTGCAGTCCGGACGGACCTTCATGGAGCAGGACATAAGAAGCGCTGCCAAGATGGCCATCCTGGGTACGACTGTGGCAGAAGAGCTTTTTGGCTACTCCGACCCTGTCGGCGAGACGATCAGGATAAAGAACATACCCTTTCAGGTGATAGGGGTGCTTAAGTCCAAAGGCGAGTCAAGTTGGGGGAGGGATCAGGACGACATAGTCATGGTGCCCGTTACAACTGCGCAAAAGAGGCTCTTTGGCATGCCAAGGCCCAACATGGTCTCATCCATAACGGTCAAGGTAAAGTCCGAGGATCTGATGCCCAAGGCGCAGGAAGAGGTGACGCTCCTTTTGAGGCAGCGCCATAAGATTTCCTCATCCCAGGACGATGACTTTACCGTCAGAAACATGCAACAGGCCATGGAGGCGGCCCAAGAGTCCATGAAGGTGATGTCCCTGCTCTTGGGCTCCATAGCGTCGGTATCGCTATTGGTAGGCGGCATCGGCATAATGAACGTGATGTTGGTCTCGGTCACAGAGCGCACCAGGGAGATAGGCATACGCATGGCCGTTGGAGCTACATCCAAGGACATAATGCTTCAATTTTTGGTCGAGTCGGGCATGCTTTCCATGACGGGCGGAGCGGCGGGGGTCTTTTTGGGAACGCTCTTGTCCTACATACTGTCAAGCGCCTTCAATTGGCAAACGGTAGTGCTTCCAGCTTCCGTGGCCTTGGCCTTCAGTTTTTCAGCCCTTGTCGGGATAGTCTTCGGCCTGTATCCAGCCTACAAGGCGTCGCTTTTAAATCCCATAGAAGCCCTGCGTTATGAGTAATATATTATTTATCTTGTTTAAGCGGCAAAATAATGTTTATAATTGGAATTTAGCTGTAATTATGCTTATACTGCTAATTTAATCCTTATAGAGTTAGAATAAAATGTCCTATTTTTCTTCTAAGGCGCTCTATGCATCTGTATATTCTTAATAAAACAAGAAGTCGAGGGGCTTTTAACCTCCCCGACTTCTTGTTTTGCGCTTTAGCTTAATGGAGGGGTGCTATAAGGCGGTTTACGACAGAAGGTTCGCTGCTCGAAAGCGTAAGCAATGGAGATCAGTGCCCCTTCGCTCCACGGACGACCAAGGATCTCCAAACCGATCGGAACTCCTTCAGGGGCTGCTTTTGTGGGGTGGGAGAAGCCACCAGGCAAAGTAATTGCTGGAAATCCGGTGACTGATCCAAGAACTCCATTGCGTTCCACTTGCGGTTCCCCAACGGGGACGACAAGTCTTTTTTGGTGTGGGTAAACAAAGGCATCAAGCTTTAGATCTGCCATAAGCTTCATTATCTGAGTGCGGAGGGCCAGTCGCCTGAGCGTTCGTGTTTTGTAGGCGTCGCTGTTTCTGCCCAAAATCGCAGCGGCTTTCATGTTTTCTATAATGCTCGGATGTATCTCCCCCGAGTCGATTAATTCAGATATCGTGTGGTATTTTACTTTCTCTCCGCAGCTTCGCAGATAGGATTCGAGGTCGTCTTTTAAGGTATGAAGATGGACGCTCACTTCAGATGTGAGGTAGTTTGTGTCGATAGGCTCATCCACATCCACGAGCACCGCACCACCGTCTTTCATTGCGTTGAGGCTCCGTTTTACGGCGAGGTTCACCTCTTCGTGCTCTGGTTTATCGCCAAAGAGGCTCCACAACACGCCAATGCGCTTTCCTTGTAAGCCGTCAGGGCATAGGAAGTTGGTATATGTAGGAGGGATATTCCCTACCGCCCAAGCTGTTTCGGGGTCAGCCGGGTCATATCCAGCGATTACATCAAGAACACGCACCGCATCTTCAACGGTTCGGCAAATAGGGCCGGCTGTGTCCTGGTCGAGCGAATAGGGACAGATGCCATCTCGACTTACAAGGCCAATGGTGGGGCGAATGCCGACACAGCTGCATGCAGAGGCAGGAGACCTGATGGAATTAATAGTGTCCGTTCCGATGCCTACAGCAGCGAAGTTGGCCGCCACGCCAGCACCAGTGCCACCGCTTGATCCTCCAGGAGTTCTGGTGAGGTCATAGGGGTTGAGCACCTGTCCGAGAACAGAGCTTACACTCTCTCCCCATATGGCAAATTCGTGCATGTTAGCCTTGGCTAAAATAATAGCTCCAGCCGTTTTAAGTCTTTTTACGATGAAAGCATCGTCGTCAGGCAAGTAGTTTTTTAAGGCAAGAGAACCACTGGTGGTCACCATGTCGCCAGTTTCGACGTTGTCTTTTAGAAGAACTGGAATACCGTGAAGAGGCCCGATTGGCCCACGTTTGCGAAAGATGAGGTCGATCTCCTCTGCTTCTTTCAGCGCCTTAGGGTTAATTAGGATAACGGCGTTCAATGAAGGACCCTTTTTATCGTAGGCTTCGATACGGCGGAGATATTCTTCCACGATGATCCTGCAGGAAGTGCGTCCTTCTTTCATTGCCTCATGGATCTTTTGTATAGTGGTTTCTTCAACTCGAAAATCTCTTCCGGACAATCATTTCACATCCTTTCGTTGCAAAATGCCGATATCTCAGTATTACTATGCGTTGAGGAAAAGAAGAGGAAGGGCAAAAACCAAAAAGCTTAATATCATAATAGCTGTTGAATAACCGATAACGTCTCTAGCCTTTAGCCCTGTTATTCCAAGAAGAGCAATAGCCCAGAAGGGTTGAACCATATTTGTCCAGGTGTTGCCGTAGGCTACTGCGAGGGCAGACTTAATATAACTTGCGCCCATCATTTCGGCCGATTTCATGGCGATGGGGCCCTGAACAGCCCATTGGCCACCGCCGCTAGGCACAAAGAGATTAACTATAGATGCGGTAATAAATGTCCATAGATAGAATGTGTTTATAGTGCTGATCGAAACGAGGGCTGCGGATAGGACATCTACCAACCCAGAATAACGCACCATACCCATAATACCCGCATAGAGAGGGAATTGAAAAATTATGCCGCTAACCCCTGGAGTGGCGTCTTTTACCGCCTGAACATAATCTGCCATTGTGCCGTGAAGGGCAATTCCAGCGAAGAAAAAGATGGCATTCACTATGTTCAGGTCAAGGCTAAATCCCTTCGTAGCGAAATGGTAAACAATATAGGTAAAGCCAAGTAGGGCTAGAATATAGGCTATCGCTTTACTGTTGTTCATCTTATCACCGATGGTGACCACTGAACGAGTTTTACTAACTATATCATCTGCCTTGTCCAAGTAGGCAGCCACGTCAGGTTCGAGAGGTTTAATTTCACCGTCCTTGGGGTGAATCATCCATGCGAAGAGGGGCGGGAAAACCAGTACTGCGATGGTTACTACAATGTTCATAGGATTAACCATGTAGTCCCAGATTGGGATGACGCCAATCTGTTTTTCTAGGAAATGCCCTGGTGTTGCAATGAGAAGGCCTATGGAGGCCGACATGCCGCCGTGCCATGTCATTTGCCCCAAATAAGCTGCCGCGCCAATGAGGCCGTATTCAAAGGGTACATTCCGCCTCCTCAGAGATCTACCCACCTCACGTGCCAAAAGCGCGCCGAGTACAAGACTTAAACCCCAGTGGACTATTGAAACTGCCACTGAAATCAGGGCGACGAAATAGACCGCTTGTTTACTGTTCTTAGGGACAGAGGCAAGATGTGAAATCCATTTCTTTATGGCAGGAGCGTTTGCTACTGTTGACGCGGTGATGACCATTAGGGCCATCTGCATGCTAAAAGATAGAAGCTCCCAAAAACCTTTATACCAGTTGAGGACCATATCCATTGGACCGCTCTTCGTAAGGGCGATTCCAAGCCCAAAAGCAATAAATGTCAAAAGAACTGCAAAAATACTGGGATCAGGAATATACTTGAAAGATAACGCTGCCATTGACTGCCCCAATTTCCTGAACATCTTTACTCTCCTCCTCAATATCTTCGATTTGGAAATAAATGGGCCTCAAAAGTGCTCCTTTAGACAACAGCTAAACAACATAAATAACAGAATTTCTTTGCCTCATTTCTTTGCCTCCTTTCCATATTGGTTTATTTTCTATCCAAGCTTAGTTCCTGAAATACACAGATGCGATGACGCCCCCATGCTGGTCAGTCCAAGGCGTATCCCTTGATCTCATTCTAGGTTCAGAGGCCCACCAGGACCAGGGGCTTCGCTCGTATAACCGATCTTAGGCACTATATACTTAATAGCAGCCCACTGAGAGGTATATTCCTTCTCATGTTCAAATAGCATCCGAACCGCCCGTTCCTTTACCTCTGGCAAGTATCTGATTTGTACTTTCGCAACTTCATTTTCTCAAGAATTTTACTCTCCGTCAATCCAGGGGACGGTTCAACAAGCTGCTCAAAATACCATTCCTCTGGAAGAGCTATCCCTATAGATTGATGGCAGTAGTGTAGTGGCAAAATATCCGCTTTTAAAATAACGATCCCAGTTTTCATGCTGATTTGAGCCAGGATAGGTGTCAAGGTCAGGAGATTTTATATGAGATATTGAATTGTCATTCATTATCTTGCTAAAATCAGAGGTGTTTTGGCGGATGATTTAGTTAAGGCTAAACATATTTATGTCATTTGTTCACATTTATGTGCTGGGGCTGTGGACATGGTTATCCCTTTGTTGGATAATTCTCGCATCAAATCCGGCGTATTCGGGAGAGAGGCTATGAGAAAACGAGTGTTGGTAGCTTTGGGAGGCAATGCCATCTTGCAAAAGGGTCAACAAGGCACGGCCGAGGAGCAGCTGTCGAATGTGCGCCATACTGCCGCACAAGTGGCTTCCATGATTGAGGCCGGATACGATGTCGTGATCACCCATGGCAATGGCCCGCAGGTGGGAGCGATAGTCATCCAAAACGAATTAGGGAGCTCTCAAGTGCCTGCTATGCCTCTGGATGTCTGCGGTGCTCAGAGTCAAGGGATGATAGGATACTTCCTGTGCCAGAGCCTGATAAACTCCTTGACCCATGCAGGTTTAGGGGACCGACTACCTGTCTGCGTGGTGACCCAGGTCGAGGTCGATCCGAACGATCCGGCCTTTTTGAACCCCACAAAGCCCATAGGACCGTTTTATACAGAGGGGGAGGCCCGCCGGCGCATGGCGGAGAGCGGCGAAAAGTGGATAGAGGATTCGGGCAGAGGGTGGAGGCGCGTGGTGCCATCGCCCGATCCGGTTCGTATAGTGGAATCGGTGGCTATACGAAACTTGACAGATGCAGGTTTTATAGTCATAGCCTCTGGAGGCGGAGGCATTCCCGTGGTGAAGTTGGAGAGCGGAGAATATAGAGGAGTCGAGGCTGTAATCGATAAAGACCTGGCTGGAGAGAAACTGGCCCAAGAGGTCCGCGCCCACATCCTCTTGATCCTGACCGACGTGCCGAAGGTGGCGATCAATTTTCGTACCCCGCAGGAGAAGTGGTTGGGCTCCGTAACCGTCGATGAACTCGAGCGGTATAAGATTGAAGGGCACTTCAGGGCCGGGAGCATGGGCCCGAAGGTCGAGGCTGCGCTGCGCTTCGTGAAAGACGGTGGCGAGCGCGCGATAATAGCCAGCCTGGACAATGCCCTTGAGGCGCTTTCTGACCAGGCTGGCACCCAAGTTTTACCGTGAGGCGATTTTAGCGAATAGAATTGAGAAAGCGGTTGAGCCGCTTCATTCCCTCTTCGATTTCCTCCATCGAGTTTGCGTAGGATAGGCGGACATGGCCGGGGGCCAGAAATGCGCTCCCGGGGACCAGCGCGAGATATTCGTCTCCCAACAGAACCTGACAGAAGGTGACGTCGTCCGATATCTCTTTGCTGTCCTTCCGCTTGCCGAGACATTCTTTTATATCCACAAAGACGTAGAAGGCCCCTTTCGGCTCGGTCACCTTTATGTGCGGCATGGAGTTTAGCATCTCGAGCATCCTCTTTCGCCGCGAGGCGAAGGCCGAAACCATCTTTTTCACATCCTCTTCGGCGCCCTTAATGGCGCCGAGCGCTGCCCATTGGGCGATAGACGTGGGGTTGGAGGTGAGGTGTCCCTGGAACTCCCCCATCTTGGCGATGACATCTTTGGGCCCAAGAGCATATCCTATGCGCCACCCGGTCATCGCATAGGCCTTGCTGACGCCGTTTATTATTATCGTCCTGTCCAGCGTTTCGGGAGCGACCTGCGCTATATTGGAGTGGCTGGTTCCGTCATACGTCAGCCGCTCGTAGATTTCGTCGTATATGATCCAGAGTCCCCTGTCCGTTGCGATCTTTGCGATTTCCTTCAGCAGATCTACGCTGTAAACGGCTCCTGTCGGGTTATTTGGAGTGTTTATCATCATTCCTACAGTGCGGTCGCTTATTGCGGCGCGGACCTCTTTGGGGTCGGGGAGAAAGCCGGAGCGGCTCGTGTCCACCACCACTTCCTTCCCGTCGCACAACCTTATCTGCTCCACATAGCTGACCCATGCTGGAGCGAATACCAAGACCTCATCGCCGGGATCTACGAGGCAGCCCAGAGCTTCGTAGATGAGGGGTTTTGCCCCTGCGCCGATGAGCACCTGTTGGGGCGAGTAGTTGAGGCCGAAACGCCTGGCGTAGTAATCGGCCACGGCTTCCTTCAGCTCCGGAATGCCGGTAGCCGGAGTGTAGTGGGTCTCTCCCCTGTCTATGGCCTCTTTGGCGCTCGTCATGGCCGAAGGGGGAGAGGCGAAGTCGGGCTCTCCAGATCCGAATGAGATGATCGGCTTGCCCTCTCGCGCGAGCGCTTTCGCCTTTGCCGAGACTTCGAGCGTTGCTGAGGGTTGCATACGCTTGGCCCTCGCAGAAAAGTTAAATTCCATCTCTGAACTCACCTCTTGGGGCTAAGATTTTTTAATAGATAAATCCATTATAGCCTATCATACCGTGGGGCAGGTCAAAAAAAACGAGACTATGGAGCTTGGGCGGCCGAGCCAATCTAAGAAGCTCAGTCTGCCTGGATAAGTCGATAAAGCATAACGCGAAGCCATCGGTATCCCTTCGCAGGTGGCACAAGGGAGGCTAAAGATTATACGACGAGACTGCTGAAATTACGGATAAAGCTTGACAAGTTCCCATATTGCTTCCAATGCAGTAGCGCTGAATTATGCTCTTATTGTGGTCGCATTGAAAGATCTGGCCTTATGGGCTAAAATTATTAAACCGAATTATGATGGAAATGGGGGGATGAGGCGTGGATATCAGGTTCGTGGCGCGCAACGTAGAAGTACCAGAAGCTATAGAGAAACAGATGAGAGAGAAGCTGCTCAAGCTTGAAAAGTTCTACGATCGGATCCTCGATGCTCAGGTGAGAGTCACATATACTCGCGGCATGCATGTAGTTGAGATAACCCTCGACGCCAACGGCGCAATCTTGCGCGGTGAGGAACATGCCCCCGATCTCAGGACTGCTTTTGAAGGCGCAATAAAGATAATAGAACGCCGCATCAAGAAACACAAGTCATACATCAAAGATAGAGCGCATTTTAAAACTCACGATGTCGCCGGCGCGCTCAAGGATCTCAAGCCGGTGACGGCGAGCGAGGAAGAAAAGCCAGAAGGGATCGTGCGCGTCAAGAGGATTTCCCTTCAACCTATGACCCCTCAAGAGGCTGCAATGCAGATGGAGCTGTTAGGGCATGATTTCTTTCTCTTCGAGGATGCGGATTCGGGGAACGTCAACGTAATCTACAGGAGGAAACAGGGGGGTTATGGCCTCATCGAGCCCCAATGACGGTAGAGGTCGCTCGAGTTCGACTAAACGCTGAAGAGAGGGGGCCAAAAGGCCCCCTTAATGGTGGGATGGAAGATGCACGAGATGTCGCTTGTAGAGGCCCTGATGGATACACTGCTCGAGATGCAGCGCTGTCAGGGGTGGAGTAGAGTCAGCCGCGTAACACTCAAGGTGGGGAAGCTGCGGCAGGTCGTGCCCGAGGCTATGGCCTTTTGCTTTGAGGTAGTCTCAAAAGGGACCCCTGTCGAAGGGGCATCGCTCGAAATCGAGGAGGTCCCTCTGGCCAGCCGGTGTACCCATTGCGGCAAAGAGTGGAGTGATTCGGAAAATTTGGGGCTGTGCCCCTTTTGCGGCTCTGTGGATGTAGATCTGGTTCAGGGGATGGAACTCCTATTGGAGTCGGTGGAGGTGGAACTTGACGATGCCGAGATTGGTTGAAATTAGAAGATCTGTGATGGAGGCTGACGAAGAGATTGCTCATCGTCTGCGAAATATGTTGGACAAGCGCGGGGTTTTGATGCTCAATCTGATCGGCTCCCCTGGCTCGGGCAAGACTACGCTACTTGAGCGTTCGCTCATTGACCCACCTTTTCGCTCCGCGGTGATAGAGGGCGATGTGGAGACGACCCGCGACCTGGATCGTATAAAAACCATAGGCGTCCCGGTGGTGCAGATCAACACGCATGGAGGGTGCCATTTGGAAGCGAACCTCATTGAGAGAGCGCTCGAGAGGCTTCCTGAAGATGTGGATGTGATATTCATCGAGAACGTGGGCAACTTGGTATGTCCGGCGGAGTTTTACTTGGGCGAGGATCACAAGGTCGCCATTTGCAGCGTCGCTGAAGGAGGGGACAAGCCGCTCAAATACCCGAGCCTGTTTCATCAAGCCAGCGCCGTCGTGCTGACCAAGGTCGATCTGAAGCCCTACGTCCCGTTCGATGAGGCAACATTTTGGGATGACGTGGACAAGCTGAATCCCAAAGCTGCGCGTCTCGAGGTATCGGCCATCAAGGGAGAGGGGATCCCAGAGTGGATCGACCTTGTGGAGGGGTGGCTATGCGCCAAGAGGGAGAGGGGCAGTTGACGCCGGAAAGGCTGCTCGAGGGGTTGAACCCGCAGCAGAGGGAGGCCGTCACCTATACGGAGGGCCCCCTCCTCGTGCTCGCGGGGGCAGGAAGCGGCAAAACGAGGGTCTTGGCGCACAAGGTCGCCTATCTCGTTGCCGCTAAAAAGGTGTTGCCGCACCAAATTCTCGCCGTTACCTTCACAAATAAGGCTGCTAAGGAAATGAATTCGCGGATATCTCGCCTCTTGGGTCAAGACTTGAAGGGGATGCAGGTATGCACGTTTCATTCCTACGGCCTGCATTTCCTGTATCGAAATGCCAAGAGACTGTCCAGGCTCGGCCTCTCGCCGTCCTTTGTCGTCTTCGACAGGGTCGATTGTAAAAACCTGGTCAAGCGCATCGTAAACGAGCAGAATCTCGACCCGGAGCGCTTCGAGGCCGGACGGGTTTTGGAGTTGATATCCCACGGCAAGGTCAATTCCGACCCAAATACCATGCGCCCCGGAGATCTCGAAGGGCAAAATCTTCTGTTGTATGAAATCTATCAAAAGAGGCTTCGCGAGCAGGATGCCGTCGATTTCGACGACCTCCTGCTCCTCCCTTTGCACGTCCTGTCCACGGATGAAGAGGCTTTGGAATCGGAGCGAGCCAGGATCCGCTACTGTTTAGTGGATGAATACCAAGACGTGAACCGCCCTCAATATCTGCTGCTGAAAAGGTTGATCGGTCCTTCCGGAAAGATCGCGGTCGTCGGCGATCCTGACCAGTCGATCTATCAATGGCGAGGTGCCGACGTGTCTATGATCCTGAACTTCGAGCACGACTTTCCCAAGGCCAAAGTGGTGATATTGAGCCAGAACTATCGCTCGACCGAGATGATACTCGGCGCGGCGAACGCTGTCATCCGCCATAACCGCAACAGGAGGCCCAAAGACCTGTGGACTACGAGGAGCGGTGGCGAAAGCGTCCGCATCCTCTTCGCCGGAGATGATGAAGAAGAGGCGTCTTTCGTGGCCAACGAGATAAAAAAACTCAGGCAGCGCGGCTATCCTTACAGGGAGACGGCCGTCTTATACCGGGTGAACGCGCTTAGCCGCACCTACGAAAAGGCCTTTTTGGAGCGGGGTATCCCCTACAGGATTGTGAGGGGTGTCTCGTTCTACGAGCGCAGGGAGGTCAAGGATATTTTGGCCTATATGCGCTTGGCTCTGAATCCATTTGACGAAGCCTCCCTTTACCGCATAGGCAACGTGCCGGTTCGAGGTCTCGGCAGCAGAGGGCTTGAGGTTTTGGCCGATTGGTTGAGCTTGCATCGAGACCTTGAACCAAGGTCGCTTTGGGAAGGGCTCGCCGAAAGCGGCGCCGAACTAAAGGGAAAAGCCGCAGTGGGTGCGAAAACCTTGGCCCTTCATATGAGAGAGATTTTGGAGCGCTCGAACAACGTGGGCGCAGTCATCGATTACGTGCTCAACTCGGTGGGATATGCCGATTATCTGAGGGGGCACGACCCCAAGGACTGGGAAGAGCGGCTCGAAAACGTGAGAGAGCTCCTCTCCGTAGCCGGCAGCTCGGGAGGGTTGGCGGAGATGCTGGCCGAGGTTGCGCTCTTCACTGACATGGATCTCCCAGACGAGGGCGAGGATAGGGTCAACCTTTTGACCTTACATGCCGCGAAGGGGCTTGAGTTCCCCATCGTCTTCCTGGTAGGACTCGAAGAAGGGCTCTGTCCCCACGAGAGGTCAATCGAAGAGGCGAGCGATGTCGAAGAGGAGAGGCGCCTCTGCTATGTCGGCATGACCAGGGCCAAGGAGATGTTGTATCTCAGCTGTGCTAACAGTCGTCTGCTCTTCGGCATGAGAGGGCATCGTGAACCGTCTCGCTTCCTCGATGAAATCCCAGATGAATACAAGGTCTTGGACGACCGCAGGGAGGAGGAAGGCTATGTTAGTTATAGGCCTCACCGGAGACGTTGGGGGTGGTAAAAGCAGCGTGGCGCTCCTCTGGGAGAAGGAGGGGGCTCACATAGTCGATGCCGATAAAATTGTGCGCGATCTATGGCAGGAGTCAGAGATTATAGGAGCGGCCGTCGCCAGGTGGGGAAGCGCCATCCTCGATTCCGATGGCTCAGTGCGCCCTCAGGTCGTCGCGCGTTTGGCCTTCTCGGATGCGCGTGAATACAGATGGCTTTGCGATCTCATCCATCCCAAGGTGATGAAGCGCATGGAAAGGGCCGTATTCGCTTCCAATGGATGGGTCGTGGCCGAGATCCCGCTCCTTTTTGAGGTGGGTGTGCCGTGGTGGGTCGATTTTGTCGTCTATGTCGCCGCTCCCCTTGATGAGCGCCTGGCACGCCTCTCCTCCGCGAGGGGGTGGGGTGAAGAGGAGTTGAGAGGCCGCGAGGCTTACCTTTTACCTCGCCAGGAGAAGGTCCGCTCCTCCCATTGGGTGATAGAAAACGACGAGACACCGGAAGAGTTGCGGGCCAAAGCGGCCGAGCTCGCCGAGATGTTTTCTTTTCTCTCCGAGCCAATAGAGGTGACTGTGAGTTGTGGCAGCGAAGAAGAGGCCAG